>JALEGX010000083.1 GCA_022763485.1 Paracoccaceae bacterium | reverse complement strand
GCCTGGGAGATCTACAAGCCCCAGCTCAACGACTATATCCAGCGCGCCCTCAACCCAACACACGCCCCCTCCTATGGCGTGCCAGGCGACGAGTAAGTCCTCAAAGGACAAAGACAAAGGTTCGAGAAATGGTTGACTTCACACATTCCGAATGGAAATCATACGCGGCTGCCTTGCAGTTCCGCACGCAGGCTTTCATCGACGGCAAGTTTGTCGAGGCGGCGTCCGGCAAGACATTCGACAGCATCAACCCGGCCACCGGTGCGGTGCTGGCGCAGGTTGCGGAATGCGATGCAGAGGACGTGGACCGCGCTGTCGCCGCCGGGCGCGGCGCGTTCGAGGATGGTCGCTGGTCGCGCATGGCGCCGGGCGACCGCAAGGCGGTTCTGCTGAAACTGGCGGATCTGATCCGGGAAAACCTGGTTGAACTGGCGCTGCTCGACAGTCTGGACATGGGCAAGCTGGTCACGGATGCGGTGACCGTGGATGCGCCCGGCTCGGCCCATTTCTTTCAATGGTATGCCGAAGCCATCGACAAGGTCTATGACGAGGTGGCGCCGACCGGCCCCGGCGACCTGGCGCTGGTCAGCCGCGTGCCTCTGGGCGTTGTGGGGGCGGTGACGCCCTGGAACTTCCCGCTGGACATGGCGACGTGGAAGGCGGCCGCTGCGCTCGCCGCGGGTAATTCAGTGGTGCTGAAACCGGCGGAGCAATCGCCGCTGTCGGCCCTGCGGCTGGCGGAGCTGGCGGCTGAGGCCGGGGTGCCGGACGGTGTGTTCAACGTGGTGCCGGGCTATGGCGTGACCGCGGGCAAGGCGTTGGGTCTGCACATGGATGTGGACTGTCTGGCCTTCACCGGATCAACCGGTATCGGCAAGATGTTCATGCAGTATTCGGGCCAGTCGAACCTGAAACAGGTCTGGCCGGAAACCGGCGGCAAAAGCCCCAACCTGATCTTTGCCGATTGCGAAAACCTGGAAGCCGCGGCTGACATGGCTGCCTTTGGCATCTTCTTCAATCAGGGCGAAGTCTGTTCCGCCAACTCGCGGCTTTACGTGGAGCGTTCGATCAAGGACCGCTTTGTCGAGTTGATGATCGAACGCGCGCGGGCGACGCAGCCGGGCGATCCGCTGAATCCGGCGTCGAAAATGGGGGCTATCGTGGACGAAAAACAGACGCAGGGCATCATGCGCTTTGTCGAGGACGGCAAGAAATCGGCCAATCTGGTCGCCGGTGGGGAACGGGTGCATGTGGACGGCAAGGGATGTTTCGTGCAGCCCACGATCTTTGACGATGTGTCCCATGACAATCCGCTGGCCCGCGATGAGATCTTTGGCCCGGTCCTGTCGGTGATTCCCTTCGACAGCGAGGAAGAGGCCGTCACCATGGCCAATGACAGCATCTATGGGCTGGCGGCTTCTGTCTGGACCGACAACCTGAGCCGGGCCTGCCGCGTGTCGGACCGGTTGATGGTCGGGACGGTTTCGGTCAACACAGTGGATGCGCTTTCGGCCCAGACGCCGTTTGGCGGGATGAAGCAATCGGGCTTCGGGCGCGACCTGTCGCTGCACAGCCTTGAGAAATATACTGCGCTCAAGACGACCTGGATCCGATACAAGGCTTGATCCAAGCGCCAGCCGAGGGATACTTGCGGCGATGCCAGTCCGTTACACGCTTCGCCAACTGGAGTATTTTGTCGCTGTCGGGGAGTGCGGCTCCATTGCTGCGGCCAGCGACAAGGTCAATGTATCGTCGCCGTCGATCTCGGCGGCGATCTCTCAGCTCGAAGAGGAATTCGGGCTGCCCCTTTTCGTGCGCAAACATGCGCAGGGCTTGTCGCTGACGAAGGCCGGTCACCGGTTGATGGAGCAATCGCTTGTGGTTCTGCGCGAAGCGGATCTGTTGGCGTCCATCGCCGGAGATATCTCGGGCAACGTGCAGGGGCCGATCTCGGTTGGGTGTCTTATGACCTTTGCGCAGCTCCTGCTGCCGAAGCTGCGGCGCGAGTTCGAGTTGCAGCACCCCAATGTCCGGGTGTCGCAGAGCGAGTTGAACCAGACCGAGATTTTCAGCCAGATCAGGAAGGCAGAAGTCGATGTGGCGCTGACCTACAATCTGGACATCCCTTCCGATCTGGACTTTGAGCCGCTGGTCGATCTGCCGCCGCATGTTCTGGTGAACGAAACGCATCCGCTGGCCCATCTGACCGAAGTGTCGGTCGAGGAGCTGAAAGAGTACCCGATGGTCCTGCTGGATCTGCCGCTGAGCAGTGAGTACTTCCTGTCCTTCTTCAGCCTGGCCGGGATTCGGCCCAAGATTGCGGAGCGGACCAAGGACATGGCCGTGATGCGGTCCATGGTGGCCAACGGGTTTGGCTATTCCATCGCCAACGTGCGCCCGTTGTCGGATCTGTCGCCGGATGGAGGGTTGTTGAAGTTCATCCCGCTCATCGGCAAGGTCCGACCAATGAAGATGGGACTGTTGATGGCGCGCGGTGCAGAAAGCAACAGCACGGTCAAAGCCTTTGTCGAACTTTGCAGGAGCCGTGTCACCGCAGACAGCGTGCCGGGTATGAACGTCAAGGATCAGTAACACCCGAATCTGCCGCTTTGCGGCTGCGTGATTTCACATGTTCGGGGAATGGTGCCCAGGAGAGGACTCGAACCTCCACGTCCATACGGACACTAGCACCTGAAGCTAGCGCGTCTACCAATTCCGCCACCTGGGCAGGTGTTGTGGGGTGGCATATACGCAGAGTCGCGGGGGGCGTCAAACGGAAATTTGCGTGAAACTGGAAAGATTTGCGGGCAATGACAACAGGTGATTCCCGGACGCACTTCGCTCATGCTTTTGGGTGTCAAAATGTTCGGGGAATGGTGCCCAGGAGAGGACTCGAACCTCCACGTCCATACGGACACTAGCACCTGAAGCTAGCGCGTCTACCAATTCCGCCACCTG
>JALEGX010000082.1 GCA_022763485.1 Paracoccaceae bacterium | reverse complement strand
TCACTCAACTGCAGCGAACTGGTCTTCAGCCCAGCGGCGGATTTTTTCTTCTCGCGGCATGCCTCGATATTGGCGCGGAGTATTCCAGGCTTGGGTTGATGGGTGCCCTGTTCGGTAGGCTCTTATGTCAGGAATATGCTCTTCAAACACTTCGTGGGCGAACTGTGCCGCCTTTCCCAGGTAAACGATGATTTCGGGCTGAACGCGCTGCAAACGGGCAATGAGCCTAGCTCGGTTCTCGGGTGCCAGAACGTCCTGTTTGCGTGGCTGCGTGCTCCCATCATATCCCTCACGCTCGGGATATCTTGGCAGTGAATGTGCATTGACTAAGCTGTAGGCATCTAGTTGCGGCGATGGAAAAACCAGCGGATGCAGGACCTGCAAGCGTCGCAGCATGATTTCAAGATTTTGACCGGACTGCCCTGCGAAAGGCCTTCCGTCCCGTTCCTCTTCACGTCCAGGACAGGCCCCGACCAGCAGTACTCTTGGATGTACATCGACAAATCTGAAATCAGCGGCGTTCCTACACATCTCGAAAGCCTAGCTGACCATGATCGGGAACCCAAGGGCACCGGCGACGTGGTGCGAATACGTCCTTACAGTCCAGCCGATAGCGAAGTGAATACGGCAGAAATAAATTGCCCATGCCCACGAAATTTCACCTGAAAGCCGAACTACAGCTTAGTTCTGTCGCCCCAGAATGCGTATTCCGGAGGATCGGCCCATTCATTCCGACAACATGCGCCCACCTGTTCCGGGCTATTCGCCCACCCTTGACGCGTTGCCGTGAGGCATAGGTTTCCGGGTATCAGGTTTGGGGGATTTCGTCATCCATTTTGGCGATGGTCTTGCGCATGGATTGTCCCTCGAGTTCGAGGCGGTAGGCATTGTGAACGATGCGGTCGAGGATGGCGTCCGCGAAGGTCGGCTCTCCGATGACCTCGTGCCATGCCTTGATGGGCAGCTGGCTGGTGATCATGGTTGAGCCGCGACCGTAGCGGTCTTCGACGATCTCCATCAGGTCGCGGCGCTGCGGTGCGGTCAGCCGGTCCGGCCCCCAGTCATCGAGGATCAGCAGCTGGGTTTTCGTGAGACTGTGGAACAGGCGGGGGAAGCGACCATCGCCATGGGCCATTTCGAGCTCCTCGAAGAGGCGCGGCATGCGCTTGTAGAGCACAGTGGTGCCATCGCGGCAGGCGGCCTGCGCCAGCGCGCAGCCCAGCCATGTCTTGCCGACGCCGCAGGGGCCGGTGATGATCAGGTTGCGCTTGTCGGCGATCCATTTGCCCGTGAGCAGGCTTTGGAAGAGGGCTTTGTCGAGGCCACGGCGAGCGCGGTAATCGACATCTTCCGGGCAGGCGCCCACATGGCGCAACCTGGCGGCCCGCATGCGGGTCTCGAAGCGCTTGGTTTCCCGACTGGCGGCTTCCCGATCAATGAGCAGGCCCAGCCATTCGGCGTGGCTCAATTCGGCGACGCTGTCCTGCCTCTGCAATTCGGCAAAGGCTTCCGCCATGCCGTCGAGGCGCAGGGCTTTCAGGTGGTC
Organism: Paracoccaceae bacterium; assembly: GCA_022763485.1. GTDB lineage: Bacteria > Pseudomonadota > Alphaproteobacteria > Rhodobacterales > Rhodobacteraceae > Aliisedimentitalea. The sequence goes on along the minus strand of JALEGX010000082.1, from coordinate 2,320 downwards.
GAGGGTCGGATGGTTGAGCATGATCTGTCCTTTTCTCAGTGGAAGTAATCGGCGCCACGGATGTTGGGGTGGGTGATTGCAGGCTCCTCCGTGGCACGGGTGCGGGGCTTGCGCTCCAGCCCATTCTTCAGGATCGAATGGACCGACGAATAGGAACGGGCGTTGATCTCGAGCGCCCGCTTGCAGGCGGCGTCAAGGCGGTCCCGGCCGAACTTGTCGGCCAGCCGGATCACACCCAGGCAGGTGCGGTAGCCCTGTTCGGGGTGCTTGCGACCGCGCATCACCACCTCGGCGAAGATCGCCACATTGGGACCCACACGGGCGGCCCGGGCATGGATGCGCTGCGGCGTCCAATCTTCGCGGAACCGGTGATGGGCGGGCATATGATCCCGCTGGGTGGAGTGCTGTCCGTTGCCGGAGGTGCGGACATGCGAAGCCACGCGTTGTCCGCCGTGGAAAGCCTCGACGGTGCGGGCGGTGATGCGGACCCACAGCTCTTTCTTCACCAGTTGGTGCGGCACGGAATAGTAATGCCGGCCGATTGCGATGTGGTAATCGATCCCCGCGCGGCACGTCTTCCATTCGGCATAGACGTAGGGCTCGGCCGGCAGCGGCTTCAGGGCGGGCCTGTCCAGTTGTTCGAACAGCTGACGGCGGCTGGCGCCAAGGTGGCGGGAAACCTTGTTGTTGAGCCTGTCCAGCAACGGGCGGATGGCGGCGTTTACTTCCTCGAGGCTGAAGAATTGCCGGTTGCGCAGCCGCGCCAGGATCCAGCGTTCGACCAGCAGGACGGCGCTTTCGACCTTGGCCTTGTCTTTCGGCTTGCGCGGCCTCGCGGGGACCACGGCGGTGTCGTAATGCGCGGCCAGATCTGCGTAGGTGCGGTTGACCTCCGGGTCGTAGAAGCAGGCTTTGGTGACGCCGGCCTTCAAATTGTCGGGCACCACCTGGGCGGCCACGCCGCCGAAGAAGGAAAAAGCCCGCACGTGGCTGGAGATCCAATCCGGAAGCGCCTGGGACCAGGTCGCCTCGGTGTAGGTGAAGTTGGAGGCCCCGAGGGTTGCGACAAACAGCTGCGCGGCGCGCACCTCACCGGTTTTGGGGTCGACCACGTCTATCGTGGCACCGGCATAGTCGACGAACAGCCGCTCGCCTGCGGGATGGCGCTGGCGCATCACCGGCGTCAGCTTGCCTTCCCAGCGGGTATAGAGCTCGCAAAAGCGGCTGTAACCGTAGCCATCAGGATGGTCGGCGCGATACTCCTCCCAGAGCAGGGACAGCGTGACACCCTTGCGGCGCAATTCCCGGTGGACATAGGGCCAGTCTGGTTGCGAGGCGCGGCGCTGGGTTGCGAGAACTGACCGGGCGAACAGTCGCTCCTCGAGCTCAGCATCGGACATCTCCGGCGGCAGCGGCCAGCTCAGGCCAGCGTCGCGGGCGCGGTCCAGGTAACCCCGCAGGGTCGTGCGGCCAATCGCCAGGCTCGACGCCATCTGGCGGGTCGAAAGACCCTCGGCTGAAAGTCGCAGTACGTCTCGTATCTTCCGCATCGGCAATCTCTTCATCGCGCTCCTCCGGTCCAAAAAGAACCGCAAGGTAGCGAGCTGCAGATCGCCTCGCAGCAACACGTCAGAGGGGTGGGCGCATACCCCGGAATCGGTGGGCGGATAAAATCGGAATGGGTGGGCGCATCAGATCGGAATCACTGGGCGCGTGAGCCCGGAATACGCACCCCAGAAGAAAGCCAGAGCGGGAAACCCGCCCTGGCGCTAAGGTCACTCGGTGACCGGATCTTCATCGCGGCGCGGGAAGGCGACCATTTCGACATCGGGGAACATGCTGTGTTTGACGTTGATCGAGGTGATGTTGCCACTGTCGTCGGTGTTGACGAAGAGGACGCCGCAGCGGTCCCAGAAGTTCTTGCCGTCTTTTTCGCCGGATTTGACGTTCAGTTTCAGAGTTTGAGTAGCCATTTTTCGATCCTCACTTTGAATGTTTCGATGAACATGACCAAAGCTGGCACCAAGGGGCTGTCAGCGAGAAAATTGCCTCGCGAGGAATGCGCTGGCGCAGGGGAATTTTCTGATTGAAGTGGGGACTGCCCCGCGTCTGACACGGCTGCCCGCTTATGTTCAGCAATCGGAAACACGACAGTGAGAACGAAGAATTGGCATCCCCAAAATACTGCTGCGTAACTTACAAAAGCCTCAAAAAAGAACCAGAACTAGATGTCACGTCCCGTAAGCTGGTAAGGAATTTTCTTGAACAGCTCTGGTTTGAGTTTGTACCAGTCTTTCATGGCCTGCAAGGGCGTTTTGCT
>JALEGX010000081.1 GCA_022763485.1 Paracoccaceae bacterium | reverse complement strand
GAGATCAAGAACATGAACTCGATGCGCTTCATCCAGCAGGCGATCGAGGTCGAAGCCCGCCGCCAGATCGCCATCGTCGAAGCCGGTGGCAAGGTCGAGCAGGAAACCCGGCTCTATGACCCGGACAAGGGCGAAACCCGCTCCATGCGCTCCAAGGAAGAAGCGCATGATTACCGCTATTTCCCCGATCCGGACCTGCTGCCGCTGGAGATCGAACAGGCGTGGGTCGACGACATCGCCGCCAACCTGCCCGAACTGCCGGATCAGAAGAAGGCCCGCTTCATGGGCGATTTCGGCCTGACCGACTATGACGCTTCCGTTCTGACCGCCGAGGTCGAGGCCGCCACCTATTTCGAAGAGGTCGCCAAGGGCCGTGACGGCAAGATCGCCGCGAACTGGGTGATCAACGAATTGTTCGGCCGCCTGAAGAAGGAAGACCATGACATCACCGACAGCCCGGTTTCTCCGGCGCAGCTGGGTGGCATCATCGACCTGATCGCCTCGGACGCGATCTCGGGCAAGATCGCCAAGGATCTGTTCGAAATCGTCTATACCGAAGGCGGCGACCCGGCGGAAATCGTCGAAGCGCGCGGCATGAAGCAGGTGACCGACACCGGCGCGATCGAGGCCGCCCTGGACGAAATCATCGCCGCCAACCCGGCGCAGGTCGAGAAGGCCAAGGTGAACCCGAAGCTGGCAGGCTGGTTCGTCGGTCAGGTGATGAAAGCCACCGGCGGCAAGGCCAACCCCAAGGCGGTCAACCAACTGGTCGCTCAGAAGCTGAACGGCTGATCCGGTTCAGAAAACGACACACCCAAAAGGCGCCCACCGGGGCGCCTTTTTCTGTTTCAAATGAGCGTTTTACCTCTCAGTGTTTTGGGTATGCGACTGGAGCACCTTCAATGGCTTTTTGGGTTGACCCTGTCATTTTGCGTTCACTTAGAGAACACAGATTGAGACTTCAGCCCTGTTCCAGTGAGTAAAGCAACAGTGGTATCGGCGGTTGCGATTTGGCCGCTCAACAACAGCTTCTTAGCCCCAGCCCAAGCTTGAGCGCTGGTTGCCTCAGCCAGAATCCCTGCTCTCGCCAGCCGCCTGGCTGCGGCAACGATTTCTGCCTCTGAAAGAGCGACCGACCCTCCGTCTGTCAGCGCCAGAACTTCCGCCAGATAGGAAAGCCGTACAGGCGTTTGTACAGCCGTCCCCTCAGCCACGGTCGGCAAGAACTCAGTTTGTTTCGAACCTTGAAGAAGGTGATGCAGTGGGGCGCAATTTTTGGGTTGAACGACAAATAGACGTGGCAAGCGGTCGATCTCACCGCTGCGCTTGAGTTCGCTGAATGCGAGGTAGCAGCCCAACACATTGCTACCCTCAGAAGCGGGAATGACGATGTTGTCCGGTGCACGATATCCGAGGTCTTCCCAGATTTCGTAGCCAATGCTTTTGGTGCCTTGCAGGAACATCGGATGCCAGTTGTGGCTGGCATAGAACAGCGTTTCCGCGCGCTCAATGGCAGCTCGTGCTGTATCGCCGCGCGAGCCGGGCACCAATTCCACCCTTGCGCCATAGGCGCGTGCCTGGAGCACTTTGGCCGGTTGCGTGTATTCCGGCACCAATATGCTCACATCCATTCCTGCCGCTGCTCCGTATGCCGCAATCGACGCCCCGGCATTGCCTGAACTGTCCTCACAGATTTCCACGATGCCCAGTTGTTTCAGATATGAGATAAGAACCGAGGCACCCCGATCCTTGAATGATCCTGTTGGGGCAAACCATTCCAGTTTGAGGTGAAACCGGTCGCCGTCGATCTCGGGTGCAATCATTGGGGTGCAGCCCTCGCCAAGTGACACAGGTTCGTCGATCTCCAAAGGCAGGGATTTCGCATAGCGCCAGATTGACCGTTTGGATGTGTCAATGTCGCTGCGCGTAATGCCCGGCTGATCGGTTGTCAAAAGGGGGTTGCCCTCTGGCGATCGCCAGATGGGATTGCCCAAGGGATAGGTTTTTTTCGTGATCATATCGAGATAGGCAGCGTTTTCCGTCATTCGGGGTCTCCTTGTTGCCGGAGACGCTAGTTGCTTTGACCTGAAATGATTGCGCAAAGTTGTGAGCCTAACGCGCGTTTATTGCGTCAACTGCAGAATTGTGAAACTTTGAAGCATGCACAAAGATCTCGATCAGATAGACCACCATATTCTGGACATCCTGAGAGAGAATGCGGACCTGCCGAACAAAGTTCTGGCGGAACGGGTTGGCCTTTCGCCTTCTGCCTGTCTGAGACGGGTCGCGCGTCTCAAGGAAATCGGAGCAATTCAGCGGATCGTTGCGATCATTGACCCCGATTGCCTTGAACGGAAACTCACCGTCATCGTGTCGGTCAAATTTGAACGGCATGGCCCTCAACATCGGCAGCAGTTTTTCAAACAGCTCGAACGCGAAAAGGCGATTTCACAATGCTATATGGTGTCGGGCGAAGTCGGCAGCATATTGACCATGAGCGTCTCAGACATGGAGGAATACACCGAACTTGCTGACCGGCTATTCCACGCAGACGTAAATGTCTCAGCCTTCACCACATATATGGTCATGTCCAAGCTGAAGTAACCTGCGACCTGCCCCCGCAAAGCAGAGTTTTGGTTGTTGCCGCTCACAGAATGCCGGTTCCAAACTGACAATAGCTCTACCTTGATCTGCGTTGAGCGCAAACAGCCCTGCCCGAGATTTCCTGCTCGCTCGCTAGAGGGCAAGAACCCCGCGTCCCGCCTTGACCTCCCCCTCCGCCCGCGCTTTTCTCGCGGCACATGCAGGAGGCCCCGATGCAGACCAAATTTGACGCTGAACTTCAGGACCGGCTGGTCCGCTATACCGCCATCGACAGTCAGAGCGATGAGAACTCACCCTCCTCGCCCAGCACCGCGATCCAGTTCGACATGCTGCACCTGTTGCGGGACGAGCTGACGGAGATTGGCGCGCAGGATGTGCAGCTGACCGACTATGGCGTGGTGCTGGCCACCATTCCCGGCAACGTAGAGGCGCCGACCGTGGGGCTGGTGGCGCATGTAGACACCGCGCCGCAGTTCAATGCGACGGGGGTGAAGCCACGGGTGATCGAACGCTACAATGGCGGCGACATCACCTTTCCCGACGATCCCGAACTGGTGCTGTCGCCTGCGGACCACCCCTATCTGGCGGAAAAGCTGGGGCATGATCTGGTCACGGCCTCGGGCACCACGCTGCTGGGCGCGGATGACAAGGCCGGGGTGGCCATCATCATGACGCTGGCGCGGCACCTGCTGGAAAATCCCGACATCAAACGCGGTCCGCTGCGCATCGCCTTCACCCCGGACGAAGAGATCGGGCGGGGTGTCACCGCGCCGCTGCCCAAGGATCTGGGCGTGGACTTTGCCTATACGCTGGATGGTCAGGACGTGGGCGAGATCGAATATGAGAGCTTCAGTGCCGACCGTGCGGTGATCAAGATCACCGGTGTCTCGATCCACCCAGGGCTGGCGAAGGAAAAGATGGTCAATGCCGCGCATCTGGCCGCGAAGATCGTGCAGACGCTGCCGCAGGCCACGATGACCCCCGAAACCACCGACGGGCGCGAGGGGTTCATCCATGTGACCGACATGTTCGGCGGCTCGTCAGAGATGGAGATCCGCCTGATCCTTCGGGATTTCGAAATGGACGGGTTGGAGGCCAAGGGCGCGCTGGTGCGCAAGGTCTGTGACGCGGTGCAGGCCTCCGAGCCACGGGCGCAGATCACCTGTGAAATCAGCCACCAGTACCGCAACATGCGCTACTGGCTGGAGAACGACATGACCCCGGTCGAGCTGGCCCGCGATGCCGCCCGCGCGCATGGGATCGAGCCGGTGTCGGTGCCCATTCGCGGCGGCACCGATGGCTCGCGCCTGACCGAAATGGGCGTGCCCTGCCCCAATATCTTTACCGGGATGCAGTGCATTCACGGGCCCAAGGAATGGATTTCCATCCAGGATATGGCACTGGCCACGGATGTCTGTCTGACGCTCATGCAGAAGGCGGCGGAATAATCACAGGGCGGCCGTGATCGCGACGCCGATCACGGCAAGACCTTTCCCCCCGGGGCGAACCTGCTAAATTGCCCGGGCATTCATCCTGGGACCCATTCATGCAACGATACGAATACAAGGTTGTGCCCGCCCCTCACAAAGGGGTCAAAGCCAAGGGCGTGCGCTCGCCAGAAGGCCGCTTTGCCAACTCCATCGAGCTTCAGTTGAACGAACTGGCCGCCGAGGGGTGGGAATTCCTGCGGGCAGAGCTTCTGCCCAGCGAGGAGCGCAGCGGATTGACCGGCTCCACCACCAATTGGCGCAACCTTCTGGTCTTTCGGCGGGAGCTTGCTGTCACAGCATCCGCCGCCGCGGACGAGGTCGCCGCGGACGTCCAAGAACCGGCTCCCACCTCATCGCCGGACCCAGAGCCCAAGCCAGCGCCCGAGGCACCAAAGGCGGAAAAGGATGTACCGGCTGGATTGCGCCCCCTGCCCGGCCCCGGATCGACTCAGCTGATGGAGAAAGAGGAAGGCGACGACCCCGACGGGATGTCCGGTCTTTCCAACGCGCTGAAGCTGCGGGCCAAGCAGAAGAATGGCGATTATGAGGATGAAACCGATGTCGTGGTGCCGCTGACGCCAGCCAAAGCTCCCGACCCGGACGCCGAGCGCTGATCCCTCAGGTGTCGATGTCCAGCGCCAATGCATGAATACGCCCGACAATGTCGCCCAGCGCGGCGTGAACGGAGCGGTGGCGCTGGATCCGGGATTTGCCGGCAAAGGCGTCTGACCGTATTCGCACGGTGAAATGGCTTTCACCACCTTCCTGATACCCGGCATGACCGCGGTGCTGTTCGCTGTCGTCCCGCACATCCAGTTCCCGCGGCGAGAACGCCTGATCCAGCCGGATCTTCATTTCATCTGCAATGCTCATCCCCCTGCTCTACCCCGGTTTCCTCCGCGAGCAAATCGGAAAATTTTTGCCTACCCCTCTTCAATCTGCCGCCACTTAGACTAAACTTCTGCCTCCGAGTCGAACCGTGCGTCCAAAAGGTGCCCCCATGACCAAATCCGATCCCTTTGGTTTCGATATGTCCGTCCGTTCCGCCAAGAAAAAGAACCCGCGTGGGCGGCGCGGCATGTCCGGAGCGTCCGAGACGTCGACGCGGATATGCGACCATGAAGGCTGCCAGGAAGCTGGCAAGTTCCGTGCGCCGAAAGCACCGGATGTGCTGGATGATTTCTACTGGTTCTGCCAGGAGCATGTCCGCGAATACAACAACAAGTGGAACTTCTTCGAAGGCACCACCGAGGCGGAGATGAACGCCCAGCAGTCCAAGGACAAGGTCTGGGAACGTGAGACCAAGCCAATGGGCGACCCCGAGGCCCGCGCCTGGGCGCGCCTGGGTATCGAGGACCCGCATCAGGTCCTGGGGGAAAACGCCACCAAGAACAAGGGCCGCACGGCGGGCAGTGGCGGTCGCCGCCTGCCCCCGACCGAGCGCCGCGCGATCGAGATCCTGGAGGCCAAGGACAGTTGGACCAAGGCCGAAGTTCGCAAGGCCTACAAGAAGCTGATCAAGGTGCTGCACCCCGATATCAACGGCGGCGACCGCAGCCAGGAAGAGCAGCTGCAGGAGGTGGTCTGGGCCTGGGATCAGATCAAGGACAGCCGCAACTTCAAGTAAGTTCGCGCGTGCGGGGACATCCCCGCCCGACCGACGTCGCATAATCCGCGGCCTTGCCCCGGGGCCTGCTGGCCCCGGCGATCCGGACTCCGGGGCCAAGTGCCCCGGCGCTGTCCCATCCCACGTGCCTTTTCCCCATTTGCCTGCATTTTTTCTTGGGCCGTTTTGGCCCCCACATTCTTTTTCAGGACCTGAACCAGATGACCCAGAAATACGGGCGCACGTTTCATCTGCCGGCCTCGCCCGGCGCGACCAGCGACGACAAGATCATGGGCGACATTTCGGTTCTGACCCACGCCGCGGATCTGGTTGCAACCGAAAAGATGGATGGAGAGAACACCACCATCCACGCTGCGGGATGTCACCCGCGCAGCCCGGACGCGCGCTACCATCCGTCCCGTGACTGGATGAAGGCCTTTGCGGCGGCGATCTCACCGCGGCTTGATGCGGACGAACGTATCGTTGGTGAATACCTTTTTGCGCGCCATTCCATCGCCTATGCCGCTTTGCCTTCCTATTTCCTGGGCTTTGCGTGGATCAAAGGGGATCAGATCCAAGGCTGGGATGACACGCTGGCGCGATTTGCAGAACTGGGCGTTCATCCGGTGCCCGTGCTCTATCGCGGACCGGCTTTGACCGGCTTGGTCGAACGATTGGCAGGTGATTTGGATACCACGCGGCAGGAAGGATTTGTGCTGCGCACCGCCAAGGGTTTTGCCACGCAAGACATGCCCACGCACCTGGGGAAATACGTGCGCGCGGACCATGTGCAAAGTGATATCCATTGGATGAACGCTCCGATTGTGCGCAACGGGCTGGCCTGAGCCCGCACGGGATCCGACACCGCCGCCAGGGCAGGACGACCATCGCGAAGCCCCCCAACGGCCCCTCCGTCAAACCGTCACAAAAGGGCATCGGATCTGTTACACTGGCTTGGTAGGCGACGTGTCGAACCCCATCAGGCAGCCCGAACAGCCCGTGGTCTGCCGCCTGCCGGAGACGACCCACCAATGGCCGAGATTTTCGAGTTCACCCATACCGCATCGCTTTATGTTGCCATCGTTGCCGCGCTGGCGCTTGGCAGCCATCTGAGCCTCAGCCTGCGCCGCCCGGATCTGGGCCTCTGGCCCGCAGCGGACGGGTGGAAGCATCACCTGGCCTTCGGTCTGTTTCGCCTCTTTTGCGGAGCAACCGTGGTGTTTGCGCTCTGCGAAGTTGCGGTGAACGGATGGGGCCACTGGCTGCGTTATGCCATTGGCGTTCCGTTGATGGTCATCGCCTTTGGCATCACCCTTTGGGGGTACCGCTTTCTGGGGCTGGACAACACCTACTGCGAAAGCGGCGGTCTGGTCACCGGCGGCATGTATGAATACTCCCGCAACCCGCAATATGTGACCTCTGTGCTGGCAACCGTTGGCCTTGGTATCGCCAGCGGTTCGGTGCTGACACTGGTCTTTGCGGTGGTGCTTTTCGCTCTCTATTTCCTCTTTGTACTGAATGAGGAACGCTGGCTGCTGCGGGGCTATGGCGATGCGTTCCATGCCTATATGCAGTCGACCCCGCGCTTTGTGGATCGGCGCAGCCTTGACCGCCTGCTGACCTCGGCCCGCGCGGCTTCCTGAGCGGCGGTCCGGCGCAAGACCCGGGCGCCGGTTTGATTCGACGCTGAGCTGAAACACAAAGGCCCGCAGTTTACGCCGCGGGCCTTTTGCCGGCCCGGTCCCACCGGGTTTGCGGCCAACAAGACGACATGTATCAAGCCACAAAGCTTTCAACCCGGACCGGGTGCTTTGGCTGCCGATAATGCCAGTTTTCGAACATTCACAGCGTCATGTGGTCAATCCCGCCCCTGCCCCCTTGCTCTTGCTGGAAAACTGGTGCACCACAAGCGGGTTTAGACCCCTCGCGCGGGCAAAGGATAAGGACGACAGGCATGGCTGACGGAACGCTGGACATGAATGCAAAACCCACCGAAACGATTTCGGTCCGTGATGTGTTCGGTATCGACACCGACATGACAGTGAAAGGCTTTGCCGAGCCGACAGATCGTGTCCCTGCGCTGGATCCGACCTATAAGTTCGATCCTGACACCACGCTGGCCATCCTTGCAGGCTTCAGCCACAACCGCCGCGTGATGATCCAGGGCTACCACGGCACCGGGAAATCCACCCACATCGAACAGGTCGCCGCGCGCCTGAACTGGCCCTCTGTCCGCGTCAACCTGGACAGCCACATCAGCCGGATCGACCTGATCGGCAAGGACGCGATCAAGCTGCGCGACGGCAAGCAGGTGACCGAATTCCACGAAGGCATCCTGCCCTGGGCGCTGCGCAACCCGGTTGCCATCGTGTTCGACGAATACGATGCGGGCCGCGCCGACGTGATGTTCGTCATCCAGCGTGTGCTGGAACATGACGGCAAGCTGACCCTGCTGGATCAGAACGAGATCATCACGCCGAACCCGAACTTCCGCCTGTTCGCCACCGCCAACACCGTTGGTCTGGGGGACACCACGGGCCTGTACCACGGTGTTCAGCAGATCAACCAGGCGCAGATGGACCGCTGGTCTCTGGTGTCGACCCTGAACTACCTGAGCCATGACGCGGAGACCGCGATCATCCTGTCGAAGGCGCCCCATTACAACACCGCCGAAGGCCGCAAGAACATCAGCCAGATGGTCACCGTTGCCGACCTGACCCGGACCGCCTTCATGAACGGCGATCTGTCGACCGTCATGTCACCGCGGACCGTGATCAACTGGGCCCAGAACGCTGAAATCTTCCGCGACGTGGGCTATGCCTTCCGCCTGTCCTTCCTGAACAAATGTGACGAGCTGGAGCGCCAGACCGTGGCCGAGTTCTATCAGCGCTGCTTTGACGAAGAGCTGCCCGAAAGCGCGGCGAACGTCGCCTGATCCAGCGCGACCCAACTGATTTCCAGCACGGCCCGGGCGCGCCCCGGGCCGTTTTGCGTTTCAGCCGCCCCATTCCTGCGCGTCGGGCGCCGTCAGGCCCAAGAGCCCGATGGCCCGCGCCGCGATCTGGTCCACCACGTCCTGCAGCTTGGGCGGGTTCAGGTAGAAGGCCGTGACCGGCGGCATCACGATCGCGCCCATCTCCGTCACAGCGGTCATATTGCGCAGATGCGCCAGTGTCAGCGGGGCCTCCCGCGTCAAGAGGACCAGCCGCCGCCGTTCCTTCAGCTGCACACCCGCCGCACGGGTCAACAGGTTGTCATCCAGCGCATTGGCAATGGCCGCAAGGCTGCGCATCGAACAGGGCGCAACGATCATGCCCCGCACCGGAACCGAGCCAGAGGCAATCGTGGCACCTATGTTGGCGATGTCATGCTGAAGATGGGCCAGGCTGTGCAGGCGCGCAATCTCATCCGGGCCGCATTCGGCCTGCAAGGTTCGGGTTGCCGCCGCGCTGATCACCAGATCAACCTCTGCCCCCATCTGGTGAAGCTGCCTGACCACGGAGGCGCCAAGCGCCGCGCCAGACGCGCCGGACAGCCCCACGACCACACGACCGGTCATTGCGTCATCTCCGGCAAGGCGCGCGCCAGCAGGTCCATTGCGAAGGCCTGATCCGCGGGATCGGTCTGCATCACCTGACCCCAGTCGCGCGTGGTTTCGCTGCCCAGCTTGTTGGTGGCATCAAACCCCACCTTGCCCGCCAGCCCCGCCGCCGGTGAAGCGAAGTCCAGATAATCCATCGGTGAGTTTTCCAGGCACATCATATCCCGGCCAGGATCCATGCGCGTTGCTAAAGCCCAGGCGACGTCATCCCAATTGGCCGGGTCGATGTCATCGTCCACGACAATGATCATCTTGGTATAGCTGAACTGCGCCAGCATCCCCCAGAGCGCCATCATCACCCGGCGCGCCTGTCCCGGGTAGCGTTTTGCGATGCTGACAATGGCAATCCGATAGGAACAGGCCGCCGGGGGCAGATGCAGATCCCGGATCTCGGGGATCTGGGCCTGTATGGTGGGCAGCGCCAGCCGGTTGAACACCTCACCGATGATGGCCGGTTCATCGGGCGGCCGCCCGGTATAGGTGCTGAGGTACAGCGGTTCGCGGCGTGCGGTGATCGCAGTGACCTGCATCACCGGGAAAGGTTCCGCCTGATTGTAGTACCCCGTGTGATCCCCGAACGGCCCTTCCGGCGCGATGTCCGTGGGCGACACCCATCCTTCGAGCACAATCTCGGCCTCTGCCGGAACCAACATGGGCACCGTCCGCGCCGGGACCACCCGGGGGCGGCTGGCATTCAGCGCGCCGGAGAAGCTGAGCTCGGACACGGTTTCCGGCAGCGGCAGCGCCGCCGACAGCATCATTGCCGGATCCGCCCCCAGCACGATGGCCACAGGCGTGGCCTGCCCCTGCCTGGCCCAGCCTTGGTGATGCGCCGCCCCGCCACGATGGGGCAGCCAGCGCATGATGACCCGATCGCTGTCCAGAACCTGTATCCGGTAGACCCCGGCGTTGTAGCGGCTGACCTGATCGGCGTCGCTGCCAAAGGGACGCGTCAACACAACCGGCCAGGTGATCAAAGGCCCGGCATCCCCCAGCCAATGGGTCTGCACCGGAAGTTGGTGCAGATCCACGTCCCCCTGCGTCACGCAGGTCTCTTGCACAGGCGCGGACTTCAGGATCTTCGGGCGGGTCGCCAGGGCGGCCTTCAGCATCGGCCACCGCTCCAGCGCGGCACGCATGCCTTCGGGCGGTGTGGGAGAGCGCAATTCGGCCAGAAACTCCCCAAGATCCGGTAACCGGTCCGGCCGGATCCCCAACCCCGCTGCAACGCGGTCGGTGGTGCCAAGGAGGTTGGTGACAACAGGGATGTCCGATGCCCGGCCATCGTCCAGCACCGGCCGGTCAAAACGCAGTACCGGTCCACCGCGTTCCAACACCTGCCGGTGCACTGCGGTCATCTTGTGTCTGACCGGCACCGGATCGGCGATCGGATGCAGCTGCCCCTCAGACGCGCACCAGTCCAGAAAGCTGCGCAGGGACGGAAACGGGGGATGATCGCGCATTGGCTTACCTCCACAAGCGGTCCCTCTGGCGCCTACCAGCAAAAAACCGTGCAGAAATTGACGATCGTCAAACACGAGGTCGACTTCGCGCCCTAACAGAGAGGGGCGGCTTCCGCCGAGACGATCCGAAAGGAACTCAGATTGCCCCCGACGTCCCAATCCATCCCGCAGTTTCCGGCCCATCTGGCGCGGGTTCTGCGGGTGCTGCCCCTTGCCCCCCTCTCATTGTCGCTGACCGCCTATGCCCGCCGGGTTGCCAAGACCCATGCGGGCCTGTTCCGTCGGCTGGGAGAGCATGACCACGCCAGCTTCGAGCTGGCCCCCACCGACATGCCATTTGTCCTGCTTCTGGAACCCCGCGGCGGTGATCCGAAAGTGACCGTGACGCGCCGCGCCCCCAGGGCGGACGCCCGGATCGCCGGACCGCTGGCCGCGCTCATCGGGCTTGTACACGGGGCCTATGATGGTGATGCGCTGTTCTTCTCCCGCGATCTGGTGATCGAGGGCGACACCGCCGCGGCCCTTGCCCTGCGCAACGCGGTGGATGATGCCGAACTGGACCTGAGCGAGGAAATCGCCACGCTCAGCGGGCCTTTCGCAGCCCCGATGCGCCGGATCGTCAGCTTTGCGCAGCGCCGCACCGGCGTCTGCCTGACCCGACCCGAGGACCTGGCCGCATGGTAATGGAGATCGTCTGTCCGGCGGGCACCCCCGCCGCCTTGCGCGCCGCTGTGAAGGCAGGTGCGCATACCGTCTATTGCGGCTTTGCCGATGAAACCAACGCACGCAACTTTCCCGGTCTGAACTTTGACCGCGCCGAGATGCGCGAAGGCGTGGCCTTTGCCCATGCGCATGGCTCCAAAGTGCTGGTGGCGATCAACACCTATCCCCGCGCCGGGAGCGAGGCGCTGTGGCACCGGGCGGTGGCCGATGCCGAAACCGCAGGCGCGGATGCCGTCATTCTGGCCGACCCCGGACTTCTGGCCTACGCCGCCAGACACCACCCCGGCCTGCGCCGCCACCTGTCCGTGCAGGCAGCAGCCGCCAATGCCGACATCATCAACTTCTATGCACAGGCCTTTGGCGTCAAACGCGTGGTGCTGCCCCGCGTTCTGTCGGTCCCGGAAATCGCTGCGATCAACGCCGAAACAGAGGTCGAGACCGAGGTTTTCGTCTTTGGCGGGTTGTGCGTTATGGCCGAAGGGCGTTGCTCGCTGTCCTCCTATGCCACCGGGCGATCGCCCAACATGAACGGCGTCTGTTCCCCCGCCAGCCATGTCGAATATCACGAAGATCAGGGCGTGCTGGATGCCAAGCTGGGCGGCTACACCATCCACCGGGTGGGCCGAGATGACCCTGCCCCTTATCCGACGCTGTGCAAGGGGTGTTTCACGGCGGGTGAAAAGACCAATCACCTGTTCGAAGACCCGGTCAGCCTGAACGCGGAACAGCTGATCCCGCAGTTGCAGAAGGCCGGTGTCACCGCGCTCAAGATCGAAGGCCGCCAGCGCTCGCGCTCGTATGTGGCCGAAGTGGTCAAGAACTTCCGCGCCGCGGTGGATGCCGTGGATGCCGGTCGCCCCCTGCCCACCGGGATGCTGGCACGCCTGTCGGAAGGTCAGGCCACCACCACCGGCGCTTACAAGAAAACGTGGAGATGACGGCCATGGACCTGACAGTTGGCCCCAATGCGTTCTTCTGGACCGCAGAGCAGCAGACAGAGCTTTATGCCGCCCTGGAAACCGCGCCCGTTGATCGGGTGGTGCTGGGCGAATGGGTCTGCTCGAAACGCCTGCCTTTTTACCAGGATCAGATCCCGCATTGGATCAGCGGTTTGATGGAGGCTGGCAAACAGATCAGCCTGACCAGCCTGGCGCTGATCACCCTCAAACGCGAACGCAAGGCCACCGCCGAGCTGCTTGAGATGGGGGTCGAGGTTGAGGTGAATGACCTGACCGCGCTGGCCTATATACCGGCCGAAACCCCGTTCAGCGTCGGCCCGCTGATCAATGTTTATAACGAAGGTACCCTGATCTGGCTGGCAGAACGCGGTGCGAAGCGGATCTGCCTGCCGCCCGAACTGCCGCTGGATTCGGTCCGGACGCTCTGCAAGGTTGCAAAGGACCATGGTGTAATCATTGAGATGTGGGGGCATGGCCGCATTCCACTGGCGATCTCGGGACGCTGTTACCACGCCCGCCTGCACGGGCGCACCAAGGACAATTGCCAATTCGCCTGCGAAGCGGATCCCGATGGGCTGGACGTGCAAACCCTTGAAGGGACGCCGTTTCTGACCATGAACGGGGTGCAAACCCTGTCTGATACCTATGCCTGCGCTGCGCATCAGCTGCCTCTGCTGCGGGAGGCGGGCGTGGGCGCGCTGCGCCTGTCGCCACAATCCGTGGGCTTTGTTGATCTGTGTCAGAGCTATCGGCAGCTGATCGATGGAAAGCTGACGCCCGACGCACTGACCCGCACATTGCAAGGCATCGTCCCCGCCCAGCGGCTGTCGGACGGGTTTCTGACGGGTCAGCGGGGCGTGGATTGGTCCGGGTCCACATCTCACATCTGACCGCACGCACCGGCAACTCAGGAGAGCACTATGAACATCGGATTTGTATCCTCACCCGAACGTGGCGAAACCGACCGCCTGTTGGCCGAAGCCGCTGAACAGCTGTTGCGCGAAGGGGTGCAGCTGGCGGGTATCGTCAAACACATGGATCACGTTGCCCGGGCCGAAAATGGCTGTGACATGCAAGTGCGGGTCCTGCCCGCGGGCCCGATCATCCAGATCACCCAGAACCTGGGGCAAGGCTCAAACGCCTGTCGTCTGGATCCCGGCGCCCTGGTCGAAGCGGTCACCCGCGTCGAAGCCGGGGATCTGCAGGAGGCCTCGCTGTTCATCCTGAACAAATTCGGCCCCGAAGAAGCCACGGGCCGGGGCTTTGTGTCCGCCATTGGCCGCGCCATCGAAAGCGATATCCCGGTTCTGGTCGGCGTCGGCAAAGCCAGCCTGGACGCATTCGGCGAGTTTTCGGGAGGGCTGGCCCAAGCCTTGCCCGCGGATCTGGACAAAATTCTGGACTGGTGCCGCGCAGCAGCCGCAACCCAGCCAGACGCGCGCAAACGGGCGTAACCCTGCGCCCGTCCGCTTGCCCAAAGACACACCGGGATCCAAGGCCCCTGTGGAAAAAGGGACAGGTTTCGAGCGCCTTAGCCCGATAAGAACCGCTCGATGGCTGTCCCTTCCCTCTTTTTGGTCCGGCGTCACAAAAAGTTTGGGTAATCGTCATTTATTCTCTTGCGCGGGCCGCGGGGAGTGTTTAAAGACCCCCTCACCGACAGAGTGGCCCGTTCGTCTATCGGTTAGGACGCCAGGTTTTCAACCTGGAAAGAGGGGTTCGATTCCCCTACGGGCTGCCACTTCTTCCCAAGACATTATCGACACGAAGCTCAAGAGGCTCGGTGCCTTCGGCCAGCTCCAAGTCGCGGCCTTTAACGTTATCTCTAGGATAGATGACAATCCGATCAACCAAGCCCCTAATTTCGTTCACTCTCTCTCGCCAGTGGCCGAAGTTCCCTTTCTCAACATAGGCGCTTGGTTCACGAACTGCTCGCCCGTAGGCTCAGGCCCCATTGATTTCCCAAGAAACGGCGTAATTCATCGCCCGAGAAGCCGTTGATGCCCGCAACAGGATGAAAGGCCCACCGGATCACGATCTCCAAAAGAAGTCAGAGCAATAGCATAAACAGCAGCACCGGGATCAAAGGCTTTTTCTCCGGAACCAGCTCAAAGTACAGGATGCCGCGGAATGGCTGAAAAGGTGTTTTACTGCGCTTAGCGCCTCTTCAGCCATACCGCGGCATCTGCCATTTAGCTCATACTCAGACTTGCCCCGGCAACCATAGAACGATTGCAGGAAACGCCACCAGAAGGGCAATTGTGACAGCATCAGCGATGAAAAACGGGGTAACACCTCTGAACACGTCCTGCACCGTCAAATCCTCACGGACGCCAGCAACAACAAAGCAGTTCAAGCCGATAGGTGGTGTGATCAGGCAGAACTCGGCCATCTTAACGACCAGGATGCCGAACCAGATAGCGCACATCGGTCCCGACATGCCGAAGGTGCTGTCAGTTGCGGAAACGAGTTCTCCACCATTCAGCGCCATGACCGCTGGGTACACCACCGGCAATGTCAACAGCAGCATACCGATGGCATCCATGAACATGCCCAGAACCGCATAGGCCAGCAGAATACAGATCAGGATCAACGTGGGCGACAGGGTCAGAGAAGTGATCCAGTCGGCAAAGGCCGCGGGCAATTCGGTAGTGTCCCGGGAGATGGTGTAGGAACTGGCGTCCACCTGCTTCTTCATAGCTGGTGCTGCTCGTTCACTGCGCGGCGATCATCGTCGCCGCG
>JALEGX010000080.1 GCA_022763485.1 Paracoccaceae bacterium | reverse complement strand
TGTCGCCGTCGTCGCCGCGAATCCGGTCGCCGTAGATGGTACCGGTAATCCGTTCAACATTGGTAAACACCAGCTGCTCGCTGTCGTCGAAGCTGCGTCCGGTGCCCGCGCCCAGATCGATGTCCAGGCGATAGTCGACGTTGCGCTGCCCGGGCAACATGCCGAGGTTGGCGAAGGACACCATGTCGTTGCCAGCCCCGCCGTCGATCGTGTCACTGCCACCGCCCGGGTTGATCCAATCAGACCCGCCAAGCGCGTTGATCCGTTCCCCGTTGGCGGTACCGTTGACCGCTTCGGAATTGTCCGTCCCGGTGATCCCCGATGGCCCGGCCATCGCGGCCAGCTGATCATAGGCGATGGTCTGATCGCTGAACTGGAGGAACTCGACATCATTGGCAACGAAGTCGTTCCCTTCAGATGTGCCGATATACAGCCCGTCCGCAGTCTGGCCCAGCAGGATATTGAGGTCATTGGCCCCGGTGTAGAGCGCGTCAGTGAAGACAGCGGTATCCGTGCCATCACCGCCTCGGATTGTATCATTGCCCATACCGCCAATGATCCGATCGTCGCCATCCTGACCCTTGAGATAGTCGTCTCCGGCGCGGCCATCGATGGTATCGTCGCCACCATTGCCTTCGATCCGGTTCGCGACGGCGCTACCAAACAGCATATCGCCGTCGAATTTGCTGCCACGCACGTTTTCGATGTTCAGCAGCGTGTGCGAGAACACCTCGCTGTTCCAGGTGCCGGTCGCAGACCCAGCCGCCAGATCGACGGTCACCATGCTTGGGACGCCATTGCGGTCATACCGCACGGTGTCCACGCCAGCACCGCCATCCAGCCGGTCGGTGCCGTTGCGCAGAATGAACTGTTCGTCGCGCGCGCTGCCGGTAATCAGGTCATCATGGTTGGTGCCGCGCACCTCGATCGTGCCCGTGCCGGTCAGGTTCAGCGTGTCCGAGAACCCGTGCCCGTCATTGATGATCTGATTGCTGGCCTGACCCAGATCGATGATCGCGCCGCCGGGCGAGCTGTGGAAGTTGAGGCGAACCAGGCCGCCTTGCAGGTTGAGGTTGTAGACATCGCTCCCGGCCTCACCCCGGGCGCTGATCCACTGGTCCGGCCCGACGACATAGTTGAAGGTATCGACCTGCGAGGTCCCGACGAAGTCCAGCCCGTTGCGGTCGTCCAGCGCATTGCCGACAGCAATGAAGGTATCGGTGCCAAGCGCGCCACCATTCACCGAGGCCGTTTCCGCAATACCATCGACATCAACCGTTACGCCGATGTTTCGCGCGGTACGAGCACCCGAGTTCCATCCATTCAGATACCGGTAGTCGATCCAGTTCCAGCCGCTTTCGACATCGGTGAAATCGACCGTGTCATTGCCCATGCCCGTGATGATGGAGTTGCCCCAGAGGTTGCCGAACGAATTGTTCCCAGCCGACCCCACACGGATGCTGTCATTACCGGCAAGCCCGAAGATATCGTCACCGCCGGAGCCGCCGATGATGATATCATCGCCGTTGCTGCCGGTAATCTGATCCTGACCACCCAGCCCGAAGATCAGAGCCTTGTTGGTGTTCGAGAACGGGAATTCTGCCGAATGGTCCAGAATGTCCTGATGCTGCGGCAGCCAAGGCTGCAACGGGTCAAACCCGTCTTGGCCAGCCATGACATCATAGAGGTATACACCGTTCTGAACGACCTGCACGCCGTTGACCGTCATGTTCTGGATCTGGGTCGAGGCCTCATCGGTGATCGGACCAACCAGGTTCAGCAGGGTCGAGTTGTCAGGTCCGGTAACGGTGATCGAGTTGATGCCCAGATGGGTCAACTGCGTCAGCGAGGTCAGGTCGTTGGGGAAGGTGGTCAGCTGGTCCACCTGCAGTGCCAGATCCAGCAGTTGACCAAGGTTGCCCGGGAACGCCCCGTTGATCGTCAGGGTGTAGCCGTCAAACGACAGGGACACCTGGGTCGACGACGCGGTGATCCCCAGCACCGTCTCACCGTTGTCGGTCAGTTGCAGGGCGGAAACCTGCTGTCCGTCCAGGAAGCTGCTCAGCTGGCTGCGCTCGGCCGCGGTCAGCGTGTCGAACCGGGCCAGTTGGTCATAGGCATCGGTCCACTGGAACAGTTCCGCCATGGACGATGGCAGCGACCCGGTGATGACCATGGTCTGATTGCCCGAAGTCAGAGTGTATCCCGTCGCTGTCGTGTCCAGCGCGATCAACACCACCGGTGCCCCCCCCATGTACGCGGGGCCGGTGAATTCAATGCGCGAGAACGCACCCGTTGCAACGCCCTGATCGATGGCGGTCAGCAGGTCCTGCAAGCTGGACACCGGCGACAAACCGCTGCCGGTCAGCGACATCGTGTAGGTGCCAAACATCGTGGTGGAAGTCAGTTCAACCCGCGTAGCAGACAGCTGCGTGACCGTGCCCGCGCTCAGATCAGGAATAGCATCAATGGCCTGGGCATAGTCCAGTTCAAAGGTTGCAAGCTCCGAGGGGCGCCAGAAGCTGCCATTGGCAAGTTCCAAAAAATATCCAAGTCTGGAATCAATTGAAATATTCAACATTTCCTAATCCGTCCGTCTGGTTTATTGCTGCTCGATGAATAACGCGCAGTGTCACAATTTGGCAATCTTAAAGGGTTGAAAACTGAAACGTTTAGCACAATTTGTCGCGTTATTCCTGACGGCAGGCGCCTGTTCCGCCCCGGTGGAACACGGGCCGTTGCATCTCAGGACCAGTTTGTCCACAGGGGATGTTTCGCGGGTGGATCTGGCGCTTGAGGACACGGTTCAGTCCTTTCTTGGCCCCAATGGGCAGCCCAGCCCGGGCGGCACCGGTTTTCTGGTCTCACAGATCCCGGCAGACGTGATCACCAACGATGAGTCAGGCACAGCAATCAACCGGGACCGCACCCGGTCCATATCGGCCGCCGTGGCGCGCACATCGCGGATCGGGCGGCGGTCAACGCTGACGCATTCGCTGTCCTTCACCCATGCCAACAGCCGGTACCTGTTGCCGCAAGGTGCTGGAATCCTGACAGATCCCATGGTGATCTCATTCTCGACCAACGCGGTTGAGGCGGAAAGCGAACTGGCCTGGTCGGTGATCGGGGTACGCCGGTACAGCCCGCGACTGACGGTGGGGGCCGGTGCCGTGCTGATGCAAAGCCTGACCCGGATCGATTCCGCCCTGCTGGCGGTGCCTCACCGCAGATTGCACCATGATTTCTACGGCACATTGGGCATCCAGCAACCGATCTGGTCCCCCAAGGCGCGCCCACCCGGCACGGGCACCGTGTCCCTGCATGCGAAGGCGCGGATCTACTCCCACGACCGGGCCGCCTACATCGTTGGAACCAGTATCGGGTTCTGAGCGGGAACCCTGCCAGGCAGAGTTTCCCGCATAACGTGTATTTTCCATGACACGCCATCCCGGATAGGTAAGCTTTTCCTTACCCGGCCAAGTTTGGCAAATACAAAACAATCCCCGGAAACGCAACCAACAGCGCAATGGTGACCGCATCGGCGATAAAGAACGGTGTCACGCCTTTAAACACGTCCTGCACGCTCAGATCATCGCGTACACCGGCCACGACGAAGCAATTCAGCCCGATGGGTGGCGTGATCAGACAGAACTCTGCCATCTTCACCACAAGGATGCCGAACCAGATCGCGCACATGGTGCCGCTCATGCCAAAGGTGCTTTCGGCCGCTGTCACGGTTTCCCCCCCGTTCAGCGCCATCACCGCCGGATAGACCACGGGCAGCGTCAGCAGCAGCATGCCGATTGCATCCATGAACATGCCCAGCACCGCATAGGCCAGCAGAATGCAGATCAGGATCAGCATCGGCGACATGTCCAGCGCGGTGATCCAGTCCGAGAAGGCATCGGGAAGCTTCGCAAAGCCCAGGAAGCGGACATAGATCAGCACCCCCCAGATGATGGTAAAGATCATCACCGTCAGCTTGGCGGTTTCCAGCAGCGCGGCCTTCAGTTCAGGCCAGCGCATCCCCCGCGCGATCGCCATGACAAAGACGATGAAGGCGCCAACCGCCCCGCCCTCGGTCGGGGTGCCCCAGGCATCCCCGAACGGGTTGTAGACAAACAGGATAATGATCAGGACCACCGCAACGATGGGCAGCGCCGGCGGCAGGGACTCGAACCGCTCCCGCCAGGTGAAGCCGGTCACAGGCGGACCCACGGTTTTCAGGCCGACCGCAATGCCGATGATCAAAACCGCATAGACCACGGCAGAAAACGCACCGGGGATGAACCCCGCCAGCAGCAGCTTGCCAACGTCCTGTTCCACGATGATGGCATAGATCACCAGAATGGCCGACGGCGGGATCAGTGAGGCCAGCGTACCGCCTGCGGCCACAACGCCGGCTGCAAACTGCTTGTTGTAACCAACCTTCAGCATCTCCGGGATGGCGATGCGAGCAAAAACCGCAGCCGTCGCAACAGAGGCGCCAGACACGGCTGCAAACCCTGCGGTGGCAAACACGGTGGACACGGCCAGCCCACCGGGCACCCAGGCAATCCAGCGTTTCGCCGCCTCGAACAACGCCGTAGTCAGACGTGCATGATAGGCCAGGTAGCCGATCAGAATGAACACCGGGATCAGGCTGAGCACCTGCGCCGACACTTTGGAATGAGGCACCTGCCCCACGACCAGCACGGCTTTGCCCAGGGCACCATCCCAGATTTCGCGTCGCTCATTCCAATAGAGGAACTTCTCCGGCGCGTATTTTGCCTTGTCCCAGAAGTACCAGACCAGACCGACAAAACCGGCCAGACCCGCAGCAAAGGCCACGCGCATCCCCGCCAACACGGCAATAAGCATGCCGCCGGTGACCCACAAACCAATATCAATAGGTTCCATCAGTCCGCGCCCTCCAGCGACTCTGCTTCGATCCGCGCCTGCTCTGCCGTGGTCAGGGTCAGCGGCACGGCAACCGGGTTGTCCAGCCCCAGGATCAACGCCCGGGCATAGCCCCAGGCCTGCAGGCACAGCCGCAAGGCCAGCACCGCCAATGCGATGGGCACGATCAGCTTGGACGGCCAGATGGGAATGCCGATGTCAATCGAACTGTCCCGGCTGCACAAGGGCCGCGCACAATCGAAGGAGCGGTCGAAATGCTCCCATGCGCCGACCGTCAGGGCCAGAACAAGAACAAGGATCAGCAGGATCGACACCAGCTCAAAGAACCACAGCGCCCTGCCCTTCAGCGCACCGACCAGCATGTCCATGCGGATATGGGTCCCGTCGCGCTGGACATAGGACACGCCCATGATGGCGATCAGTGGCATCGCCGCCTCGATGTAATCAACGTATCCCGCCAGCGGCGACGCAAAGAACTTGCGCCCCGTGACCGAGTAGACGGCGAGGAACATCAACGAAAAGATTGCAAGCCCGCTGAGCAGCGCACAGGCTCTCTCAAGCGGAAGAAGCGCCCGGTCCAGTCGGCTGAGCAGACTGGAATCTTCGAGCACCGCACCGGATCCGGCCATTCTGCTGCCCCTTTGATCTTGTGCGAAAGGTGCGGAACGCGTGGCCCGCACCTTCTGTTAGGATGTCGGATGAGGCGCGAAGGCCTCACCAGATATCGGATCAGCTGCCGCTGCGATGATCGGCCAGCGTCTTGACCACAAGGTCATACAGCTCCTGCCCCGGCAGGCCCTGACCTTCCATGTCCTTGATCCAGGCATCGCGGATCGGATCTGCGGCCTTGGCGCGGAACTCGGCGATCACGGCGTCATCGATTTCAACCTTCTGAACGCCCTTTTCCTGCAACACGCTGTCCCAGCGCTCCAGCAGTTCGCCATAGTTGGTCAGATAGTGATCCAGCGCCTCATCGACCGAGCTGTCGAGCGCCGCGCGCTCTACATCGGACAGGGCTTCATAGGCGTCGATGTTCACCACCACCGGGCAGTTCACGGTGCCGGGGTTCAGGTTGGCCGTCCACCAGTCAGCCTGGTTGATCGTGCCGAACGACAGATGCGCGTGCTGCGCGAAGGCCACGGTGTCGACAACACCGGATTCCATCGCCTGATAGGCTTCGGTCGCGGTCACAGAGGTCGGAACGCCGCCGACAGCGGCAAAGGCTTTGCCCAGACCACCGGTCGCGCGGACGCGCATGCCTTCGAATTCCGCCAGTTCATCCCGCGGATCGCCGGTGCCCACCAGGTTGTACTGCGGCATGGGCGAGGTCATCAGCAGCTTTGCGTTCCACTGCTCCATCTCCTCGGCTGCGGCCGGATGGCCATAGACCGCCTTTGAAACCGCAACCTCTTCCTCCAGGTTGGCAACGCCCAGGAACGGCAGCTCCAGAACAGTGATCACCCGGTTCTTGTCGCGATGATACCCCGCGCAGAACTGCGCCATCTCGAACGCCCCGATCGAAATCCCGTCCAGGTTCTCGCGGTTCTTGGACAGACCGCCATAGCTGACGTTCATGGTGAATTCGCCACCGGTCTTCTCACTGACAAGCTCAGCCAGCTTTTCGACATGTTCGGTAAAGGCGCGGCGTTTGCCCCAAACCGAAACGTTCCATTCGGTTGCGGCGGCTTCGCTTGCGACGGCAAGCGCTGCGGTGGCCAGAACGGCACCGGTCAACTTCTTGTTCATGAACGACTCCCTTTGTTGCGGCCCTCTCCGATGACCGCTTGGTCAAAAAGCTAGCGCGTCCGCCCTGACCTGCCAAGCCCTGCGCGAATTTCCATGGGATCGACGCTACGGAACCCTGCCCCGAAAAGAGGCGCGAGTCGCCTCCTGCGGCAACGCTCCGACGCCCTGAAAAGAACAAAAATTCGCCCCATCGCATGCATACGAAACAATATGTCACACCACATTGCCATGGGTTTGCACCTTACGGAAAGCAACCCCGGCTGGCTGCGTCTGTGACAGGGCCGGAAGCCGTTGACACTCAAAGCCCTTTACCAAAACAAAAAATCAACTGGCTTCAGTAAAAAATTTACAAATCCGCAAAAATCAGAGCAAATTATTTACAAGCAAATCGTTACTTTCCCGTAGGTTATTCCATTATTTTCAACTCTCTTTATTATCCGGGTCCAAGGGTGGAAATGATTGGCTTGCCCAATTCAGGGCATTCAAAGGCCACTAGGAAGTTGTCAGAGGGAGGACCTTTTATGACGAATACCGAACAGTCCAAGGTGTACGCACCGTCAGCAGAAACCGTGGCCCGCGCACATATCGACAGCGCGAAATACGAAGAAATGTACGCGGCATCCGTTGCGGATCCCGAAGCGTTCTGGGCGGAACATGGCAAGCGGGTCGACTGGATCAAGCCTTTCACCACGGTCAAGAACACCAGCTTCGCGCCCGGCAACATCGACATCAAGTGGTTCGAAGACGGCACTCTGAACGTCTCGGCCAACTGTATCGACCGTCACCTGGAAACCCGCGGCAACCAGACCGCGATCATTTTCGAACCCGACGATCCGAAGGAACAGGCGCAGTCGATCTCCTACAACGACCTGCACCGCCGCGTCTGCCGGATGGCAAACATCCTCGAGGACATGGGCGTCCGTAAAGGCGACCGCGTGATCATCTACCTCCCGATGATCCCCGAAGCTGCCTATGCGATGCTGGCCTGTGCCCGTATCGGCGCCATCCACTCGATCGTTTTCGCCGGCTTCTCGCCTGATGCGCTGGCCGCCCGTGTGAACGGCTGCGACGCCAAGGTCATCATCACCGCCGACACCGCCCCGCGCGGTGGCCGCAAAACGCCGCTGAAATCCAACGCAGACGCCGCCCTGCTGCACTGCAAGGACACCGTCAAATGTCTGGTGGTCAAGCGCACCGGCGACCAGACCACCTGGATCGACGGCCGTGACTACGACTACAACGAACTGGCGCTGGAAGCTGACGATTACTGCAAGCCCGCAGAGATGAGCGCCGAAGATCCGCTGTTCATCCTCTACACCTCGGGCTCGACCGGTCAGCCCAAGGGCGTTGTGCACACCACTGGCGGCTACATCGTCTATGCCTCGATGACCCACCAGTACACCTTCGACTATCATGATGGCGACGTGTTCTGGTGTACCGCTGACGTGGGCTGGGTCACCGGCCACAGCTACATCGTCTATGGCCCGCTGGCCAATGGTGCGACCACCGTCATGTTCGAAGGTGTTCCGACCTACCCCGACGCCTCGCGCTTCTGGCAGGTCTGCGAAAAGCACAAGGTCAACCAGTTCTACACCGCGCCCACCGCACTGCGCGCGCTGATGGGTCAGGGCAACGAATGGGTCGAAAAATGCGACCTCAGCAGCCTGCGCACGCTGGGCACCGTGGGTGAGCCGATCAACCCCGAAGCCTGGAACTGGTACAATGAGGTCGTCGGCAAGGGCAACTGCCCGATCGTCGACACCTGGTGGCAGACCGAAACCGGTGGCCACATGATGACCCCGCTGCCGGGCGCCCATGCCACCAAGCCGGGTTCGGCCATGAAGCCCTTCTTCGGCGTTCACCCCGTCGTTCTGGACCCGCATTCGGGGGAAGAGATCGAAGGCAACGGTGTCGAAGGCGTGCTCTGCATCAAGGATAGCTGGCCCTCGCAGATGCGCACCGTCTGGGGCGATCACGAGCGTTTCGAGAAGACCTATTTCTCGGACTACAAGAACTACTACTTCGCAGGGGACGGCTGCCGTCGGGACGAAGATGGCGACTATTGGATCACCGGTCGTGTGGATGACGTGATCAACGTCTCCGGTCACCGGATGGGCACCGCCGAAGTCGAAAGCGCGCTGGTTGCACATGCCGCCGTGGCCGAGGCCGCCGTGGTTGGCTACCCGCATGAAATCAAGGGCCAGGGCATCTATTGCTATGTGACCCTGATGAATGACCGTGAACCCTCCGATGAGCTGGTCAAGGAGTTGCGCACCTGGGTCCGCACCGAAATCGGTCCGATCGCGTCGCCCGACGTGATCCAGTGGGCCCCCGGCCTGCCGAAAACCCGGTCGGGCAAGATCATGCGCCGCATCCTGCGCAAGATCGCCGAAAACGACTTTGGTTCGCTGGGTGACACCTCGACCCTGGCCGATCCGTCGGTGGTCGAAGACCTGATCGAAAACCGCGCGAACAAGTGAGGGCAATCAAATGACAACTGATACACTGACCCGCACTGCAAACGTCATCCTGCTTGGCCCCCCGGGCGTCGGCAAGGGCACTCAGGCTCAGATCCTTGTGGATCAGCTGGGCATGGTCCAGCTGTCTACCGGCGACATGCTTCGCGAAGCGAAAGCAAGCGGCTCTGAAATGGGCAAGCGCGTCGCCGAGGTGATGGCCCGCGGCGATCTGGTCACCGACGAAATCGTCATTGGTCTGATCGAAGAGAAGCTGGCCAACACCGAAGCCGCAGGCTTCATCTTTGACGGTTTCCCGCGGACCCTGGCGCAGGCTGACGCACTGGAGAGCCTGCTGCAGAAAACCGGCCAGAGCCTGGACGCCGTGATCGAAATGCAAGTCGATGACGAAATCCTGGTACAGCGTATCGTGGGCCGCGCCGAACAGGCCAAGGCCGCAGGCCAGCCCGTGCGCGCCGACGACAACGAGGAAAGCCTGAAGATCCGGCTGACCGAGTATTACAAGAAGACCTCGCCCCTGATCGGTTACTACCACGCCAAAGGGGCGCTGAAATCCATCAATGGCATGGGTCAGATCGATGAGATCGCCCAGGGCCTGGGTGCCATTGTCAAAGAGGCGATGGCCTAAGCGCAAGATCCGGGGGCCGGTCACACCGGACCCCGTTCCCGCAAGAGACGACCAGAGGACCCGCCTTGGCGGACCGATGGAGTATTGCCAAACGCCCGGACTATCCGGGCCGCTGGCGCAACATGGATGGCCCTTCCAGGGAGACTTTGATGGAGCGGCCATTCTGGAGGAAGAAGGAGGACCCGCTATGGCGGATCAATCAAAAACTTCCGCGCAGACTGCCGAAGCCGACAAGGGTTACTGGCAGGCCAACGTGCGGATTATTCTTGTCAGCCTGGTGATCTGGGCTGTCGTTTCGTTCGGGTTTGGCATTCTGCTGCGCCCGGCCCTGTCCGGAATCGCCATCGGCGGCACCGATCTGGGCTTCTGGTTCGCCCAGCAAGGCTCGATCCTGGTGTTCCTGGGGCTGATCTTTTTCTACGCGGTCCGCATGAACAAGCTGGATCGCGAATTCGGCGTCGAGGAGTAAAGCCAGATGGATCAGTTTACCATCAACCTGCTGTTTGTGGGCGCGTCCTTTGCGCTTTACATCGGCATCGCGATCTGGGCCCGCGCGGGTTCCACATCTGAATTCTACGCCGCCGGTCGCGGCGTTCACCCGGTCACCAACGGTATGGCGACTGCGGCTGACTGGATGTCGGCAGCATCGTTCATCTCGATGGCGGGCCTCATCGCCTTCACCGGCTACGACAACTCGTCCTTCCTGATGGGCTGGACCGGTGGTTACGTTCTGCTGGCTCTGCTGCTTGCCCCCTACCTGCGCAAGTTCGGCAAATACACCGTGTCGGAATTCATCGGTGACCGTTTCTACAGCCCGACCGCACGCGTCGTGGCCGTGATCTGTCTGATCGTTGCATCGACCACCTATGTTATCGGTCAGATGACCGGCGTTGGCGTGGCCTTCGGCCGCTTCCTGGAAGTGTCCAACACCGCCGGCCTGCTGATCGGTGCCTGTGTGGTGTTCGCCTACGCCGTGTTCGGCGGTATGAAGGGCGTAACCTACACCCAGGTTGCTCAGTACTGCGTTCTGATCACCGCCTACACCATTCCGGCGATCTTCATCTCGCTGCAGCTGACCGGCAACCCGATCCCGGCCCTGGGCCTGTTCGGCGAGCACGCTGCCTCGGGTGAACCGCTGCTGGCGAAACTGGACGCCATCGTGACCGAGCTGGGCTTCAAAGAGTACACGATGCACCACGCCGACACCTTCAACATGGTGCTGTTCACCCTGTCGCTGATGATCGGTACCGCGGGTCTGCCGCACGTCATCATGCGCTTCTTCACCGTGCCGAAAGTTGCTGACGCACGCTGGTCCGCAGGCTGGACTCTGGTCTTCATCGCCCTGCTGTACCTGACCGCTCCTGCTGTTGGTGCAATGGCCCGTCTGAACATCACCGAGATGATGTGGCCGAACGGCACGAACGCAGAGCCGGTTTCGACCACCATGATCGAAGAAGATGCATCCTATGACTGGATGGCAACTTGGCAGAAAACCGGTCTGCTGGCGTTCGAAGACAAGAACGGCGACGGCAAAATCGCCTACTTCAACGACAAGAACCCGGAAATGGTTGCCAAGATGGAAGCCGCTGGCTGGGGTAGCGAAAACGAGCTGACCAAGTTCAACCGCGACATCCTGGTTCTGGCCAACCCCGAGATTGCCAACCTGCCGGGTTGGGTGATCGGCCTGGTCGCTGCCGGTGGTCTGGCTGCTGCTCTGTCCACCGCTGCGGGTCTGCTGCTGGCGATCTCGTCCGCTGTGTCCCACGACCTGATCAAGGGCTCCATCAATCCGAACATCTCGGAAAAGGGTGAGCTTATGTCGGCGCGTGTTGCCATGGCTGTTGCCATCGCGGTTGCGACCTATCTGGGTCTGAACCCTCCGGGCTTCGCTGCACAAACCGTGGCTCTGGCCTTCGGTCTGGCCGCTGCGTCGATCTTCCCGGCACTGATGATGGGCATCTTCACCAAGGTGAACAACAAAGGCGCCGTGGCCGGCATGCTGGCAGGTCTGATCGTGACCCTGATCTACATCTTCCTGCACAAGGGCTGGTTCTTCATCCCGGGCACCAACTCCTTCTCGGATGCCGATCCGCTGCTGGGTACCGTCAAGTCGACCTCTTTCGGTGCAATTGGCGCCATGGTCAACTTCGCCGTTGCCTACTTCGTGTCGAAGTCCAGCGAGCCGATCCCGACCGAGATCGAAGAGCTGGTGGAAAGCGTTCGCATCCCGCGTGGTGCTGGCGCCGCCCAGGATCACTGATCCGAACTGCGGTTTCCGCCCCTTGCCTAAAGGGTCGGAAACCTGCGAATGCGGAAAAAACAGCATCTCCTGAAAAAGCCGCGCCCTGCGCGGCTTTTTTTGTGTCAAGCGTGCCCCCTGCGACCCCCCGCCCCCTTTCCCCTGCACCCGGTTTGGCGCTATCTGGGCGTAACTTTCTTCTTAGAAAACAGGGATCTGAGATGCCCCTTAGCCACGTTGAGCTGACCCGATTTCTGACCTCGGTTCATCCCTATGACAGCCTGCAACCAGAGCTGCTTGCAGAGCTTGCACCCAAGTTTCAACTGATCGATGCCAAAGCCGGTGATCAGATCTATAAACTGGGGAGCGAGCTGGCAGGGCTCTACCTTGTCCACCACGGCGAAATCGAAGTCAGCGACGAAAACAACATTCCGGTTTCCATCCTTGGTCCCCGCAACTCCTTTGGCGAGCGCGGCCTGACCCGGGGAGGCATTGCCGTCACATCGGCTGTGGCGACGCAAGAGACGGTCCTGCTGCTGCTGCCCCGTTCCGAATTCAACGCCTTGATGAAGAGCCAGCCCAAAGTGGCGAAGTTCTTTGACCGGCGCCGGTCGGAAACCGCAAGTGGCGACGATCTGGCGACCACGCAGGTCGACAGCTTCATGGCACGCCGCCCCGTTACCAGCACCCCGCAAGCCACCGTCAAGGAGGCGGCGCAGCTGATGCGCGACTGGCGGATCTCCTCGCTCTGCATCACGGAAGGGGACGCCTTGCAGGGCATCGTCACCACCCGCGACCTGACCAGCAAGATTCTGGCCGAAGGGCGCTCGGTCGACACCCCGCTGACCGAGGTGATGACCTCGGATCCGCTGACGCTGGCCCCCAACGCCATCGGCTCTGACGTGCTGCACGCGATGATGGAGCGCCACATCGGCCATATCCCCATCGTCGAAGGCGGCAAGCTGATCGGCATCGTCACCCAGACCGACCTGACCCGCTTCCAGGCGGTGAATTCGGCTGAACTGGTCAGCGCCCTGTCGCGGGCCAACAGCGCCGAAGAGATGGCAAAGGTCACCGCCGAAATCCCGCGCCTGCTGGTGCAACTGGTCGCCGGAGGCAACCGGCATGAGGTCGTCACCCGGCTGATCACCGACATCGCGGACACGGCCACCCGGCGCCTTCTGGCGCTGGCCGAGGCCCAGTTCGGCCCGCCGCCGGTGCGCTATCTCTGGCTGGCCTGCGGCTCGCAAGGACGGCAGGAACAGACCGGGGTCAGCGATCAGGACAATTGCCTGTTCCTGGAGGACAGTGTCACCGACGAGGACATGAGCTATTTCCGCTCGCTGGCCAAATTCGTCTGCGACGGGCTGGATATCTGTGGCTATTTCTATTGCCCCGGTGACATGATGGCCACCAACCCGAAATGGTGTCAGCCCGTCCGGGTGTGGAAGGACTACTTCCGCGGCTGGATCGCCAAGCCGAGCCCCGAAGCGCAGATGCTGGCCTCGGTCATGTTCGACCTGCGCCCGATCGGCGGCGCCCAGTCGCTGTTCGAAGAGGTGCAGGAAGAAACCCTTGCTGCGGCGTCCAAGAACTCGATCTTCGTGGCCCATATGGTGTCGAATTCGCTCAAGCACACGCCACCGCTTGGCCTGCTGCGCGGCTTCGCCACCATCCGGTCCGGCGAGCACCGCAACACGCTGGACCTGAAACACAATGGCGTCGTGCCAGTCGTCGATCTGGGCCGTGTTTACGCGTTGCAGGGGCAACTGCCCGAAGCCAACACACGGGCGCGCCTGCTGGCCGCCGAAGCGGCCGGTGTGCTCAGCCACTCAGGCGCGCGCGATCTGCTGGATGCCTATGATCTGATTGCAGAAACCCGTCTGGAGCATCAGGCTGCCCAGGCCAAGCTGGGTCACAAACCGGATAACTTCCTGCCCCCGTCGGACCTGAGCGATTTCGAGCGCAGCCACCTGCGCGACGCCTTCGTGGTGGTGAAGACGATGCAATCCGCCGTGGGGCATGGCAAAGGAATGCTGGGCTAAGCCCGAACCCCGGACCGGAGGAGGTCCGCACACCCATTTCAGGAGGGCACCACGGCTGCCCTTCTCGCCAATCTGGAGGAGAGTGGCATGTTTCTGGAACTGATCGCGGTGATCTTCGCCGGCTTCGCTGTTGCGGGGCTGGTCATGGTGCTGAACAAACTCACCGGCGGCCGGCTGCCACGTTGGGCCATGCCTGTGGGGGCCGGTCTGGGCATGATCGTTGCCACCATCACCAGCGAATACGGATGGTACACCCGCACCAGCGCCGCCCTGCCCGAAGGCATGGAAGTGGCACAGACCGTCGAACACCAGAGCTTCTATCGGCCCTGGACGCAGGTCTTTCCCTACGTGGATCGCTTTGCCGCCGTGGACGTGGGCACCATCCAGTCCAACCCCGATCTGCCGGGGCAGAAACTTGCAGACATCTATTTCTTTGGCCGCTGGGCGCCAGTGAACAAGCTGCCGGTTCTGCTGGATTGCACCGGGTTCCGCCGCGCCATCTTGCCCCCCAATGCCGATCTTGACGCCGACGGCGCAATTGCCGGTCTGGATTGGGTGGAGGTCGAGCAAGACGATTCCATTCTCAAAACAGTTTGCAGAGGAGGCACAACATGACGAAGCTCAGCCTTCGCATCCGAATTTTCCTGTTTTTCTGCCTGATCGCCGCGGCCAGCATCTTGGCCACCGTTGGATCGCTTTTCGTCGCCTACAATCGCGCGGGTGCCCCAGACGATTTGCTGAACGCGTTCGTTTTCTCCGGGATGCTCAGCAGCTTTGCATTTCTGGCACTCTGCGCGGGCATCTGGCTGCTGTTTGATGAAAATGTTGCAAAGCCCATCGAACGGCTGGCGGCCGAGATGCGCACCCGCGCCCATGCCGGCGTGACAGGAGAGATGGACACCCATGCCGCCCGCTATCTGGGTGATCTCGCCCCTGCCGTTGCCGGGCTGGCGGGTCAGCTGGGGGACACCGCGCTCAACACCGCAGAAGCGATTGCCGCCGAGACCGCCCGCCTGACTGCCGAAAAACAACGCCTGACCGCGCTCTTGACGGAAATCCCGGTTGCCATGGTGCTGGTGAACCCCGCGCATCAGATCGTCCTCTATGACGGTCAGGCGGCCGAGGTCCTGGCCCAGATCGGCCATCCCCGGCTCAATGCATCCATGTTCGACTATCTGGATCGCGCCGAGCTGGAAAGCGCCTATGCCCGCCTGGCCAAGACCGGGATGGAGGTCAGTGCCTCCGTGCATGGGTCCGACCATCGGCAATCCTATGACGTGCGCCTGAAGCCCCTGGGCGACGCGCCGGGCTATATGCTGATCTTTGATGCCTCCCACGCCGAAATCGCACCAGACGCGGCCCGCCCGCTGGTCTATGACTTCGACCTGCTGGACACCCCCGGTGACACGCTGTTCGAAGATCGGGCGCTCAGCGACCTGTGTTTCGTTGTCTTCGACTCCGAGACCACCGGCCTGCTGCCGCACAAGGATGAGGTCGTGCAACTGGGCGCGGTCCGCGTGCTGAAGGGCAAGATCATCGAAGGCGAAGAGATCGACACGCTGGTCGATCCCGGAATGCCAATCCCGCCCGCTTCGACCAAGGTGCACGGCGTGTCCGACCGCATGGTTCAGGGGGCCCCTGACTTCATCGAGGTGGGCCGACGCTTCCACCAGTTTTCCACCGACGCGGTGATCGTGGCCCATAACGCCCCGTTCGACATGGCCTTCCTGCGCCGCTATTCGGGCAAGATGCAGGTCACCTGGGACCATCCGATCCTGGATACGGTGCTGCTGAGCGCCGTGGTCTTCGGGGCGTCGGAAACCCATACGCTGGACGCGCTCTGTGATCGGCTGGGCATCACCATCCCGGACCATCTGCGCCATACCGCGCTGGGGGATGCCCGCGCCACGGCCGAGGTTCTGGTCAAGCTGCTGCCGCTGCTACAGGCCCGCGGCCTGCAAACTTTTGGCGACGTGATCGCTGAGACGCGCAAACACGGGCGTCTGCTGGAAGACCTGAACTGAGCGGGTGAAAATCGGCACTGTCTACCGGGCCATTCCGAAACCCGGTGGACAAAGCCGCCCTGTCATGGCACCTGACGCGGGCAGAATTGCAAAAGGCGCGTGACCATGACCGAAACCAGCTTTGTTCCCGGCCCGGATACCGCCCGTGCCTTTCGCGAAGCCCTGGGCTGTTTTGGCACCGGCGTGACCGTCGTGACCACCCGCACCGCAGACGGCCCCTTGGCGATGACGGTGAACAGCTTCACCTCGGTTTCACTGGATCCGCCGCTGGTGCTGTGGTGTCCTGCCCGCTCATCGCTGCGGCACGACGCCTTTGCCAATGCCGCGCATTTCTCCATCCACATCATGGCCGAAGACCAACAGGACCTGGCGCTGCATTTTGCCCGCACCGGCTCGGACTTCGCCTCGGTCGACTGGGCCTACACCCCCGAAGGCGTGCCCGCGCTGGCCGGATGCCTGGCGCGGTTCGACTGCGCCGCCCATGCCCGCCACGAGGCGGGTGATCACTCTGTCCTGATCGGACAGGTGACTCGCGCAACCACCCGCCCCGGCAAGGGGCTGATGTTCAAACGCGGTCAGTACGGCGGCTTCCTCGAGATTCTCTGAGACGACTTTCCAGAACAAGAAAACCCCGGCAGGCAAGGCCCACCGGGGTTCACACTCCCCCTTGTTCAACAAGGGTTGTCCCGACTTAGTTCAAGGCCGCGTCGGTGATTTCATGGGTCCAGGCCCCTTCCGGCGTCTTGGTGATCACCGGATCCGACCCGCCAGCCAACAGCGTACCAACGGTCCGATCAAAGTCGGCCGGATCCAGCGCGCCGTTGCTGCCCGCGGTCAGCTTGGCAATCTCACCCATCATGCGCACCTGATGCGCTTCGGTCTGTGCGCCCGAGGCGTCATTGTCCAGAACGATGCCCGCGGCCTCTTCCGGATTGGCCTCGGCATATTTCCAGCCCTTCATCGAAGCGCGGACAAAGCGGGTCATCTTGTCCTTGAAGCCCGGATCGCTCAGCTTGTCTTCCAGCACATAGATCCCGTCTTCCAGCGTGGCGACGCCCATGTCCTCATATTTGAAGGTCACCAGCTCGTCCTCGGACACGCCCGCATCCAGCACCTGACCATATTCGTTGTAGGTCATGGTCGAAATACAGTCCGCCTGACGCTGAAGCAGCGGGTCGACGTTGAAGCCCTGCTTCAGAACCGTCACACCATCGTCGCCACCATCGGTGCTGATGCCTTCCTGGCTCATCCAGCTCAGGAACGGATATTCATTGCCAAAGAACCACACGCCGATGGTCTTGCCCTTGAAGTCCTGCGGACCGGTAATGCCGGTGTCCTTCCAGCAGGTCAGCATCAGGCCCGAGGACTTGAACGGCTGTGCGATGTTGACCACCGGCAGCCCCTTTTCGCGGGCGGCCAGCGCCGAAGGCATCCAGTTCAGCATGGCATCGGCGCCACCACCGGCCAGAACCTGCGGCGGGGCGATGTCCGGCCCACCCGGCAGGATGGTCACATCCAGGTTCTCATCCGAGTAATAGCCCTTGTCCAGGGCCACATAGTAGCCGGCAAACTGGGCCTGGGTCACCCACTGCAACTGCAGCTTGACTTCATCCGCCGCCAGGGCCGGTCCCGCTGCCAGGGCAAGCGCAACCGCCGCACCGCTCAGTAGCTTTTTCATGTCTTTTCTCTCCTTGTTGAACGTGTCGCCCCGGGTGGTCCCGGGGTCGTTTAAAGTTATCGTTGTGACGGGTGCCAGAAGGTCACCGATTTTTCGATCAGCGCCACCGCACCGTAGAAGATGGATCCGGCCAGCGCCGCGACCACGATTTCCGCCCAGACCATGTCCAGCGCAAGCTGGCCCACGCTGGTGGAGATCCGGAACCCCATGCCAACCGTCGGCGATCCGAAGAACTCCGCCACGATGGCACCGATCAAAGCCAGTGTGGTCGAGATTTTCAACCCATTGAAGATAAACGGCATCGCCGCAGGCAGACGCAGCTTGAAAAAGCTCTGCCAATAGCTGGCCGCATAGGTCTGCATCAGATCGCGCTGCATGGCGCTGGTTTCACGCAGGCCCGCCACCGTGTTCACCAACATCGGGAAGAACACCATGACCACGACCACCGCCGCCTTTGATTCCCAGTCGAAACCGAACCACATCACCAGGATCGGCGCGGTGCCGACGATGGGCAAAGCCGCCACGAAGTTCCCCACCGGCAACAGGCCCCGGCGCAGGAAATCACTGCGATCCACGGCAATCGCCATCAGGAAAGCCGCACCGCAACCCATGATGTACCCGCTCAGCGCCCCCTTGGCGAAGGTCTGCACGAAGTCCGCCCAGAGGATCGGCAGGCTCTCGGCAAAGCGTCCGGCGATCATCGACGGGGCCGGAAGGATCACCAGCGGCACATTCAGCCCCCGCACCAGCAGCTCCCAGACGATGAGCACGGTCACCCCGAAGATCACCGGCACCGCCAGCTGCACCGCGCGGGTGCCCGCCGCCGGGCTGTTGGCCAGACGCCCGTTGATCCACCATCCGACAATCCAGACCAGAACGGCCAGTCCCACCATCAGCATGACCCGCGCCCCTGCTTCTTCTCGTTCCAAACACTCCGGGGGGAGGCTGAAAGCCGGGGGGCAGAGCCCCCAAACACTCCATACATCATGCGCTCATCCCCATCCGTTTCAGCATCACCCGTTCCAGCAGCCCCAGCAGCGCCACCAGACAGGCCGCAAGGATCGCGGCGGCAAAGAGCGCCGACCAGATCTGAACCGTCTGACCATAGTAACTGCCGGCCAGCAGACGCGCGCCCAGCCCGGCAACCGCCCCCGTGGGCAGCTCGCCCACGATGGCCCCCACCAGCGAAGCGGCAATGCCGATCTTCAGCGAGGCAAAGAGATAGGGCAGCGAGGCCGGCAGACGCAGCTTCCAGAAGCCCTGGCTCTGGCTGGCATTATAGGTGCGCAGCAGATCCAGCTGCATCCCGTCCGGGCTGCGCAGGCCCTTCACCATGCCGACAACCACCGGGAAGAAGCTGAGATAGGCCGAGATCACCGCCTTGGGAATGATCCCCTGCACACCGATGGAATAGAGCACGACGATGATCATCGGCGCCAGCGCAATGATCGGGATGGTCTGGCTGACGATGGCCCAGGGCATCACCGACATGTCCATCACCTTGGAATGCACGATCCCCACGGCCAGCAGAATGCCCAGGCCGGTGCCGATGGCAAAGCCCAGCAGGGTCGCGCTCAATGTCACCCAGCCGTGATAGATCAGCGACCGTTTCGATGTGATCTTCTTCTCCACCGTGGTCTTCCACAGTTCGATCGCCACCTGATGCGGCGCCGGCAGACGCGGGCGGTCCTGCGCCCAGGTGTCTGGAATGGCGAAACTGTTGCTCAGGGACAGGCCGATCTCGCTCATGTCCCGGCGTTCCTTGGCCGTGGCAGGCGTGACTTCCACCCCGGCCCGTTCGGCCGCAACCAGCACGCCCTTGATGTTCATCGGCACGCAGGCGGCGTACCAAAAGGCGACGATCGCCGCGACCACCGTCAAAACGGCAACAAGCGATTTCATGGCCGTCCCCCTTTCCCGGACAAGCGTCCGGAGGCGGATTTCTTCTGCTGATCAGTCGTCATAGGAATGCCCCGCACGCAGACCCTCGCGCACCCGATGCGCGATCTCGATGAATTCCGGGGTATCGCGAATGTCCAGCGGACGCTCCCGCGGCAATGTGCTTTCGATCACGTCGGTGATCCGGCCCGGACGCGGGCTCATCACCACGATCTTGGTGGACAGATACACCGCTTCCGGGATCGAGTGGGTGACAAAGCCGATGGTCTTGTTGGTGCGCGCCCAGAGCTGCAGCAATTGTTCGTTCAGGTGGTCGCGGACGATTTCGTCCAGCGCGCCAAAGGGTTCGTCCATCAGCAGGATGTCGGCGTCGAAGGCCAGCGCCCGCGCGATGCTGGCGCGCTGCTGCATGCCGCCCGACAGCTGCCAGGGGAACTTGCCGCCAAACCCGGCCAGATCGACCAGCTCCAGCACCTTCTGGACCCGCTCATCCTGTTCGGCCTTGGAATATCCCATGATCTCCAGCGGCAGCTTGATGTTCTTGGCGATGGTCCGCCAGGGGTAGAGGCCCGCCGCCTGGAACACGTACCCATAGGCCCGTTGCCGCCGCGCTTCATCCGCGCTCATGCCGTTGACCGAAAGGGTGCCGCCGGTTGGCGTTTCCAGCGCCGCGATACAGCGCAGGAAGGTCGTCTTGCCACAGCCCGACGGGCCGATGAAGCTGACGAAATCGCCCTTGTTGATCTCAAGGTTCACATCCTTGAGCGCGTGCACAGGCCCATCATTGGTCTGAAAGGTCAGATCCAGTTGCCTTGCCTCGATCACGGGCTGGGTATTGATAGTGTCTTTCATTGTGTCGCCTTGATCAGACAGGGTTGCGGGCCGCGCGTCAGCACGGCCCGAGCCCAAGTTTACACACCCGTCGCCGGAATGCCTGTACGCTGGACCGGCTGCGGAGCGGTCAGCTCTTTCCAAGTGCTCAGCGCCTTGTTCACCGTGGTGTTTGCCTCACGCGAGACAAACTTGCCATGCCCTTCCTGGGTGCGGATTTCGCCGTCATGTACGGCAACCTGTCCGCGGGTCAGGGTAAAGCGTGGCAGGCCTTTGACCTCATGGCCTTCAAAGACATTGTAGTCGATGGAGCTTTGCTGCGTAGCCGCCTGAATCGTCTTGGTTTTCTGCGGGTCCCAGACCACCAGGTCCGCA
Organism: Paracoccaceae bacterium; assembly: GCA_022763485.1. Taxonomy (GTDB): domain Bacteria; phylum Pseudomonadota; class Alphaproteobacteria; order Rhodobacterales; family Rhodobacteraceae; genus Aliisedimentitalea. Next base: position 28,000 of record JALEGX010000080.1, on the reverse strand, counting down.
TCCGCCCCAACCAGAACCGCGCCCTTCTTCGGATAGCAGTTCAGGATCTTGGCGATGTTGGTCGAGGTCACGGCGACAAATTCATTCGGCGTCAGGCGCCCGGTTTCCACGCCATGCGTCCAGAGCATCGGCATCCGGTCTTCCAGACCGCCTGTGCCATTGGGGATCTTCGAGAAATCGCCCACGCCATAGCGTTTCTGCTCGGTCGTGAAGGCACAGTGGTCGGTGGCCACCACCGACAGGGTGCCGCCCTGCAGACCGGCCCACAGGCTTTCCTGATGGCGCGCATCCCGGAACGGCGGCGACATCACGCGACGGGCCGCGTGGTCCCAGTCATCCACGAAATACTCGCGCTCATCCAGCGTCAGGTGCTGGATCAGCGGCTCGCCCCAGACGCGTTTGCCCTGCATCCGCGCCCGGCGGATCGCCTCATGCGCTTCCTCGCAGGAGGTGTGCACGACATAGAGCGGCACACCCGCCATATCGGCGATCATGATGGCGCGGTTGGTCGCCTCGCCTTCCACCTGGCTGGGGCGCGAATAGGCATGACCTTCGGGGCCGGTGTTGCCCTCGGCCAGCAGCTTGGCGGTCATCTCGGCCACCACATCGCCGTTTTCGGCGTGCACCATGGCGATGCCGCCCAGTTCTGCCAGACGGTTGAAGCTGGCAAACAGCTCATCATCATTCACCATCAGCGCGCCCTTGTAGGCCAGGAAGTGCTTGAAGGTGTTGATACCGCGCTGTTCGATCACGGTCTTCATGTCGTTAAAGACCTGTTCCCCCCACCAGGTCACGGCCATGTGGAACGAGTAGTCACAATTCGCGCGGGTCGATTTGTTGTCCCAGCGTTTGATCGCGTCCAGCAGGCTTTCACCCTGATTGGGCAGGCAGAAATCCACCACCATCGTGGTGCCGCCCGCCAGCCCCGCGCGGGTGCCGCTTTCGAAATCATCCGCCGAATAGGTGCCCATGAACGGCATTTCCAGATGCACATGCGGGTCGATCCCGCCCGGCATCACGTAACATCCGGTGGCGTCCAGCTCCTTGTCGCCCTTCAGGTCGGCTCCGATCTCGATGATCTGGCCGCCGTCGATCAGAACGTCCGCCTTGTAGGTGAGATCAGCCGTGACGATTGTGCCGTTCTTGATGACCGTACTCATGCGTTAAACTCCCTGTTTGTTCTGTCAGACCGAGCTGAAGCACCCGATCGCTGTTCCATGCACCCCGATGTCCAGCGGACCGAAGTCGCTTTCGACACAGAGCGAAAAATATCCTGCCAGCGGCAGAAAGATGACCCGATAATCCCCGTTGGTGCGCGTGACGGACCAGCACGTCTGCGTGAGGCCGCCACTGAAGTTCACCGTCACCGGACGGGGGTCGCGCAATGCGGCGCGAAAGGCCACCAGATTGGCCTGATCGGCCTGTGTGGCCGGCCGAAACTCGGCCAGCTCCGTCTCGATCAGATCCTTGATCCGGTCGGGGATCGGAAGATCCGCCTCGATCACTCCACGATCTCGGCCGTTTCCACCACCGCGTGCAACAGCACATTGGTGCCCGCTGCCGCCCATTCGGGGCTGATTTCCTCGGCCTCATTGTGGCTCAACCCGTCGACGCAGGGACACATCACCATCGCCGTGGGCGCCACCCGGTTGATCCAGCAGGCGTCATGACCGGCCCCTGAAATGATGTCCGTATGCGAGAACCCCAAGCGATCGGCCGCTTTTCGCACCGCACTCACGCAGCCATCGTCGAATTTGACCGGATCGAAGCCGCCGACCTTTTCATAGGCAATCTCGACCCCCATCGCTTCGGCAATGCGGTCGCCTTCTTCACGCAGGCGATTTTCCATGTCGGTGATCACATCCAGCTCCGGAGAGCGGAAATCCACGGTAAAGACCACCTGCCCCGGGATCACGTTGCGCGAATTCGGATAGACGTCGATATGACCGGCTGCCCCCACCGCATGCGGGGCATGTGACCAGGCGATTTCATCCACCGCTTCCAGAACACGGGCCATCGCCAGCCCGGCATTGCGACGCATCGGCATCGGCGTTGATCCGGTATGAGCATCCTTGCCGGTGATCGTCACCTGCGTCCAGCTCAGGCCCTGACCATGGGTGACCACCCCGATGTCCTTGCCTTCGGCCTCAAGGATCGGACCCTGTTCGATGTGCAGCTCAAAGAAGGCATGCATCTCGCGCGCGCCGACCTCTTCGTCACCCCGCCATCCGATGCGTGTCAGCTCATCGCCGAATTTCTTGCCCTCGGCGTCTTCACGATCATAGGCCCAGTCCTGTGTGTGGATCCCGGCAAAGACACCGGAGGACAGCATGGCGGGGGCATAACGGGTGCCCTCTTCGTTGGTGAAGTTGGTCACCACGATCGGATGCTTGGTCTTGATCCCCATATCATTCAGCGAGCGGATGACCTCCAGCCCGCCAAGCACCCCCAGAACGCCATCGTATTTTCCGCCCGTCGGCTGAGTATCCAGGTGCGAGCCCACATAGACCGGCAGCGCATCCGGGTCAGTACCCGCGCGCATGGCGAACATATTGCCCATCTGGTCCAGTCCCATCTCACAGCCCGCGGCCTCGCACCAGCTCTGGAACAGCGCCCGGCCCTCGCCGTCTTCATCTGTCAGGGTCTGGCGGTTGTTGCCCCCGGCCACACCGGGACCGATCTTGGCCATTTCCATCAGGCTGTCCCACAGCCGTTCGCCATTGATTTTCAGATTTTGTCCAAGCACGGTCATCGCCGTTTTCCTTCCCCGGGCTGACGCCTTTTCGGCGCTCTCGCTAGATAGTCTGGCGTCGCTTTGCGACCTTCGATTTGACCAACTGGTCAAACTCACGCTATCACGGGAACGTCATCAGTCAAGAAATAGCGCGCCGGGATCTGGAAAAAGCCTCAAGAATTCAGGCATACCCTTAAAATTCAGGCAAACTTTGCCCTGCTGCACCCAAACAAGGACTCAGAACGAAACATGGCACAGGATCGCGCGCCAACCCGTATCCAGAAAAAGAATCGTGCCGCCATTCTGGAGGCCGCGCTGGAGGTGTTTTCACAACACGGGTTTCGTGGCGCCACCGTTGATCAGATTGCAACCGCCGCCGGATTGAGCAAGCCCAATCTGCTGTATTATTTCCCGTCCAAGGAAGCGATTTTCAAAGAGCTGCTGTCCGGTCTGCTGGACACCTGGCTGGCCCCTCTGCACGCCCTGGATCCACAGGGCGATCCGATGGAGGAAATTCTTGGATACGTTGGCCGCAAGCTGCAGATGAGCCGGGACTATCCGCGCGAAAGCCGCCTGTTTGCCAATGAGATCGTGCAGGGGGCCCCCAGGATGATCGACAGCCTGTCGACCGACCTGAAAAATCTGGTCGATGAAAAGGTTCAGGTGCTCGAAGGCTGGATGGCGGAGGGTCGTATCGCGCAGACCCATCCGCGCCATCTGCTCTTCTCGATCTGGTCACTGACCCAGCACTACGCAGATTTCGATGTTCAGGTGCGCACGCTGATGGGAGACGAAGATCCCTTCACCGCCGCACCGGCGTTTCTGGACACCCTGTATCGGCGCATGCTGACCCCGGAGCGCTGATCCGGCTAAGCCTCTGTTAACCATGGTCGTGCATGCTGTGGTGATGCGGCACCCAGACCTCAGACATCATCCCGAAAGCTGGATCGAACAGATCTTTGCCAGCAAATCCGCCCGGCGTGGGGCCGTGGTGCGGCGGTCATTGGATTGGGTGGATCGGGAAGTCGGGCGCGACCGCTTCATCTGGGAAGTGCGACGCCGGAACTATCATCTTATCCGGACCGCCGATCAGTTCATCGTGATCTGCAACAGCGGCCCCGTGGAGATGCTGTTCTGAAGAAAATTCGTAGAATTTTCTTCTTGCCCCGGCCAAAGCTTTGATCGCCCGGGGCAGAGATTTTTCTGCGAAAAATCTTGACCTTACTCCGCGGCCTGAACCGACGGGTTGTTGGGGTGCGTGGTCCAGTTGGCGTAATCTTCCTCAACCACCTTGTCAGTGCGCGGATCCACGGTTCCTGCCGCCATCGGCTCCATGGTGATGCAGCCTTCAACCGGGCAGACATTGACGCAGAGGTTGCAGGCCACGCATTCCTCATCCTTGACGCTGAACACGCGATCCTCGCTCATCGCGATGGCCTGGTGCGAGGTATCCTCGCAGGCCGCATAGCAACGGCCGCATTTGATGCAGGCGTCTTCGTCGATCTTGGCCTTCGCCACATAGTTCAGGTTCAGATACTGCCAGTCTGTGACATTCGGGACCGCCATGCCGATGAAGTCGGCGGTCGAGGTATGGCCCTTCTCGTCCATCCACTGCGACAGGCCCGAAATCATCTCTTCGACAACCCGGAAACCATAGGTCATCGCCGCCGTGCAGACCTGCACGTTGCCCGCCCCGAGCGCCATGAACTCTGCTGCATCGCGCCAGGTGGTCACGCCACCAATGGCCGAGATCGGCAGGCCGTGGGTCTGCGGGTCGCGGGCAATTTCTGCGACCATGTTCAGTGCGATGGGCTTTACCGCCGGGCCGCAATAGCCGCCGTGGGTGCCCTTGTCGCCAATGGTCGGGTTGGGCGCCATGATGTCCAGATCGACCGACACAATCGAGTTGATGGTGTTGATCAAAGACACCGCATCCGCGCCCCCCGCCTTGGCCGCGCGGGCCGGATGGCGGATGTCGGTGATGTTGGGGGTCAGTTTGACGATGACCGGCTTGTCATAGTTTTCCTTGCACCAGCGGGTCACCATTTCGATGTATTCGGGCACCTGCCCCACAGCCGAGCCCATGCCGCGTTCGGCCATGCCGTGCGGGCAGCCGAAGTTCAGCTCGATCCCGTCGGCGCCGGTGTCCATCACCCGCAGCAGGATGTCCTTCCAGGCCTCCTCTTCGCAGGGCACCATCAGCGACACCACCACGGCGCGGTCCGGGTAGTCTTTCTTGACGCGTTTGATTTCGTCCAGGTTCACTTCCAGCGGGCGGTCGGTGATCAGTTCAATGTTGTTGAGCCCCAAGAGCCGCCGGTCGGCACCCCAGATCGCGCCATAGCGCGGGCCGTTCACATTCACCACGGGCGGGCCTTCGGCGCCTAGCGTCTTCCACACGACGCCCCCCCATCCGGCCTCGAAGGCGCGGCGGACGTTGTATTCCTTGTCAGTCGGCGGCGCCGAGGCCAGCCAGAATGGGTTCGGGGATTTGATCCCCAGAAAATCAGTCGTCAGATCAGCCATTTGTCTGCTCCTTGCATATGCGGGCAAAAAGGGGCGCGGGCCACGTGGGAGATCGCAGCCCGCCGCCCGGTCATCAGCCCGTCAGGCTGGCATGAATGTCCATCGCGGCGTCGCGGCCTTCGGCCACCGCGGTCACGGTCAGGTCTTCGCCGCCCGAGGCACAGTCGCCTCCGGCCCAGACGCCATCGACCGAGGTGCGGCCGGAGTCGCTGACCCGGATCTTGCGCCCTTCAAGCTCCAGCCCTTCGGGAGCGCCTTCCAGCGTCTGACCGATGGCCTTGAACACCTGATCGGCGGTGACCCGCACGGTTTCGCCCGTGCCCGACAGCTTGCCGTCTTCGCTTGCGGTATATTCCAGCTCGATCTCTGCCGCCGCCCCGTTGCCATGCACGGCCACCGGCTGGACGTTGAACATCAGCTTCACACCCTTGGAGGCCGCCAGATCCTGTTCGAACCGGCTGGCACCCATGGCCTCGCGACCGCGGCGATAGGCGATGGTGACGTTTTCCGCGCCCAGCAGTTTTGACTGCACGGCGGCGTCCACGGCGGTCATCCCGCCGCCGATCACCACAACGTTGCGACCCACGGGCAGCGCAGTCAGATCGTCAGCCTGGCGCAGTTCGGCGATGAAATCGACCGCGTCACGTACGCCGTCCTTGTCCTCGCCTTCGGCGCGCAGGGCGTTTACCCCGGCCAGGCCGATCGACAGGAACACCGCGTCATGCTCGGCTTTCAGTCCCTCCAGCGTCAGACCGGATCCCAGGCCCTGACCGTGCTGAATGGTAATGCCGCCGATCTGCAGCAGCCAATCGACCTCGCGCGCCGCGAAATTGTCGGTGGATTTATACGACGCAATGCCAAATTCATTCAGGCCGCCGGATTTGGGCTTGGGTTCATAGATGACCACGTCATGGCCCAGCATCGCCAGACGGTGTGCCGCCGACAGGCCCGCAGGTCCAGCGCCCACCACGGCAATTGTCTTGCCGGTGCTTTCAGCGCGCTCAAACGGATGGACGCCCTGCGCCATCAACGTGTCGGTGGCGTAGCGCTGCAGACGGCCAATCTCGACCGGTTTGCCCTCAGCGGTTTCACGCACACAGACCTCTTCGCACAGCGTTTCGGTCGGGCAGACCCGGGCGCACATGCCGCCCAGGATGTTCTGGTTCAGGATCGTCCGCGCGGCGGCCTCGGGATGGCCGGCCTGGATTTCACGGATGAACATGGGAATGTCGATATCGGTGGGGCATGCGGTCATGCACGGTGCGTCATAGCAGAAATAGCACCGGTCCGCGGCCACCGCCGCTTCATGGGCGTCAAAGGGGGCATGCAGATCCGAGAAGTTCTCGGCAATCTGGTCGGCAGACAGTCGGCCTGCCTGAACCCCGGATGCCTGATGGCTTGTCGCCATTGGGTGTCTCCCTGGTGTGTTGTTTTATGCACCCAGAGTGCCACATTCTATTTTTTTATCAATCGGTAAAATTTTTACCGGGCGAAAAAATTTTACTCACACGGCCAAGAACACAAGGCAGAGCATTGTTTTTACGCCGAAATATGGGGGCGCCTATTTTTCAGGCAGAGACTTCAGGTGGCCGGATTTGACCCAGACTTTGGCCCCATCCCCCCCGATCTGCCCCCGAAAAGCGGTCCCGGGCGGCAGCCGCAGCCAGTCCCATTTGGCGAAGGTTTCGCCGCCTTCGTCAAAGGAGCCATCAATCACAAACAGCTCCAGCCCACCCTCGGCGTCCAGCGTGATCTGAGCCTCTGCGTCCCAATGTTCGATGCGCACCTCTTCATGGGCGTCATGGAACAGGGGCAGTACCGGATCGCGGGTGATCGTGGTGTCCAGCCGCACAACGGTCCGGTCCATCGGATCGAACTGATGCAGTTTCACAAGGATGGTCGCGCCTGCCTCGGCCGACGGCGTATGTCGCGAGGTCGGCGGGTTGCGCACGTAGCTTCCAACCGGGAAGTCCCCGCTTTCATCCTGAAACACCCCGTCCAGAACCAGAAACTCCTCACCGCCATCATGGGTATGCGGGGAAAAGGCGGATCCCGGAGCAAACCGGACGATGGTTGTGGCGCGGGCCACCTCTTCGCCGATGCGATCCAGCATCTTGCGCTCCACCCCTGGCATCGGTGACGGTACCCAGGGGGTCTCGTCGAAATGAACCGAAACACGACGTTCGAAATCCGCATTGATCCGCATAGTTATGTCCTCGCACAGCTTGACCCGATGTGGGGCGCGTCCCTGTTGGGATCAAACCACGATCACCGGGATGTGACCACCGTCTTCGCCCCCACCAAATGACCCGTTCAGTCAAAACGCTTGACAGGCACAAGTACTTCAAGCTTAAAATTTAAAGCATGAAGCATCGCCCCTCCCTTCTCCGGACCCCTCTTGCGTGGCTTGACCAAGGTCGCTGGCTATCGGGTTTTTCAATACCTGCATTCGGACAATTGACTTGTCTGAATAGCCCCTCAGACCCGATTTTGAGCTACGGCCCAAAGGGGGCAGCAAGGGAGGAGGACCCGAATTGAGTAGACTGAGCGCCTTCAATTTCCAGAAATGGATCGATGAACACAAGCACCTGCTGAAACCACCAGTGGGCAACCAGCAGGTCTGGGAAAATGCCGACCTGATGGTCACCGTTGTCGGCGGGCCCAACAAACGCACCGATTACCATGACGACCCGGTCGAAGAGTTCTTCTATCAGCTCAAGGGCGACATGGTGCTCAAGCTCTACGACGGCGGCGAGTTCTACGATGTCCCGATCCGTGAGGGCGATATCTTCCTTCTGCCGCCCCATGTCCGCCATTCCCCACAGCGTCCGCAGGAAGGCTCCATCGGGCTGGTCATCGAACCCAAGCGCCCCGCTGGCGAACATGATGCGATCGAATGGTACTGCTTCAACTGCGGCACCCTGGTGCACCGGGCCGAGCTGATCCTGGAAAGCATCGTACGCGACCTGCCGCCGGTCTATCAGAGTTTCTATGCCGATGAAGCAGCACGCACCTGCCCCAATTGTGGCGAAATCCACCCTGGCAAGGAACCACCGGAGGGCTGGGTTCAACTGTGACGCGGCGCTCAAAGACGCCGAACCACAGAACAATAGAAAAATGAAAAGTGCGGGGTAAACTCGCTGAAAAACAAACGATTCTCATCAGGGAGACCAACATGAAATTCGATCTCAGAAGCTTCGCGAAGGGCGCGATCGCGGCAGGGGCCTTTGCACTGGCTGCCGCGCCGGTCGCGGCCAAAGAGTTCCGCCTGGGGCTGATCACCCCGCCGCCGCACGTCTGGACCAAGGCCGCCGAAGCCTTCGGCGCAGAGCTGGCAGAGAAATCCGGCGGCAAGCACAGCGTGTCGGTGTTCCCGGCGCGTCAGCTGGGCAATGAGGCGCAGATGCTGCAACAGATGCAGACCGGCGCCCTGGACATGGCGTTCATGACGGTGGCCGAAGTGTCCAACCGCGTGCCCAATATGGGCGCTTTCTACGCCCCTTATCTGGCGAATGACATCGCCCATGCCGCGGCGATCCTGCGCTCTGACACCGCGCGCGGCATGCTGGACGTGCTGCCGATGGAGGCCGGTGTTGTCGGTGTCGGATACGGCAGCGCGGGCATGCGCCAGATCCTCAGCCGGGGCGAGGTCAATTCGGCCGATGATCTGAAAGGTCTGAAGCTGCGGATCACCCCGTTTGACCCGATCCTGGACTTCTACAACCTGCTGGGCGCCGCCCCGACCCCGATGCCCCTGCCCGCGGTGTATGACGCGCTGGCAAACGGTCAGGTCGACGCCATCGACATGGATGTGGAGCTGATCAACGTGCTGAAATACCACGAGCACGCAGACACCCTGTTGATCTCCAACCACATGATGTTCCCGATGGTCGGCCTGATCTCGGCCCGCGTCTATGCCGGGCTGAGCGCCGAGGACAAGGCGATGGTTTCCGAGCTGATGGCCAAGCACGTGGACAGCACGCTGGATGTCTATGTGGCCAAGGAAGGCAGCTGGACCGAAGCGCTGAACAACGTGGGCAAGACCGTCAAGCCGGTCGACGCCAGCTTCTTTGGTGGCGTCATGGGCGAATGGGAAAAGATCTGGGCCGCCAAGGCCCCTTCCCTGCCCGACCTGCGCGACACCGCGGCAAAGCTCAAGTAACCTGAACCACGTTACAAAGGGGGCCGGCCACCGTCCGGCCCCTTTTCCATGACCAGGGGGACTTGTCATGCTGTACCGGCTTTCACGGGCCTGGGCCCGAGCCGAGCTGTTCTGTGCCGCGACGCTGGCGGCGTCTGTGACCGGACTGATCCTGTTGAATGTGATCACCCGGGCCGCCGGGAACTCCATCTACTGGGTCGACGAAGCCGCCATCTATGCCATGGTCTGGATGACCTTTCTGGCCGGATCCGCCGCGCTGCATTTCCGCACCACCGTTGCCGTCACCCTGCTGCCCGAACTGGCCCCCGCACCGGTACGCTACTGGCTGGGCCGCTTTGTGGATGTCTGCGTCTTCGTGTTTGCCGCTTTGCTGATCTGGATCTGCTGGCGCTGGTTCCTGCCGCTGGACCTGATGCAGCACGGGTTTGACACCCGCGCCTTCCAGGGGGCCACCTTCAACTTCATCTACGCCGAACCGACGAACACCCTTGGGATCAAGAAGGTCTGGGTCTGGCTGGTGGTGCCGCTCTTTGCCTGCGGTGCGCTGCTTCATGCCTCTGCGAACCTGTTGAACCCTGGCAAGGCGGAGGACCGCGCATGACGCCCATTCTGTTTGCAATCCTGCTGTTCGGATCGGTTCCGATCGCGCTGGTGCTGGCCCTGACCGCCCTGTGGTACATCCATGAAAGCGGCAATACCGTCCTGTATGACAGTTTCGCCCAACAGATGTTTGCCGGGGTGGAAAACTATGGCCTGCTGGCCATCCCCCTGTTCATTCTGACCGGTGAGCTGATGAACGAAGGCGGCATGACCCAGCGGCTGGTCCATGCCGCGCGGGTGTTCGTGGGCGGCTTCCGGGGCGGGCTGGCCTATATCAACCTGTTGGCCAACATGTTCATGGCCGCCATCATCGGCTCTGCCGCCAGCCAGATCGCGGTGATGAGCCGCGCCATGGTCCCCGCGATGGAGAAAGAGGGCTATGATCCGGGCTTTGCCGCCGCAACCACCGCCGCTGGTGGCCTGCTGGCGCCGGTCATCCCCCCGTCGATGCTGTTTGTGATCTATGGCGTGCTGGCACAGCTACCGATCGGGGATATGTTCCTGGCCGGGATCATTCCGGGGCTGATCCTGGGTGTCACCTTCTTCGCCGTGGTGGCGCTGATCGGCATGGTCCAGCAGTTCCCCAAGGGTGACTGGATGACCGGCCGTGAGGCCGTGATTGCCATCCGCAATGCCCTGCCCGCCTTTCTGATCCCACTGGCCATCGTCGGGGGCATCCTCTTTGGCATCGCCTCCCCCACCGAAAGCGCCGGTGTCGCCTCGCTGATCGCGCTGGCGGTGGGCTGGGGTATCTATCGCGAAATCCGGCCGCGTGACCTGGGCGCGCTCTTTGTTCGGACCGCCACCAATTCTGCGCTGGTGATCTTCATGATCGCCGCCGCCAATGTCTTTGGCTGGGTGGTCGTCTACGAAGAGATCCCGCAGAAGCTGGCCGCGCTGATCGCCACGGTCACGTCGGATCCCTTCGTGTTCCTGCTGATCGTGAACCTGTGCCTGCTGGTCGTTGGCATGTTGATCGACGGGATCGCGGCGCTGATCCTGATCACTCCGATCCTGCTGCCCATCGCGATGAACACCTATGACATCGACCCGTTCCAGTTCGGGGTGGTGATTTCGCTGAACCTGGTGCTGGGGCTGCTGACACCGCCCGTCGGTGTCGGGCTCTACATCGCCTCGGCCATGTCGGGGGTCAAACCGTTCAAGATCTTCACCGCGCTCTGGCCGTTCCTGCTGGCGGTGACGATGGTGCTGATCCTGCTCAGCTACGTGCCAGCCCTCAGCACCATGTTGCTGTGACAAGTTTCGCCCCGGCGCCCTTCGCGCCGGGGTGATTTCTTTCTGCGATCAGGGCTGCGCCATGCCCTGACGGTTGAAGCGCACCTGTTCGGTGCTCAGGTCATCATAGACCAGATGCACCTCGATCTCGCTCACCGCGCCCAGGCCAAAGCTCCGATAGGGCAAGCCATCGGTTTCCAGAATGGCGTTCGGCATCGGCTGATCCATATGGCATTGCGGCAACGGCCAGGCCTCTGGCGCGGCCCCATTGATCCCCACCTTCATGTCCAGCAGTCCGCAGCGCCAGGACCACAGATGGGTCACATAGACCAGATCCTGCCCGTTGAACTCCCGAACGTGGATCCAGTTGTTGCGGGTCAGATTCAGGATGGGCTTCACCTCTGTCGCAGTGGTGAACCGGCCCGTGGGTTCTTGCGGTTCCGCCTGCCACTCGGGCTCTGGCGTGGCGCTCTGCGGGCTCAGAAAAACCGGCGTCGCAGCGGCGGCGGCATCGGCTGTTTCAGCGGCCTGCCCTTGCGGTGCCAGAAAAACCGGGGTGGTCGCGGCCTGCTCGGTGCTCTCGGCCTTGGGGGCAAGAAACAGTGGCGTCTGGGCCGTCTCGACCGCTGCCGCTGCCACCGGTGCCTCAACCTGTGCGGCGGCGCCTTGGCTTGGATCACCGGGCACCGAATGCACCATGGCCGACAGGGTGAAAAGCAAGAATTCAAACATTATGTCCTCCTGGACCAGCGTCGCGCTTAGGTCCCAAACTCACAAAACTGGTTAAATCGGGTTTTGGCCTGCCCATTCCGTCCCTATAGTGACTGGAAAAGCGAAGCAGACCGACATCTCGACAACAGTTTCACTATGGCAAAGAAATCCGCCGGACGCCAAGCGTTCAATATCCTGATCGTGGGCCAATCCGGCCGCCTGCAATATGAGGCGGTGCTGTTTGCCGCCTCGCTGCGTCACAGCTGTCCCGACTTCAAGGGACGGCTGTTCGTGGCCGTGCCCCAGGCCGGTCCCTTGTGGGCCTCCGATCCCTCCATCCGAAACCGCGACATCCTGGCCCCGCTGGACGAACTTGGCGCGGAAATCCTGCCGTTTGAAAACAAGGTCTTCGGCGAGCGTTATCCGCACGGCAACAAGATCGAGGCGCTGGCCGCCCTGCCGGAAAAGGAACCCTTTGTTTTTTTCGATACGGACACGCTGATCACCGGCGATCTGCAAAACGTTCCTTTCGACTTCGCCCGCCCCAGCGCCTCGCTCAGGCGCGAAGGGACCTGGCCCAAGCCAACGCTGTATGGGCCGGGCTATCACGATATCTGGAAGTCGCTTTATGATCGCTTCGGTCTGGACTTCGAAAGCAGCCTGGACCTTAGCCAGCCCGATGAATACTGGCGCCGGTATCTCTACTTCAACGCCGGGTTTTTCTATGGCGAATGCCCGCGTGCCTTCGGCAAGCGGTTTCTGGTCTATGCCAAGTCGATCCGCGACGACATGCCGGTCGAGCTTGTGTGCCAGAGCCTGTCGCCCTGGCTGGACCAGATCGCCCTGCCGCTGGTCATCCATTCCTTTGGCGGCGGGCGCGACACCCTGCCCGAAGGGTATCTGGACGGCGATGTGACCTGCCACTACCGGCATGTGCCCCTGATGTATGCCCGCGAAAGCGATCATGTCATCGACGTTCTGGAAACCGTGACGGCGCCGAACCGGATCAAGAAGGTGCTCAAGAACTATGACCCGTTCAAGCGGCTGATCTTTCAGGGACGCGGTCACAAGGTGCGGGCGCTGTTTGACCGCGAGGCCCTGCCCCGGCGGGAACAGGCGATCCGCAACAAGATCAAGGCCGAAGGTTACTGGATGCGCTGAGCGGCGCCTGCCCGCAGTGTCCAGCTCCGCACGCCAAACACCCGTTCCGACAGGCCCGCAGAATCGGGACGAATGTTCCTGCTTTCCGGGAATGCGTTGAATACGCAGATCCGGTGCCCTAAACCGGACGTGCGAATTTTTCCAAGGGAGAGCACACCCATGACCGATGCGCCCGCATACGGCTTTGACACATTGCAGATCCACGCCGGGGCCAAACCCGACCCGGCCACCGGCGCGCGCCAGACGCCGATTTACCAGACCACCGCCTACGTGTTCCGCGACGCGGACCATGCCGCCGCGCTGTTCAACCTGCAGGAAGTGGGCTTCATCTATTCCCGCCTGACCAACCCCACCGTTGCCGTGCTGCAGGAACGCATCGCGACGCTGGAAGGTGGCGTGGGCGCAGTCTGCTGCTCCTCCGGTCACGCGGCCCAGATCATGGCGCTGTTCCCGCTGATGCAGCCGGGTTGCAACGTGGTTGCCTCGACCCGCCTGTATGGCGGCACCGTCACCCAGCTGAGCCAGACCATCAAGCGCTTTGGCTGGGAAGCCAAATTCGTCGACTTCGACGATCTGGACGCCGTGCGCGATGCCATTGATGACAACACCCGCGCGGTCTTTGGTGAATCCGTTGCCAATCCCGGCGGCTATGTCACCGATATCCGTGCCGTCGCGGATGTGGCAGACGCAGCCGGCGTGCCGCTGATCATCGACAACACCTCGGCCACGCCTTACCTGTGCCGCCCGATCGAACAGGGTGCAACACTGGTGGTGCATTCGACCACCAAATACCTGACCGGCAATGGCACCGTGACCGGTGGCTGTGTTGTAGACTCCGGCAACTTCGACTGGTCCGCCAGCGACAAGTTCCCGTCGCTCAGCGCGCCGGAACCGGCCTATCACGGGCTGAAATTCCACGAAACCTTCGGCGGTCTGGCCTTCACCTTCCACGGGATCGCCATCGGTCTGCGCGATCTGGGCATGACCATGAACCCGCAGGCGGCGCATTACACGCTGATGGGTATCGAAACCCTGTCGCTGCGGATGGAACGTCACTGCGAAAACGCCAAGAAGGTCGCCGCCTGGCTGGAAGCTGATGATCGCGTGGAATATGTGACCTACGCCGGTCTGCCGTCCTCGCCCTATGCGGATCGCGCCGCGCGCTGCTACCCCAAAGGCACCGGTGGCCTGTTCACCTTCGCCGTCAAAGGTGGCTACGAGGCCTGTGTCAAGCTGGTGAACGCGCTGGAGATTTTCAGCCATGTGGCCAACCTGGGTGACGCGCGTTCGCTGATCATCCACTCCGCTTCCACGACTCACCGTCAGCTGACCCCGGAACAGCAGGAAGCAGCAGGCGCAGGCCCCAACGTGGTCCGCGTGTCGATCGGTATCGAAGACGCCGATGACCTGATCCGCGATCTGGACCAGGCTCTCGCCCAGGCCAGCGCCTGATCCGCGTCCTGTCCGGTCCGCTATAACCGACCTACATAGAGAAAGGCGCGCCCTTTGAACGGCGCGCCTTTTTTGTGTTCAGTTACGGGCCGGGCCTGCCGGTTTCACAGCGTCTATTCGATGTCTTCGATTTCGAACACCATGTCGACGACCACGCTGACACCAACCTCACCAGCGGCTATCGGCACATCCGCGGCACGCGCGGCCATCATCTCCATCGGGACGCCCGGTCTGCCATGCTGGAGCTGTTCGCTCATCGTCAGAACATCACCCAGGACCAGCCCCGCCGCTGCGGCCAACTGGCTGGCCTTGTCGGCAGCATTGGCAACAGCTCGGGCGCGCGCCTCTTCGACAGCCCGTTTGGGATCCTGAAGAGCAAACTGCAAACCATTGAAATTGTTTGCACCTTCCGAAATCACCGCGTCCAGAACATGGCCCAGCCCATCCAGGTTGCGCACCCGGACGAACACGGTGTTCACAGCGGAAAACCCGGTGATCTTTGTCCGGTTCCCGGTTTCAAACCGCTGGGTGCTCCAGACTGGGTTCAGCGCCAGCTGGCTGGTCTGCATGTCGCGGGGCTCCACCCCAAGCTCAGTCAGTTTCACCAGGATCCGGTTCACCGCGGTCGACGTCATGTCCATCGCGGTCAGCGCCTCACGATGTTCATTGGTGACCCCCAGCGTGATCACCGCCATATCCGGAACCGTTTCGACGGTTCCCTGCCCGGTGACACGGATCTGGCGTTCAGACCCTTCGCTGGCCAGCACCGGCATGGCCAGACAGGCCGCCAACAGGGGAACAATCGCAAAGCGCGCTTTCATCGGGAAATACCTCGGGTGGTTTATGATACCCCAAGATGGGGGCGGGTCACCGCCGGGAACAAGGGGAAACGCCGTGTTTTGCTTTTCCTCGGCGGGAACCTGCTTTAGTGTTAATTTGCGATCCACAGGTAGTTGGTGGGAAACAAAATTCGTTTCTGGCAGGATGGGTACAACCACAGAATGAAACCGGGCTTCGCTCTATCACTCTCGTTCGAGGGGATCTCCCTTCTCCATCGTGCCGCCGGTGGCTGGCGCCTTGTTGGGGAAACCAAAATTGATGTTCAGGATCTGGGGGCTGCGCTTGCGGATCTCCGGGCCAAGGCGAAATTGCTGGAACCGCAGGGCCTGACCTGCAAGGTCATCGTTCCAAATGATCAGATCAAATACCTGAGCGTCGAAACCGGGGATGTGTCCCCGGAGATCCGCATGGGCATGATCCGGAACGAACTGGCCGCCTCGACGCCCTATGCGATCGACGATCTGGCCTATGATCTGTCCCAGGAAGGCGACACGACGCATGTGGCGGCGGTCGCGCTGGAAACGCTGGAAGAGGCCGAAGCCTTTGCCCTGGAACATGAGTTCAATCCCGTGGGGTTCGTCGCGGTTCCGGGTGAGCAACCTTTCCTGGGCGAGCCGTTCTTCGGACCCGCCCGGTCCTGGGAAGGTGAGACCGTAGAGCCGGATGGTATCGCCGTCGTCGTGATTGGCGCCGCAGTGTTCCCTGAGCCGCCGGCCCCTGAAAAGACAGCCGAGGCCGCTAAGCCCGCCCCGGCCCCGTCCAAGGAAGCCGCGGCAGAGACGCCTGCACCGCAGGACCATTCGGCACAAGCCGACGCACCGCAGGACCCTGTCGCCGCTGCCCCCCCCGCAGCGACCGAACCGGCAGAAGATATCGAACCGCTTGATATCACCCCGACCTTTTCGTCCAGACGCGGCAAGTCCACCGATGAAAGCGGGCCCAAACCCGCGATCCGCGCCCAAAAGGTAGGGGCCCCTGCAAAGGCGCGTCCCATCGAGGGCCCGCCACCGCCAGCGGTGACACCTCCCGTCACGCCCCCCGCCAAGACGGCGCCCCCCGCCCCGGCTGCCTCTGCGGTTCCGGTCCCGGCACCTGCGCCCGGCGCCCCCGGGGCAAAGGTCAAACCTGTAGCGGCCGCCGACACCTCACGCACCAGCACTGCCCCCGCGCAGCCCGCAGAGGCCAAGAGCGCCGAACCGGAAAAACCCGCGGACAGCGAAACCAACCGGATGACCGTGTTCGGTGCCCGGGCCCCGCAGGAAGTGCGCGGCAAGCCGCGATACCTGGGGGTGATGCTGACCACGCTGCTGGTGCTGTTCATGATCGCGGTGGCGGCCTGGGCCACGTTGTTTTCCGACAACGGCTTTGGCGTTTTCCGCAGCCAGCCCGAACCGCCAACCGAAGAAACGGCACCGGCGCGCCCTAGCACCGAAGATCCACAGCCTGAGGCCCCGCGCACCGCACCGGAAACGGATGCGGACAGCACCGGGGCAGATGCCCCGCCCCGCACCAGCCTGATTGACCCGGCCACCCTGCCCGCGCCCAAGCCGGTGCCCGAACCCGAAGGGCTGACGGACGAAGACGCCGCCGTGCTGGAAGCGCTGGTCGATCCAAGCCCGGAAGAGCTGGAAAGCGAACCGGATCCCCAGGATACCACCGAGCAGGAACTGGCCGCCCTTCCCGAAGCCACGACGGAAAACGCCGACGCGCCGCAGCTTGACGATGTGGCGCGTTACGCTGCGACGGGCATCTGGTCCTTTGCGCCCGACCAACCGGACACGCCCGGGGTCATCGGCCTGAACGACCTCTATGTGGCCTCCATTGATCGCACCGACCTGTCTCAGGATGCGGTGGCCCTGCCCTCGGTCGACAGTCTGGACAGCGACCTTTCGCTGGCGTCAGTGGACTCCCCTGCTGCGCCGGGCGTGCGCTTTGATCTGGACGAGCGCGGGCTGGTCCGGCCAACAACCGCTGGCACGCTGAACCCTGATGGGGTCCTCGTCTATCTGGGCCGGCCCGACATTGTGCCGCCCGCAACGCCGGCACGGGTTGAACCGGACACTGAAATCGAAGCGCTGCGGAAACGCTTGGCGGGCTTTCGCCCCCGGTTGCGCCCCGATGACCTTGTGGAACAGGCCGAGCGCACCTCGCTGGGCGGCCGCAGCCTGGCAGAGCTGAGCACTCTACGCCCCAAGCTGCGCCCCAGTAGCGTTCAGGAACTGGCCGAACAGGCCGCAGAGGCAGAGGCAGAGGCAGAGGCAGAGGCCGAAACAGCACAAGCCCCGGCTGAGGAAGACAACGGTCTGTCCACCGCCACCGAACGTGCGGTGGCCACGGCGCCGGTGCCAAAGGACCGCCCCCGCAACTTCGCGGCGCTGGTCAGAAAAAGCCAGCGCTCGGATGAGGACCGGGCTGGGGCCGCCGCGGGGATCGCCCCGCGCACCGTCAAGCCCTCGATCCCCAGCTCAACCTCCGTCGCGCGTCAGGCGACCCTTGAGAACGCGCTGAACCTGCGGGAAATCAACCTGATCGGCGTCTACGGCACCGCATCGGACCGGCGGGCCCTGATCCGCCTGCCCAGCGGTCGCTACAAGAAGGTCAAGGTTGGCGACAAGGTTGATGGCGGCGAAGTCATCGCCATCGGCGACAGCGAATTGCGGTATCAGAAGCGCGGGCGGAACATGACGCTGCGCATTCCCAACGGCTGAAACACCGCCCGGTTGGTCCCGCCTTTTCAACTCTGCATGAATGCGCATTGCTTCATCTATCTCAGCAGTTGAAATTTGCCGGTGTAGAAATATTTATTCAGTTGTATCAAAATTTCCGTTGTGCTGTTCCCGACCGGTGCTGCGCAGGGAAGCAAAGTCATTCTGCCGGGACTGCAAAGCGCGACGACATGCTGGACGAAACAGACAAGAAACTCCTGGCGGCCTTGCAGAAAGACGCGCATCTGACGGCACAACAGCTTGGGGATCTGCTGCATCTGTCTCCCAGTCAGGCCGGACGCCGGCGACAACGGCTTGAGGCCGACGGCTACATACAGGGCTACGCCGCCCGGCTTGACCCGGCGCGGCTGGGTCTGCATGTGCAGGGTTTTGTTCAGGTCCAGCTGGGCAGCCACGGCCCGGAGCAATCCGCCAGCTTCGCACGTCTGGTCAGCACCCACCCCGAGATCACCAACGTCTGGACCATGACAGGGGACGCCGATTACCTGCTGCGGGTCTATTGCAACGATCTGCCGGGGCTGAACAGATTGCTGCATGAGGTCCTGCTGGTTCACCCTGCGGTTGCCCGGGTGCAAAGCCAGATCGTGATGGATGAGCTCAAACGGGATGCCCCGCTGCCCACCTGAAATAAGACCCCGCGCCCGGCGACCGAAAGCCAGCGCAATCTCCGCAGGCTTTGTCGCGGATCTGACACATGTTGCGGCGTAAACCCTCAGGAACCAGCCGCGGAGGGCCAAGCGTCACATCTTTCGGGACTTAGTGCTTGAGTTTTCCTGCCGCCCCGGCGGAGAATAGGCCAAAAGAAGAACAGGATCAGGCAGCTAATGGACGCATTCCTCTACCAAGCTTCAATTTACCTCGCCACAGCCGTTGTGGCCGTCCCGCTGGCCGCTCGGCTGGGTCTGGGATCGGTTCTGGGGTATCTGGCAGCCGGTATTCTGATCGGGCCGGTTCTGGGGCTTGTTGGCGCGGAAACAGAGGACCTGCAGCATTTCGCCGAATTCGGCGTGGTCATGATGCTGTTCCTGATCGGTCTGGAGCTGGATCCCCGTGCGCTCTGGGACATGCGGCACCGGTTGCTGGGGCTGGGCGGGCTGCAGGTGCTTCTCAGCACGCTGCTGTTGATGACGGCGGCGATGGTCGCCGGTGAGACATGGCAGGCTGGACTGGCCATCGGCCTTGCGCTGTCACTCTCCTCGACGGCGATCGTGCTGCAAACACTGTCGGAAAAGGGGCTGATGCGTACCAATGGCGGGCGATCAGCGTTTTCCGTTCTGCTGACACAGGACATCGCGGTCATCCCGATCCTTGCCTTCCTGCCCCTGCTGGCTGTTACGCCGATTGCACAGTTTGCCGAGGATGGCTCGATCCAGCGTCCCCATGCCGCCGAACACGCGGTGGGCCACGGTCCTGACCTGTCTCTGGTGGCCGGTCTGCCGGGATGGGCCGTGACGCTGGTCACCCTCGGGGCCATTGCCTTTATCATCCTGGCGGGGATCTACCTGACCCGTCCGGTATTTCGCTTCATCCACTCTGCCAACCTGCGTGAGATGTACACGGCACTGGCGCTGCTGATCGTGGTTGGCATCTCCTTCCTGATGACCCTGGTGGGCCTGTCGCCTGCCCTGGGCGCGTTCCTGGCGGGTGTTGTTCTGGCCAACAGCGAATTCCGGCATGAGCTGGAAAGCGACCTGACGCCCTTCAAGGGGCTGTTGCTTGGCCTCTTCTTCATCACTGTCGGCGCGGGCATCAACACGGAACTGTTTCTGGCGGATCCCGGTGATCTGATCGGCCTGGCGCTTCTGGTCATCGTGGCCAAGGGCGCCGTGCTGTTCTTTGTCGGTCGCGCCTTCGGACTGCGGCGCCGGGCGCAATGGCTGTTCACGCTCAGCCTGGCCCAGGCGGGTGAGTTTGGCTTTGTTCTCATAGCCTTCTCCGTTCAACTTAATGTCCTGCCAGTGGCGCTTTCGGAAAAGCTGTTGCTGATCGTTGCCCTGTCCATGCTGATCACACCGCTGCTGTTCATCATCTATGACGTGCTGCACAAACGGATCGGCGACGCCAGCATCGCCGCGCAGGAACCCGATGAGATTGACGAGGAAGCCCCGGTGATCATCGCGGGGATCGGCCGCTTCGGTCAGATCGTCAACCGGCTGGTCCGGGCCAGCGGGTTCAAGACAATCGTGCTGGACAACAACATGGAAACCATCCAGCTGATGCGCCGGTTCGACGTCAAGGGCTTCCTGGGGGACCCCACCCGTCCGGAGCTGCTGAAAGCCGCAGGTCTGGGCAAGGCGCGCATTCTGGTGGCCGCCATGGACCAGCCCGAAGAGGTGACCAAACTGGTGGCCTATGCACGGCGACAGCGGCCCGACCTTCACATCATCGCCCGCGCCTATGACCGCAACCACGTCTATGCGCTCTACCGCGCCGGTGCGAATGATATCGTGCGGGAGATGTTCGACAGCTCCCTGCGCGCGGGGCGCTATGTGCTGGAGAACAGTGGCCTGAGCGAATATGAGGCGGCGCAGGCCGAACAGACCTTCTATGCCCATGACCGCACCACGGTGCGTGAACTGGCGGCGCTCTGGAAGCCCGGCGTGGCAACCAGCGAAAACCAGGAATACATCAACCGCGCCCGCGACCTTGAACGGGATCTGGAAACGGCGCTGTTGGAACTGGCCGAGGAAATCTCAAAGAAATCGGCCTGAGGCTGGCAGAAAGAGGGCGCGCCCCCTTCGGGCGCACCCTGAGTTCGGTGGCGATCAGCCGTCCGACACCCCTGCCTCGGCAAAGGTTGCCATACCCGAATGGCAGGCAATCGCCCCTTTCAGGACCTGGATTGCCAGCGCGGCGCCCGAGCCTTCGCCCAGACGCAACCCCAGCGACAGCAGCGGTGCCTTGTCCAGCTGCTGCAACAGGTTGGCATGCGCGCCTTCCGCGCTCTGATGACCCGCAACACAATGGTCCAGCGCGCCCTCGGCGGTTTTGGCCAGACAGGCCGCCGCAGCGGAGCAGATGAAGCCGTCCAGAATGACCGGGATACGCAGCACGCGGGCCGCAGCGATCGCCCCCGCCATGGCGGCAATCTCACGTCCGCCCAGACGACCCAGCGCATCCAGACCGTCCTGGATGTGACTTCCATGCAGCGCGATGCCTTCGGCCACGACGCGGGTTTTGTTGGCCAGGCCTGCATCATCCACACCGGTGCCACGCCCGGTCCAATCCGCGGCGTCACCGCCAAACAGCGCGCAGGCCAAAGCCGCCGCCGGGGTGGTGTTGCCAATCCCCATTTCGCCCACGACCAACAGGTCCGCCTGACTGTCAACAGCGGTCCAGCCGGTGCGCAGCGCCTGTAGCAGCTCCTCATCGGACATTGCCGGGCCTTGGGTGAAATCGCCGGTCGGCTGTTCCAGATCCAGCGCATGCACATCCATGCGCGCTCCTGCCAGCTTGGCCAACTGGTTGATCGCCGCGCCGCCATGTTCAAAGTTCATCACCATCTGTGCGGTGACCTCTGCCGGGAACGCGGACACGCCCTGAGCAGTCACCCCGTGGTTGCCCGCAAAGACGATCACCTGCGGGGCCTCGATGGCAGGGCGGCCGGTGCCGCGCCATCCGCCATACCAAACCGCCAGATCCTCCAGACGGCCAAGCGCGCCCGGGGGTTTGGTCAGCTGGCCATTTCTCTCTTCGGCCGCAGCAGTCGCAGCAGCATCGGTGGCGGGCGCGGCGCGCAGCGCGTCGCGGAACATGTCCAGATCGGTAAGCTCGGGCAGCATTGAAAAGCCTCATTGCATTGCATTGGCCCTGACGCATATTCAGGGACTAACCGTGTTTACCCCAAGCACCCCATGCTGCAAGCCCCCCAAGAGGTCCTATCCATGTCGAAAAACGACACCTCCCCCTTTCGTTTGACGGATATGGCGCTTGCTCTGGTTCTGTTGACCCGTCTGCCGCTGCCGCATCTGCCCAGCTCCGCATTCGCCCGACAGGCGCAATCTGCCTGGGCGTTCCCGCTGGCGGGGCTGGCAATCGCTGGTCCTGCCTGCCTGATCGGTTGGCTGGCCCTGTCTCTGGGGCTGCCCGCCATGATCGCTGCCGGGCTGATCCTGACCGTTCAGATCTTTCTCACCGGCGCCATGCACGAAGACGGGCTGGCCGATGTCGCCGATGGGTTCTGGGGCGGGTTCACCCGCGAGCGCCGTCTTGAGATCATGAAAGACAGCCGCATCGGCGCCTATGGCGTGCTGGCACTGGTGCTGAGCATCGGATTGCGGTGGGCTGCCTTGTCCAGCCTGCTGGCGCTGGACGGGGCCTTTGCCCTGGTTTTGGCCGTTGCGCTTCTGTCGCGGGCTGCGATGCCCCTGCTGATGGCAACGCTGAGCAACGCGCGCGGATCCGGCCTGTCCAGCCAGGTGGGCCGTCCGGGTGGCGTTCAGGTCGCCGCGGCCTGTGGGCTCAGCGCCTTTGCCGCGCTGGTGCTGACCGGCTTTGTCACAACGCTTGCCTGTGCTCTGGCGCTGGTGCTGACCACTGCGGCGCTGGGGATACTGGCCCAGCGAAAGATCGGCGGGCAGACCGGGGATGTGCTGGGCTGCACGCAACAGAGCTGCGAAATCAGCGGCCTGCTTGTCGGGCTGGTTCTGCTGGCGCCCTAAGCGGGGGTCCAAAGCCCCCGAACGCAGAAAAGCCGGCTCTTTTCAGAACCGGCCTTTCAGAATAGCGGTCGATATTGCCTTATGCGGCGCGCGACATCAGCACTTCGTCCACCTGCTTGGCGGCGGCGACTTCGTCATCACCGGACACGGCCGCGACTTCGCGGGTCAGACGCTCCAGCGCGGCTTCGTACAGCTGACGCTCGGAATAGCTCTGCTCGCGCTGATCATCGGTGCGGTGCAGGTCACGCACCACTTCCGCGATCGAGATCAGATCACCCGAGTTGATCTTCTGTTCATATTCCTGCGCGCGGCGCGACCACATTGCGCGTTTGACCTTGGCCTTGCCCTTCAGGGTTTTCAGCGCCTGGTTGATGACATCGGGCGAGCTGAGCGACCGCATGCCGATCTCGGTTGCCTTGTTGGTCGGCACCCGCAGGGTCATCTTGTCCTTCTCAAAGGTGATCACGAACAGCTCCAGCGCAAAGCCGGCCACTTCCTGCTCCTCGATCGAGATGATCTGACCAACGCCATGCGCCGGGTAGACCACGTAATCATTGGGGCGGAATTCGTGCTTCTTCGATTTGGTCATTCAGGTCTTTCCTTACTTGCCATGACGATCCCCACCCAGAGGGCTTTGCAGAGCGAAAAATCCCCCAGCCGGACCAATTTCTGGTCCCGCCAAGTTCATCCTGTTCGCAAAAAACCACCCCTTGGCGAGCTCTTCGGCGGGGTGAGAACCGTTCGTCAATTCTGTTTGTAACGTTAATATATCACAGAATCGCGTGCTCCGAAAGCGGACCCAGGGTCAACTTTCGGAGAATCGTTTAGATTCAGCCGCTTGAGCCGTATCTTTCAAAGCGCTTTGCCCCTCGGCAAGGCGAATCGCTCAACCGCCCTCGCCGGGCGCTTCGGAAAAGTACTTCTCCAGCTTGCCTTCTTCGCCATCACGTTCTTCGTGACCCGGCATCGGGTCTTTCTTGGACACGATAACCGGCCAAAGCTCGGCATATTTGCGGTTGAACTCGACCCATTTGTCCATGTCCGGCTCGGTATCGGGGCGAATGGCGTCTGCCGGGCATTCCGGTTCACACACACCGCAGTCGATGCATTCATCGGGATGAATGACCAACGTGTTTTCACCTTCATAGAAGCAGTCCACCGGGCAAACTTCTACGCAATCGGTATATTTGCAGGCGATGCAGTTATCAGTAACGACGTAAGTCATGGCCGAGTCCCGTTCAGTGTTTGGACGTCTAGCTAATTCAGAGCAGCGCCGGGATCAAGGCGTCATGACGTCCCCGGCAGCCGGGAAAGGTCAAGCGCTCTGCGATCTTTCTTTTCCGGACGGCCTTTTCCCTCAAAACGCGGGTTTGGCGGCATTTTGTCCCGCTGGGGGGTTTTGTCCAGGTACAGCTGTTGCGCTTCGGGTGCGGGGCCGCGCCGTGTGCCAAGCGCGACCACCTCAACCACCCGGATGTCCCGACCCTGTGCAAAGGTCAGAACGTCCCCCGGCCCAATCGAATGGGCCGGTTTCAGTGTTTTGCTTCCGTTTACACGGACATGACCGCCGGACACCTGCTTGGCCGCCAGGCTGCGGGTCTTGAAGAACCGCGCCTGCCATAGCCACTTGTCGATCCGCAGCTTGGCGGCGCCGACCTGTGTGTCCTCGGCCATGGCGGCTCAGTTGCCCTCTTTGAGCGCCAGCAGAGCCGCGAACGGGTTGTCCGGATCGATGGCCTTTTCCTTTTTCGGCGGACGAGCCGAGAAAGTCTTGCCGCCCTGGTTCTGCGGCTTGCCACCTTTTTTGCCCTGCGGCTTGCCACCTGCGCGGGGTTTGCCGGCGTTGCGCGGCTTGCCCTGGTTGCGCTCGCCACCTTGGGCCTGACCACGTCCCTGGCCCTGGCCACGACGGTTGCCACCACCCTGGCGGGTGCGACCCCAGGTGAAGGTGAAGAACACTTCCATTTCCGGCTCTGCGTCCGCTTCGACGGCTTCCGCAGCGACGTCACCCTCTGCAACGGCAGGGGTGGCTTCGGCGGCTTCCACAGCTTCCACGGCGGCTTCGGCTGCAACAGGTGCGTCAGCCTGCTCGGCCGCAGCTTCTGTACCCTCGGCGGCGGCCTCTTCCGTGGCCCCTGCTTCGGCTGCCGGCGCGGCGGCCGCGGGCGCATCTGCCTGCGGTTTCTTGACCTTGACCCGTTCACCCTTTTCAGCGCGATAGCCCAGGCCCTGCATCAGGTCGGCAAACTGCTCCAGCGTCATACCGGTGATCGACAGCATGTCCGGCTTGGCTTCAAAACCGCCACGGCTGTCTTCGCCGCGCAGCATGTCCGCCAGACGTTCCAGCATGTCGATTCGGATCGACCGCTCACCCGCGGCACGGTAGCCGCACATGGTGTCATATCCTTCAGGCGCATCCGCAATGGTCGGCACGGTGACCAGACCCGGCGGCGGCGCTTCGGGGAACATGTCCAGACCGTTGGCCAGCGACCACAGCACCAGACGCAGGCGCGTCGGTGCGGGCTTCAGCAGCAGCGGCATGAAGATGGTGAACTGACCGAAGCGGATGCCGTGCTTGCGCAGCGCGCCACGGGCGTCCTGATCCAGGTCTTTCACTTCCTGCGCAACCTGCGCACGCGGCAGAATGCCCAGTGCTTCGACCATGCGGAAGGCAAAGCCACGGGCCAGGCCGGTCAGCGCCTCATCGTTCTGCAGGTTCTGTAGCGGTTCAAACAGCGCCGCGATCTTGCGGGTCACGAAATGCTGCAGGCGGCGTTCCACCTTCTGCGCCACTTCCGGACCTGCGGCTTCGTCCACGAATACTTCGATACCCGGTGTCAGGGCGTCGGCGCCGGCAACCAGTTTGCCAACCGCATATTCGCCCCACATCAGGCCACCCTGCTCGGTAAAATCGATCTCGGTATCGGGTGCGTTATAGAAGCGGTCGGCACGCAGATGGAATTGCGGCGCCAATGCCTGCAACGACGCTGCCTTCAGCGCCTTTGCTTCCGTTCCTTGCGCGGAATTGTCCGGCGAGAAACGGAACCCTTCAAGACGACCAACGAATTCACCTTCGACGGTCACTTCACCCTTGTCATTCACTTCGGCCAAAAGGGCCTCCTTCTGCTTGAGCCGGCGCAGCAACACAGATGTGCGCCGGTCCACAAATCTTTGCGTCAATCGCTCGTGCAGCGCATCTGACACCCTGTCTTCTACAGCGCGGGTTTCGTCGCGCCAATGGCTTTCATCGCGCACCCACCCCTTTCGTTGCGCGACATATGTCCACGTCCGAATAAATGCCAGACGTTTCGATAATGTGTCGATATCCCCATCGGTCCGGGAAATCCGTTTGACCTGACGTGCCATGAAGTCGTCGGGAATCGCTCCGCGCTCGAACAGATGCTCGAAAATCACCCCCAGAAGGCTGGCATGTTCGGCGTGCGAAATACCGCGGAAGTCGGGCACCCGGCAGACATCCCAAAGCAGCCGCACGGTCTTGCCATCGCTGGCGCGGGCCTGAACCGTCGCTTCCTGCGACAGCGATCTGAGCACCCGTAAATCATCTGCCTCACGCGCCTTAACCAGCACTTCGTCCGTGGGCGAGGCTTCAAGCGATTCAATCAGCGCCTGGGGCGATCTGAAATCCAGCCGGGCCGACCGCCAGTTCAGCTTCTTCAGCGGGGTGAACCGATGGTCCATGATGGCCTGTGCAGTGCCGTCATCCAGCGGTCGCGCCTCGCCTGTCACCCCGAAGCTGCCATCGCTCATCCCGCGTCCCGCGCGCCCGGCGATCTGCGCCAGCTCGTTCGGTGCAAGTGGCCGCATCCGGCGTCCGTCAAACTTGCTGGTGCCCGAAAAGGCCACGTGGTCGATGTCCAGATTCAGACCCATGCCGATGGCATCCGTGGCCACCAGATAATCGACCTCACCATTCTGATAGAGCGCGACCTGCGCGTTCCGGGTTCGCGGGCTCAGCGCCCCCATGACAACCGCTGCACCGCCCTTCTGACGGCGGATCAGCTCGGCAATCGCATATACATTATCAACAGAAAATCCGACAATCGCGCTACGCGGCGGCATCCGGCTTATCTTTTTCGAACCTGCGTATACAAGTTGGGACATCCGCTCGCGTTTGACGAACTGCACCTCGGGAACAAGGGTCTGGATGGGGCCGCGCATGGTGTCGGATCCCAAGAACAGAGTCTCGTTCAGCCCCCGCGCCCGCAGCAGCCGGTCAGTAAAGACATGGCCCCGCTCCGGGTCGGCGCAGAGCTGGATTTCGTCGATGGCCAGGAAATCGCATCCCATGCCTTCGGGCATCGCCTCAACCGTGCAGATCCAGTATTTCGCCCGGGGTGGAACGATGCGCTCTTCACCCGTGACCAATGCCACCACAGACGGCCCGCGCAGGGCGACGATCTTGTCATAGACCTCGCGCGCAAGCAGACGCAGCGGAAACCCCATGACCCCGGTGCGGTGCCCCAGCATCCGTTCGATCGCATAGTGGGTTTTGCCGGTGTTGGTCGGGCCCAGAACGGCCACGATTCGGGAAGATCCAGCCACAATGTCCCCCAGTTGTCCTGCACGTACAGGACCTAAAGTGCCTCGCCTTCAACCTCGGGCTTCAGGCGTTCCAGGGCCTTGGTTACTTCCTCGTGCAACGGATGTATAGCCTGCGCGCGTGAATAGGCTTGGTAGGCGCGCTGCGGGTCGCCGAACTCTTCGAACATCCGCCCCAGACCGAAGATCGCATTATAGTCGTTGGGGTTCAGATGCAGGGCGCGCTCCAAGTCCGCCAGCGCGGGACCGTAGAGACCGGCACTGAAATAGGCGGAAGCCCGCGCATGCCAGCCCTCGGCAAACTCAGGCGCGTGGTCCGTGAGCGCTGTCAGATGCTCGATTGCCTGCTGCAAATCGCCACGCTCTTGCGCGTCACGCCCTCGTTGCAGCAGAAAATCCATCGCCGGAGAGCCGCTATTGCGCCACAGGGCCTGCAATTCACGCTCTACGCGCGCCGCCTCAGCCGGGGTTTCAGCGGCTGCCAGCGCCTGTAGAAGCGCGCTGTCGGCCTGTGCTTGCTGGGCATTCACCGCGGCCCCCGAAATCGTGACAAGCAGCAGGGTTGCCGCCACGATACCTTTGAGATTTCTATGCACAAACATCATGATGTCCGTAGTGTAGCGTGCATGGT
>JALEGX010000079.1 GCA_022763485.1 Paracoccaceae bacterium | reverse complement strand
TTTCATCCCCGATCTTGGCGCTGTCAGCACCATTTCCAGCGCCGAAACCGTCACTGTCCCGAATTACTCGGAGCACAACATCGTCGACGGGACATCGGGCGACAACTCCATGCTGGGGTCTTTTGTCGACAGCGACGGCGAAGGGATCGACGACACCGCCTCGAACGAGGATCTGGTCTATGGCTATGCGGGCAATGACACCATCGACGCGGGCGCAGGGGCCGACAGCGTATTTGGCGGCTCGGGCGCGGATTCCATTCTGGGCGGCAGCGGCGATGATGAGCTTTATGGCGACACCCCCGGCAGCACACAGGAATCGCTGAACTGGTTCGCCGAAGGCACCGATGGCAACAATCTGTCCAACTTCACCCAGAACACCGGTGAAATGGACGTCAGCGTCAGCTTCAACGTGGATGGCGACAACGCCACCCGTTTCCGGGTCGAAACCTCGGACGAGATCTATACCGAAAGCGGCGAACCCTTTGATGACCACTCCTCGCTCTATCTGTGGGGCCGTGGGGATGGCGACACCTCGACCACCAGCATCGACTTTGCCGCGGCCAGCAATGCCGACGTGCAGGATGAGGTGGAAAACGTCGTCTTCCGCATCAATGACATCGACTTCGGCTCGGGCAACCACCTGGACATCGTCACGATCAACGCAACCAATGCCGCCGGCGATCCGGTGGATGTCGATATCACCATCGCCTTTACCGGCTCCAACGCCGACACGGTGAGCGGCAACACCATCACCGCAGGCGCGCGTGGCGATGGCGCGGGGGATCAGACCGGTTCGGCGCTGATCGAAATCGACGGCCCCGTAGAGAATATCGAGATCGTCTATGCAAACGGTCTGAGTGGCACCCAGGCGATCTGGGTCAGCGACATCTATTTCGACACCATCCCCAACGACGATGGCAATGACACCATTGATGGCGGCAGCGGCAGCGACGTGCTGATGGGCATGGGCGGGGACGACCTGCTGATCGGTGGCGAAGATGCCGACAAGATGGACGGTGGCACCGGCGACGACGAATTGCGCGTTGGCGAAGGCGACCAGGCCATGGGCGGCGACGGCGATGACACCTTTGTGCTGGTCGACACCGGCGATGCCGGTGCATCCAACATCACCATCATCGGCGGCGAAGGCGACGAAGACGGCGTCGGCGACACGCTGGACCTGAATGGTATCGGTGATCGCAGCACGCTGAACCTGACCACGGATACCGCGGGCGAAAAGGCTGGTACGGTTGAGCTGCTGGATGGCTCTGTCGTCACCTTCTCGAACATCGAGCGGATCATCTGCTTCACCCCGGGCACCCTGATTGAAACCGCATACGGCCCACGGCCGGTTGAGACACTGCGGTTGGGGGATCTGATCGTCACCCGCGACAGCGGGCTTCAGCCGCTGCGCTGGATCGGCAAGAAAACCGTTGAAGCCAAGGGCAACCTGGCCCCGATCGAGCTGTCCCCGACCATCCTTCAGGACGCCAAGGCACCGCTGCTGGTGTCCCCGCAGCACCGCATTCTGTGGTCTGGCCCCCGTGCCCAGCTGCTTTTTGGGGATCGTGAGGTGCTGGTGGCCGCAGCACACCTGCTGGACAACCCCGCGGTGCGTCGCCGCGAAGGGGGCGATGTCACCTATCTGCACCTGATGCTGGACCAGCACGAGGTCATCTATGCCAATGGCGCCGCGACCGAGAGCTTCTTCCCCGGTGACGAAGCGCTGTCTGCGCTCAACCCCGAAGGGCGGGATGAGATGTTTGATCTGTTCCCCGAGCTGCGCAGCCATCTGGGCGCGTTCGGCGACACCGCGCGCATGTGCCTGAAACGGCATGAGGCGCGGCTGCTGTCTGCTTGATTTTATTGAACCTTCTGCGCCAGCCCTCAGGCTGACTTGGGCAACGCCTCTGGCCGTTTGCCTGCCGCCCAGTCCCGGACGGCATCGCCAAAGGCCTGGAACAGCGGGCGGGACACCGGATCACTGGCCGCGTCCCACTCCGGATGCCACTGCACCGACAGGGTGAAGCCCGGCGCATCCTTCACGTAAATCGCTTCGGGCGTGCCGTCATCGGCGTAGCCATCAATCACGATACGCGACCCCGGCGCCTTGATTCCCTGACCATGCAGGGTGTTGGTCATCACCTCCTGCGCGCCGAACACGCGGTTGAAGACGCCGCCTTCTGTCAGTTTCACCACATGGCGCAGGGCGAATTTCTCTTCCAGCGTGCCATCGGGGGGCATGCGGTGGTTCATACGGCCGGGCAGATCGCGAATTTCGGGGTAAAGCGTGCCGCCCATGGCGACATTGACCTCCTGAAAGCCACGGCAGATGCCGAAGAACGGCTGCCCGCGCTCAACACAGGCCCGCACCAGCGGCAGCACGATGGCATCACGTGCGCGGTCAAAGGCCCCATGCGCGGCGGTCTCGGCCTCGCCATATTCATTGGGGTGCACATTCGGCCGACCGCCAGTCAGCAGGAAGCCATCAAAGGTCTCCAGCAGTTCCTCAACCGACAGGAAACGGGGATCGGACGGGATCAACAGCGGCATACAGCCGGACACTTCGGCCACCGCTTCTGAGTTCATGGTTCCCCCGGCGTGGGCCGGGTATTGGTCGTTCAACAGGTAGGAATTGCCAATAATGCCAACTTTGGGGCGGGCCATGCGTTCTCCGGGGGTTGTGTCACGTTCGCGTCATCTTATCCCGCTGTACCGACAGCTTCAACGCCGCAAGCCCTGAACAGGGGCGCATTGTGGTGTTCATGCCTGCACAGCCAACACGGCCCCAGGCCGTTCACGCACCATCTCGCCCCCTGCCCGCACCATAAAAAAACGGCGGCCTGTGCAGACCGCCGTTCGCTGTTCCCATCCATCGGGGATCAGATCAGATTTCGCCGACCAACCCGACCGCGTCGATCCCGGCCATGGCGGCAATCGCGTCATTGTCCGATGTATCACCGGTGACACCCACCGCGCCGATCACATTGCCGCGCTTGTCACGCACCAGCACACCGCCCGGCACAGGCACGACCTGACCGCCGTAGACGCCGTTGACCGCCGCCATGAAATAGGCCTGCGCTTCGGCCCGGGCCATCTGGGCGGTGCCTGCCATGCCCAGCATCACCGCGCCATAGGCCTTGCCCTGCGCGATGGCAAAGCGGCCGGGTGCAGCCCCGTCTTCGCGCTCGAAGGCGATGACATGCCCGCCCGCATCCAGCACCACGACAGACAGCGGTTTCAGCTCAGCTTCCCGCCCCTTTTCCAGCGCCTTGCGAATGATGGTGCGTGCGCGTCTCAGACTGATTGCCATGTCCCTGGCCTTTCTCTTGCATGTTTTGTTTTGCCCCGGCCCGCAGACGGGGACCGGGACATCAGGATTGGATTGCGCCTTAACCGGCCGCTTTCAGCTCCAGCCGGCGGGCGTGCAGCACCGGTTCGGTGTACCCCGAGGGCTGGATACGTCCCTTGAACACCAGATCGCAGGCCGCCTGGAAGGCAATGCCGTCAAAGCCGGGCGCCATCGGTGCATAGTCAGGATCCGATGCGTTCTGTCCATCCACAACCTCTGCCATCTTGCGCATCGCGGCCATCACCTGCTGGGCATCGACGACGTCATGGTGCAACCAGTTGGCAATGTGCTGCGCACTGATGCGGCAGGTCGCACGGTCTTCCATCAGGCCGACGTTGTTCATGTCCGGCACCTTGGAGCAGCCGACGCCCTGATCCACCCAGCGCACCACGTATCCCAGGATCCCCTGCGCGTTGTTTTCAACTTCGCGCATGATCTGATCGGCGGTCCACTTGCGGTATGTGGCCAGCGGAATTTCCAGAATGCCATCCACATGTGCCCGGCGGCCACCCTGCTTCAGCCGCGCCTGAACCGCCATCACGTCCACCTTGTGATAATGCAGCGCGTGCAGCGTGGCGGCGGTGGGACTGGGCACCCAGGCGCAGTTTGCGCCGGATTTGGGATGCTCGACCTTCTGTTCCAGCATGGCGGCCATCAGATCCGGCATGGCCCACATGCCCTTGCCGATCTGCGCTTTGCCACTGAACCCGCATTCCAGACCGATATCGACGTTCAGGTTCTCATAGGCACCGATCCAGCCCTTGCGCTTGATGAAGTCCTTGCGGCTGAACGGCCCGGCCTCCATCGAGGTGTGGATCTCATCGCCGGTGCGATCCAGAAAGCCCGTGTTGATAAAGGCGACCCGCTTGCGCGCGGCACGGATACACTCCTTCAGGTTGACCGACGTGCGGCGCTCTTCGTCCATGATCCCGATCTTCACCGTGTTGGCGGGTAGGTTCAGGATTTCTTCGACCTTGGCGAAGATCCGGTCGGCAAAGGCAACCTCTTCGGGGCCGTGCATCTTGGGCTTCACCACATAGACAGACCCATGGGCCGAGTTGCCGCCGTCGCGCTGCAGGTCATGCATGGCAATCGTCACGGTGATCAGCGCATCCAGGAGGCCCTCAAAGGCTTCGTTGCCATTTGCATCGCGCACCGCCGGGTTGGTCATCAGATGCCCCACATTACGCACCCACAACAGCGCCCGGCCCTTCACCGACATCGGGCTGCCGTCCGGCGCCGCATAGCTGCGATCCGCGTTCAGGCTGCGGGTCAGCGTCCGCCCGCCCTTTTCAAAGGAAGCCTCCAGATCCCCGCGCATCAGGCCCAGCCAGTTGCCGTAGGCCTGCACCTTGTCTTCGGCATCCACGCAGGCCACAGAGTCCTCGCAATCCATGATCGCAGAGACGGCGCTTTCCATAAGCACATCGGCCAGACCGGCCTGATCCCGTGCGCCGATTGGATGGGCGCGGTCAAAGACCAGTTCCACATGCAGCCCATTGTTGCGCAGCAGCACCGCATCCGGTGCCTTGGGGTTGCCGCGATAGCCCACGAACTTCTCCGGCTCGGCCAGCGGCAGATCATCAATCAACAGCGCGCCGTCCTGTACATGATAGCGACGGACATCCGCGTGCGAGGCCCCTTGGATCGGGAAAGCTTCGTCCAGAAACACCCGCGCCCGAGCCACAACCCGCGCCCCGCGCCCCTTGTCATAACCGCCCGCAGGTGGGGTGCTGCCCATGGCATCCGTGCCATAGAACCCGTCATACAGGCTGCCCCAGCGGGCATTGGCCGCGTTCAGCGCATAGCGGGCATTGGTGATCGGCACCACCAGCTGCGGCCCCGGTACCAGCGCGATTTCGGGATCAACATTTTCCGTCTCGATCTCGAACTCTTCCCCTTCGGGCAGCAGATAGCCGATTTCGGTCAGGAACGCGCGATAGGCGTCATGATCATGCGGCGCATCGCGGTTGGCGACATGCCAGGCGTCGATCTGGGCCTGCATACGCTCGCGCTTGTCCAGCAGAGCCCGGTTCTCCGGCCCCATGCCATTCACCAGCTCGGACATGCCGGCCCAGAAGGCCTCATTTGCGATCCCGGTGCCCGGCAGAGCCTGGCCTTCGATAAAATCCACAAGTTCCGCGGCAACCTGGATGTCGCCCATCTGGCGCATGTCGCTCATCGCTGTACTCCCCTCGAAAAACGGCTGTAACGCGGTCCATTTTCTCCCGCCTTGTTTCCGCTATAAAGCACTTGTTTCCTATCGGCAACATGCGCGGTAATATTATCTTACCAATATTTCGAAAGACAGCTTCCAATAGCGATTGAAACCCAAAGGCACCGACAAGACCTTGCAGAGGTCGCGTGGGCGCGAAGCTCTCACCATACATGCAGCTGCCTCTGGAACTGCCTGCGGAGTGGTTGCAGCTTGGGCGCGAAATTCCTAACGTCGCCGCAAATGACAGGCTGATGAGGACCTCATGCGCGACGCTGCCCCCCAGACGATCTATCTCAAGGACTACACGCCCTTCGGTTTCGACATTGACAGCGTGCACCTGACCTTCCGGCTGTCGCCTTCGGCCACCCGGGTGATCAGCCGCATCGCCTTCACCCCGAAGGCCGATGCACCAGCGGAGTTTTTCCTGCACGGGGAGCAGCTGACCCTGATCAGCGCGAAAATTGACGGCGCCCCGGTCACGCCCGAGCTGGTTGAGGGCGGCCTGCGCTGCGCGGTCCCCGAGGTGCCTTTTGTTTGGGAGGCAGAGGTTGAAATCGACCCGGCCGGCAATACCGCGCTGGAGGGGCTGTACATGTCGAACGGCATGTATTGCACCCAATGTGAGGCCGAAGGCTTCCGCCAGATCACCTTCTACCCCGACCGCCCGGACGTGATGTCCGTTTTCACCGTACGGATCGAAGGCGCGGAACCCGTGCTGCTGTCCAACGGCAACCCCACCGGACAGGGCGACGGCTGGGCCGAATGGCATGATCCCTGGCCCAAACCCGCCTATCTGTTTGCGCTGGTGGCCGGCAATCTGGTCAACCATCCGGATCGGTTCACCACGATGTCCGGCAAGGATGTGGAGCTGAACATCTGGGTGCGCCCCGGCGACGAGGGCAAATGCGCCTTCGGCATGGAAGCGTTGAAGAAGTCGATGAAATGGGACGAAGACGTCTATGGCCGGGAATACGATCTGGACATCTTCAACATCGTGGCCGTCGACGACTTCAACATGGGCGCGATGGAGAACAAGGGGCTGAACATCTTCAACTCCTCCTGCGTGCTGGCCTCGCCCGAGACCTCGACCGATGCCAATTTCGAACGGATCGAGGCGATCATCGCCCATGAGTATTTTCACAACTGGACCGGCAACCGCATCACTTGCCGCGACTGGTTCCAGCTGTGCCTGAAAGAGGGGCTGACCGTATTCCGCGATGCGCAGTTCACCTCGGACATGCGCAGCGCCCCGGTGAAGCGCATCGGCGATGTGATCGACCTGCGGGCCCGTCAGTTTGCCGAAGACAACGGCCCGCTGGCCCACCCGGTCCGTCCTGACAGCTTTCAGGAGATCAACAATTTCTACACCGCCACCGTTTACGAAAAGGGCGCGGAACTGATCGGCATGTTGAAACGGCTGGTCGGGGACCAGGCCTATGCTGAGGCATTGCAGCTCTATTTCGACCGGCACGACGGGCAGGCCTGCACGATCGAGGACTGGCTGACGGTCTTTGAAGACAGCACCGGCCGCGACCTGTCCCAGTTCAAGCTGTGGTATGAACAGGCGGGCACCCCGCGCCTATCCGTCACCGACAGCTTCCAGGACGGCACCTATTCCCTGACCCTGGAACAGGACACCCCGCCCACCCCGGGGCAACCGGACAAATCCCCCCGGGTAATCCCGGTTGCCATGGGCCTGTTGGGGCAGAACGGCGACGAGGTACTGGGCACTCAGGTGCTGGAGATGACGGAGCGCAAGCAGACCTTCGAATTTCCGGGGCTGGCCACCCGCCCCGTGCCGTCGCTGCTGCGCGAATTTTCGGCGCCGGTGATCTTGCAGCGCGACAGCTCGAACGCGGAAAAGGCTTTCCTGCTGGCCCATGACACCGATCCGTTCAACCGCTGGGAGGCGGGCAATGCGCTGGCCAAGGACAGCCGACTTGCGATGATCCTGGAGGGCAAAGCCCCGGATCAGGATTATCTGGATGCGCTTCAGAAACTGGTGCGCGACGATCAGCTGGATCCGGCCTTCCGTGCGCTGATCCTGCAACCGCCCAGCCAATCCGATCTGGCGCAGACGCTGCATGACCGGGGCCACACCCCGGATCCGCAGGCCATCTTTGATGCGGCCGAAACCTTCAGTCAGACCATTGCACAGGTCCTGTCCGACAGCCTGCCGCGCCTGTTTGCCGACACAACGGTCGAAGGCCCCTACAGCCCGGACGCCGAGGGCGCAGGCAAACGGGCGTTGAACTTTCGGATCCTGGCCCTGCTGTCGCGTCTGGATGGCGGCGAACAGGCCGCGCGCCAGTTCGAAGCGGCGGACAATATGACCCTGCAATATGCCGCGCTGACCTGTCTGCTGACCATCGAACGCGGCGATGAGCAGTCGCAGTCCTTCTTTACCCAGTGGCAGGACGACAGGCTGG
Source organism: Paracoccaceae bacterium (assembly GCA_022763485.1). Lineage (GTDB taxonomy): Bacteria > Pseudomonadota > Alphaproteobacteria > Rhodobacterales > Rhodobacteraceae > Aliisedimentitalea. The sequence continues at coordinate 3,186 of JALEGX010000079.1, read as the reverse complement.
TGATGGACAAATGGTTCGCCCTGCAGGTGGCCTGTGCGCATCCCGACAAGACCGCCGCCACGGCCGACGCGCTGATCCGGCACCCGCTGTTTGACATGAAGAACCCCAATCGGTTCCGCTCGGTCTTTGGGGCGCTTGCGATGAACCACGCCGGGTTCCACCACGCAAGCGGCGCCTCTTACACCCTGCTGGCCGATCGCCTGATCCGGCTGGACAAGCTGAACCCGCAGACCACAGCGCGGATGTGTTCGGCCTTCCAGACCTGGAAACGCTATGACCCGGCGCGTCAGGATCTGATCAAGGCACAGCTTGAGCGGATCGCCTCCACCGACGGGTTGAGCCGGGACACCAATGAAATGATCACGCGGATCCTCGATGCCTGAGCAAAACGCCGCTCCCTCGCCCGCGCCGCTGCACTATCAGCGGAATGGGCGCTCGCCGAAGGCCATCCTTGGGGTATCCGCCTATTTGTTGCTGCTGCTGGTGCTCGCCACTGTCTATGGCGCGGCGCTCTGGATCATCGCGCTGATGCTGCTGCCTGCCCTGCCTGCGGTGTTCGAGCTGGGATCGAACCCGTCGGCCGGGCTGACGCTTGGCCCAACGCATCTGGACTGGCACACCGGCAGGCGCGAGGCCCGGGTGCCGCTGGATGACATCACCAATGCCCGGTTTGACACGCGCCTGGATTTTTCGGTTCGCGTGACTTTGACCTTTCGGGATGGAAAATCGCTCCGCCTGCCGCAGGAATCCATGCCGCCGCACCGGGATTTCGAAGACGCGTTGCAAAACCACGGGGTCAAAACCGAACGCCACCATTTTGTGGTGTTCTGACCCTCCACGCAGAACCACAGGATTGGGCGCATCCCGGAAACGGGGTGCGCCCACTGTTTTCAGATAGTCCACAGTGCCACTCAATTACCTTGTCGCGGTCCGGAAACACCGTAACTGCGCCATGTTTGCGCCCCAATGGATCCGCATGCTGACGCTAATTCGAACCTAATTTGACAAGGATCGTTATCTGATGCTCTCCAGATCACGATACATGACCAGGACCTTTTCCTCGGCTCTCACCTCCTTCAAGGCCCGCCTGGGTCTGCGCACGGCTGACACCGTTCTTCCGGACACGGTGGAACCCGTGAAACAGCAGCTTCTGGCCCGCCCCGAGGAATGCCTCAGCATCCCCGTGCCCGATCGCAGCGCCGATGACCTGGCCTGTCAGGCGGCCCATGAACGCGGCCTGTTTCTGGCCCGTCAGGACCGGTGGCAGGAGCTGGCAAAGGAAATCCGGGACGCCGATTCAAACCGTCTAACCACCCCCGGTGGCATGCCCGTGGCCGAGCTTCTGGCCTTTGGCGCGCGCCACGACGTCATCCAGTCCGTGGAACATGCACTGGCCGATGGGTGCCGCAATGGCGACGCGGCCCTGACCGCGGGGATCAACGGTCTGGAGGCGGTCCTGAACGACATGCAGGGCGACCCCTATATCACCATGGTGCTGGCCCTGGCCCATATCGACGTCGGCTGGGCCTGGCGTGGCACCGGTTGGGACACCATCGTGCCCAAGCTGAACCGCAACCGCTGTGCGGCGCATTTCGACCGGGCCTGCCAGTTGCTGACCCCCTTCTGCGGTCTGGAAATGGACAGCCCGCTGGTCGCCTCGACCCGCTGTGCCGTGATGGCCGGACAACGCGATCCGGGCACCCGAATCGCCGATTACTACGAAGATCTGATCGACCTGGCCCCCCAGAACCACCGCCATATGCGTGCGCTCGGCAACCATATGCTGCCGCGCTGGTTCGGCAGCTATGATGAACTGGAACTGGAAGCCCGGCGCACCGCGGCCCGAACGCAGGATATCTGGGGCGCAGGCGGCTACACCTGGGTCTATTTCGACGCCATTGCCATCGATGACACCGCCTGTGCGCGTGTGGATGTGGATTTCTTTCTGGACGGGCTGCGCGACATTGTCGAAGTGCGCCCCAACCAGGAGATGGTCAACCTGCTGGCGGCCTTCTGTGCCGTGGCCCTGCGCAACGGGCTGGGCCTGAACGAACAGGCCGATCTGGCCCGGATGCAGATCATTGATGCCGCCAACTGGCTGATCCGCGAACATCTGACCGAACTGCACCCGATGATCTGGGCCCATGCCGCCGACGGGTTCGACAACAACGCCCGCGTGACCTCTGCCAGCCGCTTTGCCGCCCGTGGACGTGCCGACGCGCTGCAGGTCATCGCCGATCAGTTCCGCGAGGAAATCAGCGACGGGCTGCGGGTGATCTTTACCCCGAACGGCACCAAAACCCGCCCGATCTGACCGCTTCTGCGCCGCATCCCGGAGTCGCGGCACCGATCCGAAGTATCCAGGGCCCCCACGGGGGCCTGTGTGCGCTCGCATTGCCCCTTGCTCCCGAGGCCAAGCCCGCCTAGAACGCGGTGCAATCAAAAGCAACGGAGCCAAAGCGCGATGCTGGACCTGACTTATGAACTTCCGAAGCCCAAGGTAATTTCGGGCGCCAAGCATGACTGGGAACTGGTCATCGGCATGGAGGTACATGCCCAGGTCAGCTCCAATGCCAAGCTGTTTTCGGGTGCCTCCACCAAATTCGGCGCCGAGCCGAATTCTAACGTTGCGTTCGTGGACTCGGCCATGCCCGGCATGTTGCCGGTGATCAACGAATACTGCGTGGAACAGGCGGTACGCACCGGTCTGGGCCTGAAGGCGGACATCAACCTCTGGTCGGCCTTCGACCGCAAGAACTACTTCTACCCCGACCTGCCGCAGGGCTATCAGATCAGCCAGCTCTACCACCCCATCGTGGGCGAAGGCGAAGTGCTGGTGGAACTGGGCAACGGCCAGGCGCGGATGGTGCGGATCGAACGCATCCACATGGAACAGGACGCGGGCAAATCGATCCACGACATGGATCCCAACATGTCCTTCGTCGACCTGAACCGGACCGGCGTCTGCCTGATGGAAATCGTGTCGCGCCCCGACATCCGTGGCCCCGAAGAGGCCGCCGCCTATATCGCCAAGCTGCGCCAGATCATGCAGTATCTGGGCACCTGCGACGGCAACATGCAGAACGGCAACCTGCGCGCCGACGTGAACGTGTCGATCTGCCTGCCCGGCGCTTATGAGAAGTACCAGGAAACCCAGGACTTCAGCCATCTGGGCACCCGCTGCGA
>JALEGX010000078.1 GCA_022763485.1 Paracoccaceae bacterium | reverse complement strand
CCGACCGCAGATCATGGGCGGTGGCCCCATCCCCGCTATCAAGCAAGCGCAGCAGGGCCGCACCCGACCAGTTGCGCGCATTGGCAAAGACCCGACCGGCCAGCGCGCGCCGCACCTCACCAGGCCCGGCTTGCAGCTGCGCCAACAGCGCCCCATCGGTCCAGCCGATGCCACGGGTGTAAACCGTGCCTTCAATCGCCCGCTTCACAGCTGCCCGGCGGGTCAGCTGATCCAGGAACACAAGCCCGGTCGCGGTGATCCCTGCCGGGTTCACCTCCGCTTGAATCGTGCGCAGCGATTCGGTGCTGGTTTCGCGCAGCAGGGCCAGATCGGCAGCCCCCAGGGTGTCCGCATAGACAGCGGCGATGGTCACGCCGCGCAGCGCGGCGGTGTTGGCCTCCAGCAGCAGCGACCGCACAGACGCAGGCATGTTCTGCGCCAGGATGCCGGTGACGTTGACCGCAAGATCGCCCTGCTGATCCAGTAGCGCCCGGCGCACCCCCTCGGGCAAGCTGGGATCCAGCGCCGCGCGGACAGAGGTCGCATAGGTGCCGCCATCGGCAAAGACGATACGGCGCACATCAGCCGATAGATCCGCCGCCATTGCAGCGCGCACGGCCACGTCATAGGCCCCGGTCGCATCCAGGGCGAGGCTGAGCGCCTGCGGATCGACGTCAGAGGCAAGGACCAGATCCAGCGTCTTCACATGCTCGGACGCAGATTGCAGGGCCAGCCAGCGCAGATCCGGTGTCAACCCATCGGTACGCACCGCGAAGTCAATTGTGGCAGACAGACCGGTCTTAGCGTTTCCGATCAGCTCCGTCAGATAGGGCGGGATGTTGGCGGACGGCAGGATATCAACTGCGATGTTCAGCCGTTCGCGCAGCGCGTCGTAAGAGAACGCCTCGGTTTCTTCGATGGCCGATTGCAGGCTGCCCAGGCTGGTCTGGAACCCGGCCAGGGTGCCATCCCAATCCGCCGCCAAACCCTGAATCGACGCATCCAGATTGCCCAGCTGGTCATTCGTCAGGCCCTCCAGTTGCAGGAAGTTGCCCAGGGCGGTCAGGACGCTGATCTGTTCCTCATAGAGGGTCTGGAGAACGTCCTTGTTCGCGCCTTCCAGCTCACTGAGACCGGATAGGAATTGCACCTGACCCTGCACCAGCCCGGCAATCCGGCGGTACTCCAGCGCAGAGGACGCCTCACCGCGCGCGCTGTTGAGATAGGCCTTTGCCAGTTCCGGGATCGACCGCGCAGCGTCCACGTCGCCGCCACGCGCCAGCGCGTAGGCGCTTTCGAACCGGGCGCGGTTGACCGCGGACGTCTGACGCGCGCTGGCCGCAGAAAGATCGGTGTTCAGCAGGTCCGACAGGAAGTCGCGCAGCGTGGTTGCCGTGCGATACCAGAGTGAGCTTGCCGCCTTGGCGTCCGACGCCATACCGCGCGCAAGGTCCAACTGGGTCCCGATCTCACCCGAGATGTTCGTCAGCAGCCCGTCCATGGACAGGGTGAACTGCGCCACCTGCGGCAGCACCTGGTCCAGCGCACCCGACAGGCCCATGACCTGCGCATAGAGCTTCTGGCCGCTTTCCGTGGCGGTGTCGAAGCCTTCGACCAGCCCGCGCAATTCTGCCCGGCTTTCCGGCATCGCAAGCCCAAGATCCGCGAAGGTGGCGCGCAAGCGGCGCAGGGTGGCCTCATTCCGTTCAGCTTCGGAATAGACCGCCTGCCAATAGGCCCCGGTTGCCGTAGCCATCGCCTCCACACCGCCGAAGGCATCCACCAGATCCGACGCCAGATCGGCCCCGGCCAGCGACACGGCAAACATCCGATGCCCCAGCAGATCGGCCTGATCGTTCGCCGCGCTCAAACCGGTGGACAGGCGCGTCAGTGCGTCATGGGCGCTTTCCCCCGCGCGGGTGAACGCATCGGTTCCCAGCACAAGCGCCGCCATCTTGTCCGACGCGCCTTCGATGAAGACGCCCAGCTCCTGCTGGATCTGCGCCTGGTCCTTGCCGTTGGTCCAGAGCGTGAACTGCTCATCATTGAACCCGGCCAGCGCCCCGGTGCTGAGGCCCAGCACGGTTGCCATGCTGGTCAACCCGGTTGTGACGCCACGCATGGTGGTATCCAGCATCGCCTGAATGGCTTCGGGCACGTCTTTGTAGTTGGCCTTGTTCGACCGCAGTGCGCCGCCCTTGTAGAAATCAAAGCTGGTGCCGTCGAAACCTTCGGCCCCCAGCGTGCCGCGAATGGCCGTGCCGGCATATTTGCGGCTGAGCGCTTTGGACAGGACAGCGGTTGCCGCCAGGATCACACCCACAGCAGGGATCGCCGCGCCGATGGCACCCGCGCCGCCGGACGCGCCGGACAGAAGCCCGCCAAGGTTCGCGAAAGAGCTGCCCAGGCCACCGCCTGACAGAACCCCGCCAAGGCCGGTCCCGATCCCGCCAAGGAAGCCGCCACCACCCAGCAAGCCACTTCCGACATTGCCCAGAAAACCGCCAAGCAGGCCACTGCCGCCGCCACTGGAGCCACCCAGCAAGCCCGACGCAGCGGACCCGCCGCCACCCAACAGGACCTGATCCAGCCCCAGAATACTGCTGACAGAGGCAATGACCGGCAAGACAACCTTGGAGTTGGCAAACTGAAAGGCGATGTCCTTGAGCATGCCCTTTACGGTGTCTTTGAGGCTGCCGCCTTCGAAAGCGGTTCGGGTGATGTTCTCTGCCCAATTGGCCTGCAGATCACTCACACGTTTCAGCGCGGCCTCATTGTCTTCCAGGGCCAGCAATTGATCGGCCAGACCGTTGATCTGGACGCTGGAGTATTTTGCAGCCTCCTTGCCCAACCGCTGCTGCACCTGGTGGACAGCCTCATACTTGCGGCGCTGCCCATCGCTAAGGGTGAGAAGGGTTTTGCGGTGCTGTATTTCCGCCATGAGCCGGGCAGACGCAGCCTCAGCGGAAGCCTTCCCACCACCTGATTTGGACACCTTGTTGAGGGCCGAAACGCGATCCTGATAGGATTTGTTCAGACGCTCCACGGATTCATACTCAGTAACCTGTCGATTGATCAGACCCGAGACATAGGCGCGCTCAGCTTCATTCGCGGCATCGGCTAACCCGTATTTCTGCTCCAGTTCTTTCCGCAACCCGGCTGCCCCGGCTGTCACCAGATCATAACCCGCGTCCAGCGCGGCGATCTGAGCGGTGAGCTGTTCAGCCTTCTGGCGGTATCCCTCGATCCCGGCAGGGGCCTGCGCCAGGTTCGATGCCAGACGGCCTGCCTCAGAAGCAGCCGCGGAGAGTTGCCCGGCCAGCGCAGCAGTCATCCTGTCAGCAAGCGCCGCCGCCTGACCTGCGTTTTCCATCTCACCAACGATACGCCCGGCCGACACTGCCGCTTCCCCTGCGCGCTGCGCCATTTCCCAGAGTTCAGGGGGGATGTTCTGTGCGCTTCCATAGGTTTGAATGAGAACATCCCGGATGCGAGAAGCAGATTCGAAAACCTCACGTGGCCCAGATGACGTGCCAATTGCATCAATGGCTGCCTTGAGCCGGTCCGCACTGTCCCCGGTCAACCCCAACTCACGCGCCAGGCGCATCGCGGCGTCCGCCCCGATCATTCCCCCCGCCTCAAGATTTCGGAAGGCCGACGCATATTCTTCGGTGAACGCAACGGTTGAGACCCGCAGGCTGTCCAGAGCCTTGGCAAGGTTGATATCGCGCAACAGCTCCAGCGTGTTGCGCGCCTCTGCGGCCAGGGAACCAAACTCAGCCTTCAAATCGCTGTTTGTCGCGCGCGCAGCTTCGGCGGAACTCTGATAGTCCGACAGGGCGCGATCCAGACCCTCCAACGCCTCTGTGGCCTTGTCGGATCCAGACCCGACGTCCAGAAGCCCAAGGGCAAAAGGCCCCAGCACACTGATCGCGGTTCCGGCGGCAATCCCCATGATACCGAAGGCTGCCCCGATATCAGCCGCCTGGATCGCAGCGGCCTGTAGGTAATTGCCGGTCACAGACCCTTGCTGGCCAACCTGGCTGAGTTGCAGGCCGACCTGACGCAACTCATGACTACGTTCTTTGGAGAACAGGCTCAGAAAACCGCGCGTGGGGGCGGCAGCCTTTTGGGTGGCCCGCGCTGTCCCCAAGTATTGTGCAGATGCCTTTTCAAGCACCAGATTGGCTTCGCGCTGCGTAACGATGCCGGATCGCACCGCCAGTTCAACCTGCTCAACAGCAGCTTCATAGCGCTTGGAGGATGCAAAGACCGGGTCTAGGGAAGCCCGCAGACTGTCGAATGACTTGGCCTGCCGATCCAACTGATTGGCCCAGGCCCTAGAACCGGCAGAGGCGCGCTTGTTGGCGCGGTCCACCCCAAGAAGCGCGTTGATATGGGTCTGTGCCGCGCGCTCGGTTTTGGTGAACCCTTTGTCCCAAGCCTGGGACATGCTTTCGACCGCGCGCAGAGCATCACGGGATGTTTCCTTGAACTCGCCACCCAGCGACCGCAAAGCAGCACGGCTGGTTTTCACACCAGCTTCAAAAGAGGTCGCGTCCAGCGAGGCCGAAGCCCGAACTGCGCCGATTTCTAGTGCCATAGTGGTTCCTGTTGCCAAGCCATCCCGATCCGGCATCCGGTCGGGGCAGGGGTGTTTTCTGTCCAAAAAGGACGGTTATGCGCCGCAGTGTTTGCCCTGCGGCGCAAGTCTGTCATCGACCCTGAAAGATGCGGCGCGGCGCTATCCCAAGAGCGCATCCAAGCCGCTGGAGAGTTGATCAGAGACGCGGCGGCGCTCAACGGCAACGCCCGGATCCTCATCGGGTCGATCCTGAAACACCGGCGAGACCACCATGGGGTCAGCACCACGCACCCGTTCGCGCACAAAGGCAGCACTCATGGCCCGGATCTGCCGCGCCTCCCAAGGGTCCAGCCGCAGATCGGCAGCACGGGAAAACGCTTCGATTTCGGCCCAACTGTGAGGCGAGGCCCCACCCATCGGCTCAAAACGGCACCAGCCCAATCCATCCGGGTTGACCATATCAAGCAGATATTCGACCCCGGAGATATCGGGCAGGCAGGGATCCAGACCTTCCTTCAGCCACATATCCATGCGGCTGAAGCTCCAATCTTCGGGCTGCGCCGACAGAAAGCCGATCTGACCGGCGTAGAGCGTCAGCCGCCTGAGACGTTTCCCAGGTAACTGCCGCGCTTGCGGGAAAAGTCCGCGATCTGCTCAACAAAGGAGTCCCCATCCGCCTGCGGGTTTAGCCGGTTCAGGTTCAGGAACCATTTGGCATCGCGCTTGGTGGCGGCACGCTCTCCCTTGTGAATGTTCTTGAAGCCGACAATGCGGAAATGCAGCCCCTCGACCATGCGGTCGTGCAGCTCATCAATGGACAAGTCCTCATCGCCTTTGGCCGGGCCGTCCTGATTATCACCTGCGGCGCTGTCCGCTGCCTGTGCGCGCGCCTTTTGCAGGTCGCGCATCGCGGCGCGCACCGATGGGGCCTCGACCCCCTGAACCATGACAATGCAGGGCTTTCCGTTGTCCTCACATTCCTTGCCCGGATTGTCATAGAGCGGCAGCCCCGTTACCGGGTGCTTGATGTGGCAATCTGCGCCGGTTTCTGCTGCGGTCGCGCTGTCAAATGTGGTGAAGTCCATAATCATATCCTCAGGTTCTGCGGTTCGTTTGGGCCGGGGGATCGAACCACTTTCCACCCGGCCCGACCGTTCATCGAACGGATTAGGCGGCGGGCTTCTTCACAATCTCATGATTGTTCAGCTCGATATTCGTGCTGGCCGTCACCACATCGGGGTTGCCGCCGACGTTGGGCTTGAAGGACATGACCAGACCCACAAAATAGTAAGTCAGACCACTTTTCAGGGTGATCTTGAAATAATAGTTGTCGTCGCTATCACGCGCGGCTTCCATGATCGCCTGACCGGCATCGCTGTCATCCAGGGCTAGACCTGGCGACAGGGCGCCATTGTTGAAGCTGCCTTTGCTTTTCTTGACCCCGCGCGACGACAGCGGGCTGTGGGTGACAGTCTCCCATTCCTTGCCGAATTCACCGATATTGGTGATCTCGCCAACATCGGTGAAGGTCAGGGCATCAAAGCCCGCGATATCATGGGTAGCGGGAGCGGCAGCCGAGATTCCCAGCGTGGCCCCAGATGCAGTCTGGTGCGACATAGCAGTTTTCCTTTTCGTGGATTGAACGCGCCGGATCGGCGCAGGGTGATAGGCCGGGGCCTATGTCGTGGCGCGAAACGGGTTTTGCCGATGCGCGCAAATTCGTGAAACAGACCTATTCGCGATAGGTCAGGTCAAAGGTCAGCGAGATCCGATGCGCCGTAGAGGCATCGTCAGCGGCGCGGTCCCTGATGGCCGTCAGTTCGGCATGCAGGATCGGACCACCGGCGTAGCCCTCCAGCGCGTCTCGGACGTCTCGACTGGTCAGCGTAGCCTGTCCAAAGGTGCGCCCCCAGCAATCGACCTGGACGGATCCCCGCATGAGTCCCTTGCTGGTCAGCGTGTGGTTGCGCCGCCCGGACATGCGAAAGAGCGTGACGCGCGGCATGCTCTCACCGTCGCTGAAATAGCCCCATTTGACCGGGCAGCTCAGCGCGCCACCCAGCAGGGCTTGAAGATGCTCTTCCATCAGCCCCCCCGCCGCGCCCGTCGCGCCATTGTGGCCTCCAACTCCGCCCGAAGAGTTGCTGCAAGTCCGTGCAGTATCCTGTCCTTGTGAGCATCCCACGAGGGCGTCAGGCTCGGATCAGGTGAGACAGCACCAACATATTTTCCGCTTTCGTGGAAACGGGGTTCCGTCCCCCATTCCGGCAAATGAGCATGCGGGGCAGACGGGGTTGAACCCACGAACAAAGTGACTGCACTCAATCCGACATCCGGCCCGACTTGCCCCCCTTTGAGCTTGCTTGACACGGCAAAAGCGTCATCTTGACTGCCAGGCCAAAGCCCATTCGCCATATCAGCAACCGGGTCAAGCTCCTTCTTGAGCGCCCGTCTCACGACTCCCTTGGACGTCGCCCGAGGCAGGTCAGACAACGTAGCGTCTAGGTCATCCAATCCCTCGACATCAAAGGCCAACTTCATTCGACACCTTCCACGCTGTGATCTCAATAAACCGTTTGCGACCAACGGTTTTCAAACCGGAAATCATCCATTCGGCACCTTCGAACGCGATCCGATCTTTGCCCGAGATTTTGGCGGTATATGAAGTGTGGCTGACCACGAACCGCGAAACGCTCATTCGGCCTAACTGCCCGTTGCCCTGTTTCTCAGCATCGCTCACAGGACTATGAGAAGCCCGAACGGACCTCCCTTCGTCATATGCATCCACAGAATCCCCAAAAGCATCCTTGCCCGTCTGTGGTTTCAAAACGGTGATCGTTTGATCCAGAAGGCGGCGCATGTTCACTGCACCTCAACCGGGCGACGATAACGAACTTGGCGGATCAGCCGGTGAACTCCGAAGGACAGGCGGGGCGCGTCCTGCTGGTCGATTGCGATTCCCGCTTCAAACCATTCCTTCGCCAGCAGGATCACCGCCTGACGGACCTGCGCGTCCGTGGTGGGGTTAGGCCCACCCACGCGCGCCTGTACCCGCAGCAGCTCTGCACCTGCCTTGTGACCGTCCCACGCGGCAGACAGCACAAGCTGCGGCTCATCATGGGACTGACGCACCCAGGCCCCGGCCATCGGCTTATCCAGCCAGTAGCCCGCGCCATCATCGACAGCTAGGCCGATCAGCTCGACCACGGGCAACACCGGGAACCACCATTGACGCCACGCCCCAAGCGGGACGATGAATTCAACGGCGCGCGGTGTCAGCGGGCGACCTGTTGCAACGGCCACGGCCTGCTCTGCCGCAGACAGCGACAGCAGCAACGCGGCGTCATCATCCATGTCTTCCATGGACAAATGCACGGAATGCTTGAAGGCCTCAAGTGTGACGCCACTCGCGATTTCCCCAGCTTCGATCACCCGCATGACACCGCGCCCCGATTACGACTTTGCGCCCTGTTTGGGCGGCGCGCCGGTTTCTTTTTCCGGCTCCTTGCTTGCAGCTACGGCCAGCGCGTCCTCACGGGCCTTTACTTCGGTTTCCCGTTGGCCCAGATCGGCGCTGCGCTGGTCCAATTCCGCCTCTCGGCGGTCCAGTTCCGCCAAAGCTTCTTTCAGCTTGACGTCTGTGTCTGCACCCGCTCCGGTCTGCTGGCGCAGATCCGTGACGACTGAAACCGGGTTCGGCTCTTGCGCCTTGCCGACAATCTTCCCAACGGCCTTGGGACCTTCGGTCAGTTTCTTCGCAGTGCCGGCATCGAACCCGGCGGTTTCGTTTTTGTTGTACCGGCCATAGCCGGTGGTGAATTTCACAAGAACGCGGGACATGTCACTGCCTCCAATTGAAAGAGAAAAAAGGGGGGGATCAGGCGACCTGTTCAGCCGCCTGAGAAGGGCGGGGTCATAGACCCCAGCCGGTTGCGGTCAGAACCGAAATCGCCTCATCATGAACCGGAGCGAGGTCGTGGCGGGACACCGCCCGCATCAGAGTCAGATCGCGCTGGAAGGCGGAAATCGTGTCGCCGTTGGTGTCCACAAAAGCGGCCTCAGTCGAAGACGCAATGCGGATCTCCTGCGCGTCCCCGATCATGATTTCAGAGAAATCCGCAAAGGTGATTTCGGTGTCCGCGCCGCCACCCAGGTTGTTCGGGATCTGCGAAGTGGTTTCAATCGGATAGCCGTGCAAGGTGTTGCTGGCATCAATCGACGGGTAGATCTTGGCCCCGGAATTCGGGTCGCGCAGGCTCGCAAGGAAATGCTTGGTCGATGCCCGCATAGCCCAACCGGGATTCAGCATCGGGACATTGGCATCATCAACAATGCTGACCATTTTGCGCAGCGCCGCCTCCACCGCAGCGGGCGTTGCGAGTGCTTCCGTCAACAGGTGACCGGGCAGACACCAATGCCGCAGGCCTTTCGGGGTGCCGCCGGTTCCGTCGCTGCGCAGGAAAGCCAGATCTGCGCGCAGGCCCGAATAATCCAGCAACAGATTGCGCACCAGCGTTCCGACACTGGGGCTGGCGAAGCTCAACAGCGCATTTCCAATCGGCACCAGCGCCGTCAGGGTTTTGAAGTCCTGGTCCACATTGTCGAAGGTCGGTTCGCTTTCGACAATCGGCGCATTCTCCCCGATGTAACCAGCAGTCGGCGCACTTGCGACGCGCCCGTTGCGCAGCTTGCCAGCGGGCATGTCATGGGACACGGCCCCCAGCTTGCGCACAACCACCTTGGGTTTCAGCAGCTCGATCAGAACGTCAGTCTGTGGGCGCGGGATCAGAACCCCACCAGCCCCGGCGGTTGCGCCACTCAGCGCGGCGGAAATCCCCGAATGCCCAGCGTCTTCCAGTTGCGCAGCCGCCTTATCGCGGTCCCCGCCACAATTCGCCAGCGCCGCGACCATCAGGCCGGTGTCCGCGCCTTTGTCATCCGCCTTGGCAACCGTGCCGGGCAGCGGGGAACCACCGGAAGGCGGGGTGTTGATTTCGGACGTAGCAGAGTCGGCCAGCGCCTGCTCCACGTCCTCGGCACGGGCAACCGTTTCCTTGACCGTGTTGAATGCCGCCTTCGCAGTGTCAAATTCGGCATGCGCGGCTGCAATGGCTTCGTCGGTCGCGTTTTCGTCGGCCTCCAGCGCTGCAATCGCCTCGGCCTTTGCCTTCATGGCTTCCGCCGCTTCCTTCCGTTTGCGGCGCAGATCGTTGATGTCCATGTTTGTTTCTCCTGTTCCATGGATGGCTGCACAGCGCGCAGCCGAAAGACCCCGCCGCAAGCGCGCAGGGCAAAGACACAAGCGGCAGAACCGCTGGTGAAATCAGAATTCGGAAAGGGCCAGGGCTGCCTCTGCCTGCGCCAGATGGGCGCTTGTTTTCCGTCGCGGTTTCGGCGCGTATTGCGCGCCGATCCGGGCCAGGAATGCGCCCATTGTCTCGACTGTATCGGCCAGGCCACGCTCCACCGCATCAGCGCCCCAGAACACATCCCCGCCATCCTGTGACCGGTCTGTCCGGCTCATGCGCCCCGGCAGCTCCTCTACCGCGATCTTGCGCCCCCGCGCGATAGCGGCCAGGAAATCAGCTTCCATTGCATCCAGCCGCGCCTGGATCAGCGCGCGGCCTTCGTCCGTGGACGGGTCGGGACGTTTCGCCCCTGCATTGGAAGAGGTCTGAATGAACTTCTGCTCCCCATCCATGCCCGGCTGCATCGCTGCAAAGCTGGTCGACAAGGTGCCCGCCGATCCAACCCAGGATCCCGGCGTCAGGGCGATATCGGTGCATTGGCTTGCCAACCAGTAGCCTGCCGACGCTGCCAGCGGATGCACAATCGCATGCACCGGCTTAATTGCCACCGCCGCCTGCAACGCTTCAACCGCAGCCTGAATGCCCATGACGGTTCCGCCCGGCGTGTCAAAGAACAGCGCAGCCGCCTGAACTTCGTCATTTGTTGCGATCTGTTCCAGGGTTTCAGACAGACCATGATAGGTTGCCCAGCCCAAGTATTTCTCCAGCGCGGCGGAATTCGGCGTCAGGACACCACGCACCGGCACGAACGCAACACCGTTCTGGATGGCGAAGCGTTGCCCGCGCTCGATCTGGACGGCCTGCACCGACAGCGCGGCCTCCGCCTCGGGCAATTCCAGTTGCAAAAGCGGCAAGCCATGTTCGGCGGAAAGGGCCAGTTGTGCCCCACCAATCAAGGCGCTTACGGTCTGGGTCATTCGTCCTTTCCTTTCTTCTTGTCGGGTTCGTTGCGGGTCATGTTCGGCGCGGGGTTTAGCTTCTCGCCGCCATCTATCTTGCCCAGGCCCATTTTCTGACGGCCCTCATCTGGCGTGTAGATCGGCCCACCAACGGCCTTTGTGACGGCCTCAATCTGATCTTTGATCGTGGGTTGCAGCAGCGCCCCGAAGTCATGGCGGAGAAACAAGCCCGCCTCGCGCTCTGCCCGCGTCAGAAACGCCATGGCACATTGCCCCTCGGCCAGAACCGACCAGTGAAACAGGCAATCGGTCAGATAGTCGATGGCCTGTTGTTCGCCGTTGGCCTTCACCCCATATTCCAGCATTTGCAGCTTGGACGGGGGCATGCGGTAGATTGCGGCGATCATCTCACGATCAAACTTGCGGTTTCCCAACAGCTCCTGATCGGCAGCGGTCAGGTCCAGGCTTTTGATATCATCCTCCGGGCCGATGATCGGCAGGCCATCAGCATCCGGGCTGGTCAACTGCGTCTTGATGCGCCGTTCATTGCGTTTGCGATCTACGTCCGATTCATAGTGATCGGCCATTTTGACAAACGCCTTGGCATGAGCGCCTGACAGAGACCGCGCCGCAGTTTCCTGCCCCTTCATCGCAAGACCCATGCTTTCGGATGCGACTTGCAGCGGGGATCTGCCGGTCCACCCATCAAGGGCCAGATAACGCAGGTGGGCCATCGACCGACTGGGAACACGGCGCTGAATGCCCGCGCCGTCTTCAATGTCATAGAACCGGGCGCGGCCTGCTTTCAGAGGGGTGCATTTCCCCTCCAGGATGATCTCCACCAGCTCCAACTCCCCACCGCCATCACGCGGCGCATAGGCAAAACTGTTGCCCCGTAGCGCCCAAGGGTAGATCAATCCAAAGCGCGCCACCGCAGCCGGAACACCGGGCGAGGCCTCAACATTCAACAGGTAGTTTGCCGGGTGTTCCCGCACCCGCACATCCTGCCCCTGACCGTCGCGCTGGTAGAGTTTCAGAGGGACCTTTGCCAGATCGCCCGCGATATTGTTGCAGCAAGCAAAGACAGTTGCGTGTTTCTCGCTGCGTTCCGGGCTGATACGCGGCAAATACCGGTTCGGCTTGCCACCGCCCCAGCCGATTTCCGAAAACCACGGGGCAGGGTTAGCGGTCCCGGAGGGTTCTTCCGACGCGGTGATCTGCGGTTCGATCCGCGCCGCAGCCGGGGTGGCATCGCCACGGGTAAGTTCAAAGCCGAATAGTTTCATACCACCTCGATATCCCGCGCCTTGCGTTTCTGTTCACCATGTTCAGCCCGACCAAGCGCCATGATCGCGGCAACCGCCGCGTCAATGCGGCCCGTCGATTTCTTTTTGTTCGGTTTCACGTTTTCCGCCGCGTCTTCGTCGCGATGGACGTTGCCGACCTGCCAGGCCAGCACCGGATTGCCGCCATGCCGGATCTTGTTCTGCGCGACCTTTTCTTCAAACCGCTTCATCGGGTTCGAAATGGACGCATAGCCCTGCCGATGCTCAACCATCGGGAACCGACGCTTTTCCAGCTTGTCGGCCATGTACTTCATGCCCCAGGGGTCATAGGCGACTTCCTGGAGGTCGAACTTGCCCCGGATCCACTCAAGGCGCGTGATCAGCGCGTCCTCATCAATGGTTCCGCCCTTGTGGACCTCCAGCCAGCCCTGATCCCGCCACCCGACGTATTCGCGCTTTTCGCTCTGCGCCCGGCGGATGAACCCCTTTGGACCTTCGGGAATGAAGGTGTAGGCAATCAGATAAATCAGCCCATCAACCGGCACGGCAACCACAATGGCGGTCGTGTCGATCTTGTTTGACAGGTCCAGCCCGACCCAGGCCTTGCGACCGTAGAGCGCGCGATGATCGAACGGGGCAGGGGCCAAGCCTTGATCCCAGACATCCCGCGCGATCCAGGTTTCTGCGCCTTCCGTCCAGAGATTCAGGTGGAACCTTTTGAAGTTCGGCATGCGGCCTTGAATCGCCAGCGCCTTTTTCAGCGTGTCTTCCATCGCTGATATCTTCTTGCTGACCCCAAGGTTGGGGTTGCCCATCGCCCAGAACTTCGGGTCGGCAGGGTCACAATCGGCAGGCGGTTCCGCCACAAAGCCGAAGAAACTGTCGTCCTCGACACCACCACGCAAAACGCTTTCGGCATAGTCGCGCAATTCACCGCAGAGGGATGCCCGATCCTGTCCCGCAGTCGTGATCACCCAGTCAATCGGCTGGTCTCGCGCGATCATACTTTCGACAATCGTGTCGGCCAGCTCGCGATCCGTCCAGCGGTGCATTTCGTCCCGTGCAAGAAAGCTCGGGTTGATCCCATCCGATGAATCCCCGTCACGGCTGAGACAGGCAATCACCCCGTCAGTTTTGGGCGTTTCAATGGACGTGCGCCACACCTTCATCATCTGGCCCAGAAACGCAGATCGCTTGATCATGCGCTTCATTTCCTTGAACAACAGCCCGGCTTGATCCTTGGTTGTCGCCGCGCAATAGCCCTGCGGCGCAGCTTCACCGTCAAAAAGCTGCGTGTACAGCATCGGAACGCCCGTGTCCGTGGTCTTGCCGTTCTTCTTGCCGACCTGGTGATACGTGGACCGGAACCGGCGCAGACCGGTGTCCATATGTTTCCAGCCGAACACCGACCCATGACGGAACACCTGCCACGGCTCCAGGTGCAGCGGCTTGCCAGCCATGGGGCCGGTCGTATGTTGCAGCATCCCGCCCCAGTTGATGATCCGCGTTGCCGCTTTGCAGTCGAAGAACAGCCCGCGATCCGCAGCGGTTTCCAGGTCCAGCAAGTGCCGCTCACAGGCCATTCGCACCAGATCGCCCGCTACGATATCCCCTTCGATTACCCCGGTTGCGTAGCGCGAAACCGGGTGGTCAATCGGTTCCATTGAGTTGCTTCATAACTTCATCGAACAGATCGCCTTGGCTGTCCGACGAAAGCCGCGCCGCATCGACCGGCGAAAGGCCGAACAGCGCAGAGTCGCGGCGCATGCCCGCCATGGCTTCCTGCTGGATCCCCCAGGCCGCGCGCTTCTTCTGCTGGATCCCGTTGCGGGTCTTGGTCTCATAATAGAGACCCTCCAATGCAAGACAGGCCGTTGCAGAAATGAAATTGGCGACACAGGCGCAGTAGCTTGCGAATTGATACGCATAGAGCGGTTCAAGGCGTTCCTTGCGCACCAGCTCCGGGGCCAGCTCATCCCAGACTTTGCGGGCCTCATCATCCAGGAAATCGGGGGCCTCGGGAACGTGGCGTTGAATGTCGCCCTTCATGGGGACAACATTTTTCAGGTTCGGTTTCTTTCCCTTCATCCTGTCTATCCCCTTTCATGATGGGCTTTTTTCCCCAATTACGCGCTCGCGAAAAAGAAGGTTCACCGCGCGGTTTGGGATACATGGCCTAGATTTTCAGACTACCCCCCCTTGGTGTGCAGCACCTCGCGCGCTGTCTTCCGGCTGTGACAGGGCTTGCAAAGCGACTGCCAATTCGACCGATCCCAGAACAGCCGAACATCGCCGCGATGCGGCTGGATGTGATCGACTTCGGTTGCAGGTTCGACCGCGCCCAGCTCGGCGCAGTCATGACAGAGCGGATTGCGGCGCAGGAATGCCTTGCTTGCACGGATCCAGTTCTGATCCGCATAGAGAGCGCGACCGACAAGTGCGGCCTCTGACGTCTGCGCCTTGGCCCGCCGCTCCCGCTGCCGGGCAATGTGGCGCTCTTCGTGGTATGCGCAGCGGGATCCGCCAGGCAAAGCCAGATCGTCACAGCCCGCAGCGACACAGAGTTTCCGCGTCACATGTTGACCTCCGAAATAAGAGAGAAGACCAAAAGCAAAAACGCCCGCTGGTTTCCCGTGGGCGCATTTGGTGATGATGCATATTTACTTGCACACGGTCGTACTAAGCGTCAACCCCCTTAGGACGGCACCGCCAAATCGCGATACCCAGACATCCGATCCAAGGCACCACACAAGGCAACACGAAGAGACTTGATGTGCTTTCCCTGCGCGCGTGCGCCCTCAGCAACCCAGCCATGCCTCACCAACACCTCCGAGAATGTCAGGCCACCAAGACACACAGCATCGACCAACGCACGATCCCCTATCAGCCCGCGCCTCGCCCGATCCGAAGGACGGACACGACGCACCGACAGAGCAACACCACCACCGATCCGCCGCTGCAAGCGGTCCAACAGTTCCCGATCTCGCAACACGGCGTCGATGTACTCGCCACCGCCTGACGACTTCTGCGGCATAGATTCGACCGAAGAACACCGAACGCCAGACGCCGCCAGCTTTTCGGACAGGGTGCCATAGAAACGACCTATCGCCCTTTGCCCCGGCGTGAACAGCACTTTGCGGGCCTGCGCCTCCATGACGTCGAAGGCATCGCAGCTCTGGATTGCCTTGCGCCCAGCATGACCTGCGGGCTTGGCCGTGTAGCCGTCTTTACCGTCAGGATAAAGCGCCATCGGTTCAAACACGCGGAAGGCACCACGGGCTGGGGAAGCCGGGATCTCCGGGCCACAGTCCTCCGGCACCGCGCCGCGCGCCTTCACCTCGGCAATGCGTTGTGCTTCCAACTCTCTGATCAGCTCGGGATCATGTTTCATGCGGCCTGTCCTTCCTCAACGATCTTCTGGCAATAGGCGAGGCGCTTTTGATAGCGCTCTACAAATTCAACATCTTCCGGTCGCGCGACGTTGCGGCGCATACGGTCCTGAGACAGTTCCAGCTTTCGACGGTTGCTTTGCGCTTCCTCAAGGATCTGCCGTTGCGCGTGGATCGGCGGGCGCTTGTACTTTCGGAAGTAAGCCCAGGTTTCGACAAGCGTTCCCTCGCGCGCAGCCTTCGGACCCTCAACCGATTTAAACCAGCGCAGCAGCCCCGGCAGTTCCTCCACCGGGCGCGGCTGGATGTGTTCGGCCAGGAACAGCACGGTTGCCCGCGCGGGCCAGACATCATGATCCCGGCCTTGGCCCTTGGATTTCAGCATGTCGTGCAGGACAT
>JALEGX010000077.1 GCA_022763485.1 Paracoccaceae bacterium | reverse complement strand
CGGAAATCGCTGTACCTTACCCGGTGATCCACGGCATACTGTGCGCATGAAGGATTGGGACGGACTACGATTTGTGCTTGCGATCGCCCGCAGCGGTGGCCTCAGCGGGGCCGCGCGGGATCTTGGCGTGACCCATGCCACCGTGTCGCGGCAGCTGGACAAGATCGAGGCGGCGATGGGCGCGCGCCTGTTTTCGCGTCGCCCGTCAGGCTTGCTGCCGACCGAGGCAGGGCGCGACGTGATTGCCCATGCCGCCCAGATGGAGCGCGCTGTTCTGGCGATGGACCTTGCGCTGGCGGCCCGGACACAGGCGGGGTCCGGTCGGTTGGTGGTGACAGCGCCGCCCTTGATCGTCGCCTCGGGGCTGGCCGACGACCTGAAGAGCTTTGCGGCGCAAAATCCGGGGATTGAGATCACCCTGCGCGCCAGCGATTCCACCCTGAACCTGCACAAGCGCGAAGCGGATGTCTCGATCCGCGTCTCCCGTGATCCGGAGCCAAGCTTGTGGGGCCGGGTGCTGGTGCCGCAACGCGCCGCCTGGTGCGCCACGCAGGGCTTTCTGGACAGGCACCGCGAGGGTCTGGCCGCTGCGGGGCAGGGGGTGCCGATCCTGAGCTTCGACAGCTGGCCCCACCCGGTGCCGGTGACATTGTCGCCGGTTCTGCCGCTGGCGCATGTCGCGATGACCGTGGATGACATGATCAGCGCCGTGGCTTTGGCACAGACGGGAGTGGCGATGCTGCGGATGCCCGTGTTCCTGACGGCGCTGCACCGGGATCTGCGTCCGGTGCCCGGTCTTGCGCCCGTGGACTATATGCCGATCTGGTGCCTGACGCATCCCGACTTGCGGCAGGTGCCGCATGTACGAGCGCTGATGCGCCATCTGGCGGACAGCTTCGCGGCGCGGCGCGGGATCTATGCCGGCGCCGACCCCGACGGGTGATGATCTCTCCCGGTCTGGTTGCTGCTGGATCGCCGCCGGTGGCCGGGGCGTTTGGGCCGCCGACCGGTCTGCCTCAGATCGTCAGAACCAGTTTGCCGGTGGTTTCCCCGGCTTCCAGTCTGCGATGCGCCGCGGCCGCTTCGGACAGGGGCAAGCTGGTGATCTGGGGCCGCAGCACACCCTGTTCCAGCAAGGCGAAGACCTTGGCCAGATCGGCGTTGAACGCCTGAGGGGCAGTGATGAAATAGGTGTAGATATCGCTGACCCTCACCGCGACGGATTTCTGGAAATGCGCCGCCAGATCCTCACCAAAGTTGCCCGCAGGCGGACCGGCCAGGAACCCGAACAGCACCACCGTGCCCAGCGGTGCCAGCGCGTCGAGATCGGATTTCAGCGTTTCCCCCGAAATCGGGTTCAGGCTCAGATCCACGCCGCGCCCGCCGGTCAGGTCCTTGACCCGCGTGGCCACATCTTCGCGGCGATAGTCGATCACGTAATCGGCGCCCTGCGCGCGTGCATAGTCCAGCTTGTCGGTGCTGGCCGAGGCGATCACGGTCATGCCCAGATGTTTGGCGATGTGCTGGATCATGGTGCCGACCCCACCGGCCGCGGCGTGGACCAGCACGCTCTTGCCCGCCGCCGCGCCACCCAGATTGACCAGCATGTGCCAGGCGGTCATGGCGTTCACCGGCACCGCTGCAGCGGTGGAGAACGCCACGTCATCCGCGATGCGTGTCACATAGGGCGCGCCGATCACCGAATGCGTGCCATAGCCTCCCGCGCCGATCGGCCCCATCCAGGCCACCCGGTCGCCCAGGGCGAGGCCTTCGACCCCGTCGCCCAGCCCCGCGACCACACCGGCGCCTTCAACGCCGGGCACATGGGGCAGGGCGGGCATCATGCCTTCGGGCATTTCACCGCGCCGGATGATCGTATCGATGAAATTCACCGCGCCCGCGTGATTGCAGATCAGGATCTCACCCGTGCCGGGGGTGGGGATCGCGGCCTCCTGCTGGCGCAGTACGTCCGGCCCGCCGATTTCAGGAATGACGACACGATGAGGGGCGGATTGGGTCATGGGGAGCTCCGTTTTGCGTTGGTGCAGGGAAGCTAGCCATTGCGCCGGATCATGATAATATTCCAAAATAGAACTCATAATCCTGTTTGTGAGATAATGATCTACAACGACCTTGCCCTCTTCACCGCCGTGGCCCGCTGTCTCAGCTTCTCGGAGGCCGCACAGCAGATCGGTATTCCGCTGTCCCGTGCCAGTCGCCGCATTGCCGAGCTTGAGCACCATCTGGGCGTCAAGCTGTTCGAACGCACAACGCGTCAAGTCCGGCTGACCGAAGAGGGGCGCAGGCTGCTGGACCGCTGTGCCGGCCCGGTCGAGGCGCTGCGGGACGTTGCTGGATTTGCCGGGGACACCGGCACCCAGACCCTCCGCCTGACCGCGCCGCCGGTCGCGGTGCAAAGCCGGATTGGGCCGATGCTGCTGGACTTTGCGCAGGCCAATCCGGGCGTGAAACTGGAGGTGAACGCCACGAATGAAATTCTGGATTTCTTTCGCGACAACATCGACTTGGCCTTTCGTGTTGGCCCGCTGGAGGACTCCAACCTTGTGGCGCGCAGGCTCTGGTCGCTGGACTATTGCTTCTGCGCGGGAGCGGGGTTTGTTGCCGATCACACGCTGCACGGCGAGGTCTCGCGCGACCGTCTGATGCAGGTGCCCGCGCTGGTGTCGCGTCAACCCTGGTTGATGCAATCCGGGGAGCAGATCAAACCAAAGCATATTGCGCATGAGTTCGACACGCTGGACATGCTCCGCGGCGCAGCGCAGCGGGATATGGGGATCACCATCCTGCCGCGCGATATGCTCACTGCGGATCTGGTTGAGGTCACAGTGGAGGGCGCGACACCCACGACCCGCGACATGTTCGCGGTCTATCCGGGGCGTCGCCTGCTGCCTGCGCGGGTGCGCAAGCTCATTGATTTCATGGCGTCCGGCTAGCCTCTCCGACCAGCTCAACCAGCAACCGGCCCAGCGGCGTGGCCTGACGCTTCTGGGTCCAGATCATCTCGGTCTCCCAGGCGGGCAGATCGAAGGGCAGCGGATGCACGCAGCATCCTGCGCGGATTGCGATCCGGGTCAGTGACGTCGGCACCGTCGCTATCAGGTCCGAGGCAGCGATCACGTCTGGCAAAGCGGTGAACTGGGCGCAGCTCATCACCACGTCGCGGCGATGCCCCAGACGTTTCAGAGCGCGATCCACCTCGCCCTCGAAATCCTGGCTCAGTGTCATCAGCGCGTGGCGGGCGGCCAGAAACCCCTCCAGATCCAGCCGCTCGCCGACCAGCGGATGCCCCTGACGCGCGATACAGACAAAGCTGTCCTGCCGGATGGCGCGGCGATGAATGCGGGCGGGCAGGGTGCCGAAATGCCCGATCACCAGATCCAGCGCCTCTTCTTCAAGCGCGTCAAGACAGCTGGCTTTGTCCAGCGGCAGAAAGCTGACCCGCAGGCGCGGCGCGCGCGCTTCCAACAGGCGCATCAGCGCCGGGGCCAGCGTC
Source organism: Paracoccaceae bacterium (assembly GCA_022763485.1). GTDB lineage: Bacteria > Pseudomonadota > Alphaproteobacteria > Rhodobacterales > Rhodobacteraceae > Aliisedimentitalea. Next base: position 46,539 of record JALEGX010000077.1, on the reverse strand, counting down.
AGGACAATCAGATCGGGCGCGGCGATGGTCAGCCTGTCATTGGCCGTCATCGGGTCGAACGCGGGCTGCTGCAACATCCCGGCCACCAGCTCCAGCGCCTGCCGCACCTGCGGGGCCAGCGCGTCGGCCCGGCTGGTGGGCAGCATTCCACCGGGGCTGCGCACGAACAACGGGTCATCGAATTGCGCACGCAGGCGGGACAAGGCGTTGCTCATTGACGGCTGCGCCAGCCCGATGCGAGCCCCCGCACGACCTACATGACGTTCCTGATACAGCGCGTCGAACGCTTTGAGCAGGTTCAGATCCAGAGCATTAACATTCATAAGATCAATTTATCAGATCAGTAACATCCATTTCAACTATGAGGTCGCACCCCCTATCTGTGATCCACAACAGCACACACGGGAAAGGAGTTCCCCATGACACCCCCATTCGAAACCGCGCTGTCCGGCAAACATGTCGTCATCGTCGGTGGCGGCAGCGGCATGGGCCGCGCCACTGCCCAACTGGCCGCCAGCCTTGGTGCGCGGGTCACTATTGCCAGCCGCAATGCAGACCGGCTTGCCACCGTCGCGGCGGAAATCGGTGCAGAGCCTGCCCCGGTCGACATGACGGATGAGGCCGGGGTGCGCGCTTGGGCAGCAGGGCTTGGGGCGGTGGACCATCTGGTGATTTCCGCCTCCAGTGCCGCGCATGGCGGCTTTGCCGATCTGCCCACCGATGATCTGCGCGCGATGTTCGAAGCCAAGTTCACCGGCCCCTATGTCACCACGCGTGAGGTGCTGCCGCATCTGGCCAACGGTGGCTCGATCACCTTGTTTTCCGGCGTGCTCAGCCGTCGCCCCTCGGTCGGGACTACGGGGCTTGGCGCGGTGAACGCCGCGGTCGAGGCGCTGGCCAAGGGGCTTGCGGTGGAGCTGGCGGGCAAGGCGCGGGTCAATTGCATCAGCCCGGGCATGGTCGCCACCGAAGCCTATGCCGCCATGCCGGAGGCCGACCGCGAAGGCATGTATGCGCAGGTTGGGGCCAGCCTGCCGGTGGGCCGCGTTGGTGCCCCGGAAGAGGTCGCGCAGGCGGCGATTATGGCGATGACCAATGGCTATCTGACCGGAACCGTTCTGGATGTGGATGGGGGACATCTGGTCAAGGCGTAACGCCCGCGCAAACAGATCAGCCGCGCAACAGCTCGTGTTGCGCGGCGCAGATCTATGCCCTTGGGGCGGGGTTTACTGGACCGCCGCCACAGGTGTCAGCTCACCGCCGCCGCCTTGGTCGGATCCTCGGCCAGCGCCTTGAGCAGACGGGCCTGTTTCACCTTGGGATCCAACTCGGGATCGGTGAGATGGGCCAGCATCTCGGGCACGCTGGCGTCGATCTGTTCGACCGTGGCAACCGCCATGCCATGCGCCACAAAGGGCCGCAGATAGGTCATCCCGGTCAGCAGCGCGGTCTGCTGGAACGGTTTGAGCAGTTCATCCATGGAAAAGTTGTTGTAGCCGCCGGCGTGATAGCTGTCTGCGGGGCCACCGGTCGAGACCAGCACCAGGAATTCGCGCCCCTTCAGCTTGTCGCCACCGGGACCATAGGCGAAGCCGTAGCTCAGCACCTGATCCATCCAGGCCTTCATCACCGGCGGCGCGGAATACCAGTAGAATGGAAACTGGAACACGATCCGGTCATGGGCCAGCAACAGCGCCTGTTCGGTTTCCAGATCAAAGGCCATGCCCGCGCCGCCGACAGCGGTCAGGTCACGGGTGGTGACGCTGTCGGCCTCGGCCAGGGCGTCGAACCAGGCGCGGTTGATGCGGGATTTTTCCAGATTGGGATGGGCAGTCAGGACGAGGGTCTTCATGTGTCAGCCTCTTCAAGCATTTGAGCGGAGTAATGGGTGATCAGCGGTTTGCCATCGGGGCGCAGGTCGAACCGCCAGTGTTCGCGGACCCGCGCCTCGATCAGCGTGCCGTCATGGGTGCGGGCGCGAAACAGCACGGTGAACGCGGCCCTCCCGTTGCCGATTTCGATGTCACCGACATGGTGTTCGGTCGGGCGCTGCAGGGTGGCCAGCACCCCGTCGTACCAGGCGCGCACGCGGGCGTGGCCGGTCAGCGCGCGGTCCACATCGGGCATGTTCCACACCACCTGCGGATGCAGATCCGGCAGAAAGGCGTCAATCGGGTCCAGCCGGTCAAACCGGGCGAACCAATCGGCGATAAAGCCTTCGAGCTTAGGATTTTCAGTCATCATGCTCACCAGTCGATGGGGTTGCGGTCGCGAAAGAACCCGCCCGTCGGGCCTGTATCCGGCAGCATTGCCAGCCAGATCGCCGTGTCTGCCCCCTTGGCAGGCGAGCGTGTCGCCCCCATGCCGCCCATGCGGGTGCGGACCCAGCCGGGGCACATGGCGTTGACCTTGACGCTGCGGGGCAGGGTGCGCGCGGCGGCCACGGTCAGCCCGTTCAGTGCCGCTTTGGCCACACCGTAGGACGCAGGGCCCGCCACCCCGTCGGAAAACGCGCCCCAGCCGGACGAGACATTGACCACCCGACCGTATCCCTGAGCCACCATATGCGGGGTCAGGTGATGCATCAGCAGATAGGGGCCATGCACCATGACGGCCATGCTGTCGGCAAAGTCCTGTGGGTCGTCCAGCAAACGGCCCGACCCCAAAACGCCCGCATTGTTGATCAGGATATCGACCCCGCCCAGCTGGTCCGCCGCGCGGGCGATGCTGGCCGGGTCGGTCAGGTTCAGCTCAACGGCGGTGGCCCCCATCTTGGGGGCCGCAGCCTCACCCGCCGCCAGATCGCGGACGCCGATCAGAACCTCATGCCCCTGATCGGCCAGCCCCTTGGCGATGGCCAGGCCAATGCCGCGATTGCCACCGGTCACAAATGCGCGTTTCATCACAGCTTGCCCCTGCTCACTTGGCCAGACGCTCGGGCACCGGGGCCAGATCGTATTGCGACCAGAAGAACGTGTTGGCGGCGTCCTGATCTGCGCTCAGGTTGGTGGCCTCGACGATCTTGCCACCCTCAATCCGGTAGACCAGCGCCCAGGTCGTATCCACATTGGGCTTGCCCTCGGCGTTCGACCAGCCGCGGTGGATGTCGACCACATGGGTCTCATCAGCGCCGAAATAGATCGGTTCGGCCTTGAACCCGGCGACGCCCAGCTGACCAAAGAAGGCCAGAACCTCATCCCGGCCCTGTTTGGTGCCCGACAGCGGGTGACGGCCCGGGATGTGCCAGCGCACGTTTTCGTCCATCACGGCGGCAATGCCGTCCAGATCATTGGCGCCATAGGCGGCAAAGAAATCCTGCACGACCTTGATATTGTCTTCGGGCGATGCGGCCATGGTCATTCCTCCGGCCAGGGTTGCGGCAAGTGCGGATGCGATCAGCGTTTTCATCATCTGTCCTTTCAAGCGTTCAGGAAGTCGGCCACCGCGTTGGCGGCGGCGCGCGCGGTCAGCGCGCGGGCATTTGTCCCGGCCATCTGCACGTTCACCGTGGTCCACGCGCCGCTCTGGCCGTCGGGGGAACAGAGTACGCCCGCAAGAGTGGTGCCATTGCTGGTGAAGCGCACCGGGCGGGTGGTCACGCCAACGAGGGCCGGGGGGTGCATGGGGATGCGGGTCATCAAACTGTCCTCCAGGCGCAGCGTTTGCTGCGATGAGGGGAAGATAAGTTATCCCGAAAGCCGTGATAATTCTCCCATCTTTCACCTCTTTCATGTATGAAATCGAACAATGGAAGGCGCATTTCATGATATGCTCCCCGCACCAAAGGACAGGCAGGACAGGACGCGGATGACCCGGGAGACAGACAGTTTGATCAGATGGTTGATCGGAGAGGGGCGTCTGCTGGGGGACGCGGTGCCGATTGTCCGGGGCTATTGCGACCGGTTGCTGGCGATGGGCGTGCCGTTGTCCCGGGTCCGCATCGGTCAGAGCTACGCCAATCCGTTGCTCAGCGCCTGGGGCATCGTCTGGACCCCGGACAGGACCCAGCGCTACAACGTGGCGGCACAGGTGCTGGAGACGCCCGCCTGGCAGGGCAGCCCGTTTGAACATGTGGTGACCACGCGCAGCCCCGTGCGCCAGCGGCTGAAGGGGTTGGACCTGAGCGGGGCGCACCCGGTCTATGCGGAGCTTGCCCAATCCGGGGCCACCGATTTTCTGGCGATGCCGCTGGAATACGGTGATGGCACCGTTCAGGGCAGCAGCTTCTCCACCGAAGCGCCCGAAGGCTTTAGCGAGGCGCAGATCCGGGCATTGCGGAGCAGCCGCAATGCGCTGGCCTCGGCGCTGGAGCCGGTGGCCATGCGGGAATCGCAGAAAAGCCTGCTGCGGACCTATCTGGGCGACGGGCCCGCGCGTGAAATCGGGCAGGGCCGGATCAAGCGTGGCGAAACCCGCGCGGTCTCTGCCGCGATCCTGTTTGCGGATCTGCGCGGCTACACGGCCCGCACTGACCGGTTGCCGGAAACGCAGGTGCTGTCGCTGCTGGGGGCGTTCTTTGATCTGATCGTGACCGAGGTACAGCATCAGGGTGGCGATATCCTGAAGTTCATGGGCGATGGGGTGCTGGCGATGTTCGAGGCAACGCCGGATCCAGCAGAGGCCTGTAATGCCGCCCTGCGGGCCAGCGCCAACGCGCTGAAGGCCATGCGCGAACGCGGCACGGACGGCGCTGATCAGCTGCCCTTCGTGATCGGGCTGGACTTCGGGCAGGTGACCCTTGGCAATATTGGCAGTCCCGATCGGCTGGATTTCACCGTTGTGGGCTCCACCGTCAATCGCGCCAGCCGGGTTCAGGGCGTGTGCAAGGATCTGGGAGAGCACGCTTTGGTGACCGGCGCGGTGGCGGACCATGCGACGGAATTTGACCTGCACCCCATCGGCGCACAGGACCTGCGGGGGTTGCACCAGCCCGTTGACCTGTTTCGTCTGCCCCTCTGACGCGGAGACCCCCAATGCGCCTGCCTCTTGCCCCTTTGGAAGTCTTCACCGCCATCGCCCAGCATGGCAGCCTGCGCGCAGCGGCGGAGGCGCTGGGGATCAAGCCCTCCACCGTCAGCCATCAGCTGCGAAACCTCGAAGAGCAGCTGGGCACCGCGCTGTTCATCCGCTCCACCCGCGCCATCAGCCTGACCGAGGCCGGGCGCGCCCTGATCCGCGGCGCGGGGCCTGCGTTCGATCAGCTGTCAGAGGCGGTGGAAAGCGCGCGCAGCACCGGACATGCGGCGCGGGGGACGCTGAAGCTGGCGATGCCGGAATTCGCCTATCACCTGTTCGTGGCGCCGGTGCTGGCGAAGTTCTGCGCGGACTATCCGGAGATTGAGCTTGAGCTTTCGCTGACCGATGCGCTGTCTGACATCCTGGGCGAGGAGCTGCACGCCGGATTCCGCCTGGGTGACAACATCGCCCAGGACATGGTTGCGGTGCGGCTGACCCCGCCTTTGCGCCTGACCGTGGCGGGCAGCCCCGCCTATCTGGACGCGCATGGCGTGCCAGACAGCCCCCGTGATCTGCTGCGCCACACCTGCATCCGGTATCGGTTCCAGTCTTCGGGCCGAATTGCACCGTGGAGCTTTGCATCACCGGACGGGGCCTATGCGGTCGAGGTGCAGGGCAATCTGATCACCAATACCCTGCCGGCTTCGGTGGACCTGGCGCGCAAGGGGCTGGGGCTGGTCTATACCTTCCGGGACTATGTGGCAGAGCAGATTGCGTCAGGGGAGCTTGTGCCGATCCTGGAAAATGACCTTGGGACCACGCCGGGGATTTACATCTATTTTCCAAGGGAATACCGGACGATGATGCCGCTGCGCCTGTTCATGGACCACATCAGGTCCCACATGGCGCAGGGCTGAAGCGGCACCGCCGCTATGAGCAGCAGACAGCTATGCCGCCCGGATCGGATCACGCGGATCAGACCGACCGGGTCAATCCGCCGTCGATGCGCAGGTTCTGTCCGGTCATATAGCCGCCCTCCTGCGAGGCCAGCCAGGAAATCAGCGAAGACACCTCGGCCGTGTATCCGTAGCGGCCCAGCGGGATCCGGGCCTTGCGGTCTTCGGTTTCCGGCAGGCTGTCGATGAACCCCGGCAGCACATTGTTCACCCGGATGTTGTCGGCCGCGTATTTGTCGGCATAGAGCTTTGTGAAGGCGGCCAGCGCGGCCCGGAAAACGCCCGAGGTCGGGAACAGCGGATCAGGTTCGAACGCGGCAAAGGTTGAGATGTTGATGATCGCGCCGCCGCCCTGCGCCTGCATCAGCGGCGTGACCATGCGGGTGGGGCGGATTGCGTTCATCAGGTAGTATTCCATGCCCAGATGCCAGTCCTCGTCACTGATCTCCAGTATCGGCCCCTTGGGTCCATGTCCGGCGGAATTGACCAGCACATCGACACGGCCCCAGCGCTCTTTTGCGCCCTCGACCAGCGCGGTCAGGTCGTCCGGGTTCAGGTTGGATCCGGTGACGCCAAACCCGCCCAGTTCGACCCCCAGCGCTTCGCCCTTGCCGGAGGACGACAGGATGCCGACCTTGAAGCCATCTTCTGCCAGTTGACGCGCCGCACCCGCGCCCAAGCCGCTTCCACCTGCGGTAATCAAGGCAACTCTTTCTACATCCATGTTTTCATCTCCACTCAAGAATAGAAGCAGAATAAATGTCATAGAGGGAAAACTGGATGCAGAATTGAAGTCTTATGACAGTAGGAATACTATTGTCTGATGGACAACCTTCCCCCCCTGAATGGCCTGCGCGCGTTTGATGCGGCGGGCCGCCGGCTCAGCTTTCGGGCGGCCGCGGATGAACTGGGCGTGACGCAGGGCGCGGTGGCACAGCACGTGCGCCAGCTGGAAGCGCAGTTGGAAATCACCCTGTTCGAACGGGTGCCCAAGGGGCTGGAGCTGACCCTGGCCGGGCGCAGCTATCACGCCCGCGTCGAGGAGGCCTTTGCCATCCTGCGCTCCGCCACCGCAGAGCTGAAACCGGAACCGGACAAGGTGTTGGTCAGCGTGACGCCGACCTTTGCGTCGAAATGGCTGATCCCCAACCTGCCGGATTTCGCCAAGCCACATCCGCAGGTCGATCTGCGCATACTGGCGACCGAGAAGGTGTCCAGCTTTCAGAGCGACGGGATCGACCTGTCAGTGCGGCAGGGCTCGCCGCCGTTTGGGGCGTCGCTGCAGGCAACCTTGCTGTTCCGGCAGGAGGTGATCGCTGTGGCCGCCCCGGCGCTGGTGGGGGCGGCGCCGCTGCCGCTGGAGGGGGCGCGGCTGACGCAGCTGCCGATGATCCACGACACCCATGACCTGTGGCCCAGATTCCTGGCCCGTACCGGCGGTACAAGCACGCCCCTGCGCGGATTGCGGCTCAGCCAGACGGCGCTGGCCATCGATGCCGCGATTGCCGGGCAGGGCGTCGCGCTGGTCAGCCGCTTTCTGGTGGCCAATGACATTGCGGCGGGGCGTCTGGTGCAGGTCGCGCAGGCGGGGGATGTCGGCGGGCATGATTTCTACCTTCTACGGCGGCGCTCGGCCGCGCGCCGCGAGGCGGTCCGGCTGGTGCTGCGCTGGCTGCTGTCCCAATCCGATGATGCGGGCGCTTGATCCCCTGCGGCCGCGCGTCAGGTTCAAATGGGTCGACCTGTGGCGGGCGATGTGTTGAACTGCCCAAAACGGGCAGGAGAACCACAAAATGCCGAGCTTGAACCGAATTGCGATGGGCAAATCCAGCCGCCAGATGATCCAGTCGCTGGGCCCCGCCAGCCTTGAGGTGGCTGAAATCTCGGGCAAATGGGGCGAGATGTTCAGCTTCCGCTCCTACGCGCAGTTCCGATATCCGCAATATGACATCTGTGCCGGTCCGATCACCGATGCGACGGGCAAGGTGCAAAAATTCGACCTGATCCTGGCCAATCAGGTCTGGGAGCATCTGGACCGCCCCTATATGGCGACCAAGAACATCCGCAAGATGCTGCGCCGAGGCGGGCATTTCTGGCTGGCGGTGCCCTTCTTCATCCCGTTCCACGCCGCGCCACAGGATTGTTCGCGCTGGTCCGCGCGAGGTCTGAAGAACCTGCTGATCGAATGTGGCTTTGCCGAAGATGCCATTCGCGCCCAGCAATGGGGCAACCGCAATGCCGCCCTGCGCAATATGGAAGAGGTCTGGCCGCCCGAATACCGTGAGGGGGAAGATCCTTTGGACAATGACCCCGACATGCCGATCTGTGCCTGGGCGATTGCCCAGAAAACCTGATCAGGCCGGGTCGACACCGCCACCGGCCCGCACCCAATGCGACAGCGAGCCAATGTTGTGGACATTGTCATAGCCAAGGCGCGTCAGAACGCGTTTGCCCGCCGAACTGCGCATCCCTGACGCACAATAGAGCGCGATACAGTCAGAGGGGTGCAGATCGCTGCGGGCGCCCGGTTTCGCGGGGTCGGCCTGGTCCTGCAACTGCTGCAACGGAATGTGCAATGCGCCTTTGGCCTTGCCGGTGCTGCGCAGCTCGGACAGTTCCCGCAGGTCGATCAATGTGACCGTACCCCGTGCCGCACCGTCGATGGCGTCCGAGACGCTGAGGCCCCGTTTGAGAAAGGAGATCAGGTTTAACATGCTGGTTTCCGGCTGTCTCTGCAGGTCAATCATAAACATTCCTGTATTTGAATTTCAATAGATTGTTTGCTTTGTGTATTTGTTCACACTTTGTTCACTCTTTTCTCTTGGAGACTCGCTGACGCTCGCCTATTTCTATGAGGACTGAAACCGGGGGCATCATGGCTGAGCTGAAAAGCATCGAGGTGCGCGGCGCGCGCGAGCACAATCTGAAGAGCATCGACGTGGATATTCCGCGCGATCAGCTGGTGGTGATCACCGGCCTGTCCGGCTCGGGCAAGTCCTCGCTGGCGTTCGATACGATCTATGCCGAAGGGCAGCGGCGCTATGTGGAATCGCTGTCGGCTTATGCGCGGCAGTTTCTGGACATGATGGAAAAGCCGGATGTGGATCACATCAGCGGCCTTTCCCCGGCGATTTCCATCGAACAGAAGACGACGTCCAAAAACCCGCGGTCGACCGTGGGCACCGTGACCGAGATCTATGACTACCTGCGTCTGCTCTTTGCCCGCGCCGGCACGCCCTACAGCCCCGCCACCGGCCTGCCGATCGAAGCGCAGCAGGTTCAGGACATGGTGGACCGCACCATGGCGATGGAGGAGGGGACCCGTGGCTATCTGCTGGCCCCGATCGTGCGCGACCGCAAGGGCGAATACCGCAAGGAGTTCCTGGAACTGCGCAAGCAGGGCTTCCAGCGCGTCAAGGTGGATGGAGAGTTCTATGAGCTTGATGAGCCGCCGACGCTGGACAAGAAGTTCCGCCATGACATTGACGTGGTGGTGGACCGCGTCGTCGTGCGCGAAGGCATGGAAACCCGGCTGGCGGACAGCTTCCGCACCGCGCTGGATCTGGCCGACGGCATCGCCATCTTCGAAACCGCCCCGCGCGAAGGCGATCCGGAACGTATCACCTTCAGCGAAAACTTCGCCTGTCCGGTCAGTGGCTTCACCATTCCGGAAATCGAACCGCGCCTGTTTTCCTTCAACGCGCCCTTCGGGGCCTGCCCGGATTGTGACGGTCTGGGGGTTGAGCTGTTCTTTGACGAACGACTGGTGGTGCCGGACGCCACGCTCAAGGTCTATGACGGGGCGCTGGCCCCCTGGCGCAAGGGCAAGTCACCCTATTTCCTGCAGACCATTGAAGCCATCGCCAAACATTATGAGTTCGACAAGAACGCTGCCTGGAAGGACCTGCCGAAACATGTGCAGCAGGTGTTCCTGTATGGATCCGGGGATGAGGAGATCCCCTTCCGCTATGACGAAGGCGGCCGTGTCTATCAGGTGACGCGGGTCTTCGAAGGCGTCATTCCGAACATGGAACGGCGCTATCGCGAGACGGATTCCAACTGGATCCGCGAAGAGTTTGAGCGCTACCAGAACAACCGCCCCTGTGGCGCCTGCGACGGCTATCGCCTGCGGGATGAGGCGCTGGCGGTCAAGATCGCGGGCCTGCATGTGGGCCAGGTGGTGCAGATGTCGATCCGCGAGGCGCTGGCCTGGATCGAGGATGTTCCGAACCACCTGACCGCGCAGAAACAGGAGATCGCGCGGGCCATCGTCAAGGAGATCCGCGAACGCCTCGGGTTCCTGAATAACGTGGGATTGGAATACCTTACGCTGTCTCGTTCAAGTGGCACCCTGTCGGGCGGCGAAAGCCAGCGGATCCGGCTGGCCAGCCAGATCGGCTCGGGCCTGACCGGGGTTCTCTATGTGCTGGATGAACCCTCAATCGGCTTGCATCAGCGTGACAACGACCGCCTGCTGGGCACGCTCAAGAACCTGCGCGATCAGGGCAATACCGTCATCGTTGTGGAACATGACGAAGAGGCCATCCGCGAGGCGGACTATGTCTTTGACATTGGTCCGGGCGCCGGGGTGCATGGGGGCCAGGTGGTCAGCCACGGCACACCTGAGCAGATCAAGGCCGACGCGGCCTCGATCACCGGGCAATATCTGGTGGGCGCCCGCGAGATCGCCATCCCGGCGGAACGCCGCAAGGGCAATAAGAAGAAGATCAAGGTAGTCAAGGCCACCGGCAACAACCTGAAGAATGTGACGGCGGAATTCCCGCTGGGCAAATTCGTCTGTGTCTCGGGCGTGTCGGGCGGCGGCAAGTCGACCCTGACCATCGAGACGCTGTTCAAGACCGCGTCGATGCGCCTGAATGGCGCGCGCCAGACGCCTGCGCCCTGTGAGACGATTAAGGGCCTGGAGCATCTGGACAAGGTGATCGACATCGACCAGCGCCCCATTGGGCGCACGCCGCGATCCAACCCCGCCACCTATACCGGCGCCTTCACCCCGATCCGTGATTGGTTCGCCGGTCTGCCCGAGGCCAAGGCGCGCGGCTATAAACCCGGGCGGTTCTCCTTCAACGTCAAGGGCGGGCGCTGCGAAGCCTGTCAGGGCGACGGTGTGATCAAGATCGAAATGCACTTCCTGCCGGATGTCTATGTGACCTGCGAAACCTGTCAGGGCGCGCGCTACAATCGCGAAACGCTGGAGATCAAGTTCAAGGGCAAGAGCATTGCCGATGTGCTGGATATGACGGTTGAGGACGCGCAGGAGTTCTTTAAGGCGGTGCCGTCGATTCGGGACAAGATGGACGCGCTGGCCCGTGTGGGCCTGGGCTATATCAAGGTCGGTCAGCAGGCCACGACTCTGTCCGGGGGCGAGGCGCAGCGGGTGAAACTGTCCAAGGAGCTGTCCAAACGATCCACCGGGCGGACGCTTTATATCCTTGATGAACCCACCACGGGCCTGCACTTCGAAGATGTGCGTAAACTGTTGGAAGTGCTGCATGAATTGGTCGAGGGCGGCAATACGGTGGTGGTCATCGAACACAATCTGGATGTGATCAAGACTGCGGACTGGATCATCGATATCGGCCCTGAAGGCGGCGATGGCGGCGGCGAAATCGTGGCCGCTGGCACGCCCGAAAAGGTCGCCGAGGAACCGCGCAGCCATACCGGGCGGTATCTGAAACCGATGCTGGAAGCGAAAAAGGTGGCGGCTGAATAGCCCGGCTAAAACTTCTGCCCGGACAGCCGGCAAGACCGGTCCGGGCAGGGAGACAGAACGGAATAATCGCTCAGGCGTTTTGGGTGGCCTGGCGCACGTGGGCGCGGTTTTGCTGCAGCCAGGCGATCCGGGCCATCATCGCCAGCAGGCCGATACTGCCCGAACAGCAGACCATCAGGATCCACAGCCCTGCGCGCATGTTCTGTTCCCGCGCCCGGGGAGCGAGGAACACAAGGGCGATGCCAAAGGCCAGCCCCAGATCGAACCAGACCTGATTGCCCCACAGGGTCGCCGTCTGCACCGGCCAGAAACCGAACAGCCCCTCAGCCACAATTGACCAGAGCGTCCAGACCAGTAGCGCGACCGAGAGCGCCGCAGGGATGACCCAGGACAGCGCCGGAGGCAGGGTAATTCCGCGCGCCATCGCAGCGGCAAAGCCGAAAAAGGCGAGTGTTGCCAGCAGGGGCAGGGTTTCTGTCAGCGACATCATGTGTCCTCCGGATTGGTGGGTTGGTTTCGGCCTGCACTGTTGCGCGGTGCCGCGCGGCAAAACAATTACCTGTCAGGTAAGTGCGCTGCGGCGCGCGGATGCTATGATCCGGTGATCAGAACCGGGAGCAGGCAGGTATGACAGAATTTGGCACAGCGCTGAAAGAATGGCGGGGGATCCGGCGGCTGAGCCAGCTGGAACTGGGCCTGCAGGCCGGGGTCTCTTCCCGCCACATCTCATTTCTGGAAACCGGGCGGTCGCGTCCCAGCCGGGGGATGGTCCTGCGCCTGTGTGACGAACTGCACATCCCGGGTGAGGCCCGCAACACCCTGTTGGTCGCCGCAGGGCTGGCCCCGGCCTATCAGGCGCGGCCTGCGGGGGCAGAGGAACTGGCGCCGCTAAGACAGGCGGTGGACTGGATGTTGCAGCAACACGCACCGTTCCCGGCGCTTGCTCTGGACCGGCACTGGGGCATTGTTGCGATGAACGCCCCGGCGGAACTGATGTTCCGGGCCACCGGCGTGCAGCCCGGGGACAGTCTGATTGACGCTTTTCTGGACAACCCGCTGCTGCGGGCGGCCATCGTCAACCTGGAAGAGGTGCAGCAGCTGAGCCTGTCACGCCTGCGGACCGAGCTGGCCCATTTCGGCAAGGACGAGGTGATCGAACAGGCCGTTTCAAGGTTGCGGAATCTGGTGCGAGAGACCCCGGCTTACCCGCCCGGTGCAGCGCCCGTGGTGATCCCGGCGCGCTACCGGATCGGGGATCAGGTGCTGTCCTTTTTTTCGACCATCACTCAGTTCGGGGCGACCACCGATATTGCCATGTCCGAACTCAGGATCGAAATGTTCTTTGCTGCCGATCCACAGACCCGGGACATGGTCTTTGCCATGGCCGGGCAGGGCTAGGCCGGGGCATGCACAGAGCCTGTGCAACCGTCTGTACTTTCTTTCAGTCCTGAAAGTGACATCATTAGCCGCAGGTACACACCGAAAACAGTAGGGGGCAGATCATGCAGAAACTACAGGTTCAGGGCGTTCATCACATCACGCTGACCGGGGTGGACCGGCAAAGCTCCATCGACTTCTGGGAGGGGGTGCTGGGCATGCCCTTCGTGTTCGATCAGCCGAACCTGGACAACCCGAACGAAGGGCATCTCTACTTCGATCCGGGCGACGGGCGGCTGATCACCATCTTCACCGATGAGACCCGGAAAGGCACGCCGGAGCGTACACCGACGGAACCGGGATGCGTGCATCATATTGCCTTCAACATCAGCCAGGTGATGTTCTGGCAGGTGGTCGATCGGCTGGATCAGCGCGGTATCAAGCATTCGGGGCCGCGCGATCGCGGGTTCATGGATTCGATCTACTTCAAGGATCCTCTGGGCCTGCTGATCGAGCTTGCCAGTTACCGCTTTGAACCGCCACAGGGCAGCACCCACGCGCAGGTGCTGATGCGGGCGCATCAGATCCGGGTGCGGCGCGGTGATCATCATATTGACCGGCTGCATGTGGCCGATGCCATCTGTGAGCTGGTGGAGGAGACACAGCCCAGCCTGTCCACAGACCGCAGCTCGCGCAACCCCTACGCCTGATCGTCGGGTCCGGGCACGGTCAGACACAGATCCAGAAGACGGGCAAAATCGCTCTGGTCCAGCTGATCGAACCGCAGCGCCAGCGCCTCCATCTCGGTAGCGCGGGCGGGGCCCAGAACAGGATCGGCAAAGCGGTGGAATTTCTGTGACAGCTCTGCATCGCTGAGCGGGTTGTCGGTGTCGCCCCGCGGGGTGCGCGGCTCCGAGCTGAGCCAGCGACCATCGGTCAGGATGAAACTGACCTGCGCCCATCTCTTGCCCACGCTGATGGCGGTAAAATGTTCATCATCAATCAGTTGCGTGGCCTTGCTGAGGCGCAGAATGGCCGGGTCACGCAGGGCTTTCGGGGTCATCTCGGCGGCGCCGATCTGGCCGCGCACGATCTGAGCGGCGACCGGGAACGCGATGGAATAGGCGAATTCATCCGGAGTCTCAGGCGTGTGACCGGCCAGACGGGTGGCGTTGTGAAAGGTCCGGATCTCAACGCCGGTGATCTGATCGGCCGTCAGGGCGTGGGCCAGCATCAGCTCTGCCGCGGCGTCGATGGCGGGGTGCGCCCAGCGACAACAGGGATAAGGTTTGTAATGGGTATCCTCCACCAACCGCCAGCCCTGGCCTAGGTCCGCCCAGAACGGCGCGGTGTCTTCGCTTTCGCAGGTCAGCGCCGGGGCACCGGTGAAACCCAGCTGCGCCATATAAGCGGCGCTGACGCCCGTCGGCGCGCCCCAACCGACACCGTCCCGGACCATCGTCGGATGGTCGATGCAACGCATCATCTGGCTGCGGGGACCGTGATATTCGGCAATGCCCGCGGCCTGACGGATCTGCCCGGCGTCACAGCCCAGAAGGCGCGCGGTGGCGGCGGCAACGCCAACGGCGGTCCAGGCGCCCGATGTGTGGTAATCGGCACAGGTGGCGTGCTGTGCCAGACCGGCGCGATAGCTGACCTCATAGGCGATGGCCAACGCTTCGGCGAACTGCGACCCGTCCAGTGGTCGGCCCAGATCCGAGAGGGCATCCGCCACGGCCAGCAGGGCGGGAAACACCGCTGATCCCGCATGTCCCTTGCAGGGTGAGGTGCCGTCATGGGCGTCGATACTGTCCACCGCAAAGGCCCCGGCCATGGCCGCGCCAGCCGGGCTCAACCCCTGACCGGACAGCAGTGCACGCGCCCGACCCGCGGAGGTGACACCAAAGAGCATTTGCGCGGATTTGAGCGCGATATCCGCCATCTGGGTGGTGGATCCGATGGCGGCAACACCCAGCGTATCGGCAAAGCTGCGGCGCAGGGTGGTCAGGACGGTATCCGGCAGCGCGCCATATTCAAGCTGCGTGGCAAAGTCCTGAAACGAAAGTGGCATGTGCGGCCTCCTGATCTTGTGCCCCAGAGTACCGGGGCATCAGGGCCGCACATGCCTGTTTGCGACGGCTTACTGGCGCGAACGTTTTTCGAACCGCGGCAGCATGGACGAGAAATCGGTGCCGGTGCCGTCCTCGTTTTCAACGAACTGCGCATAGAGATCCTGCGCCAGCTGTCCCATGGGGGTGTCTGCATCGGCGCTTTCGGCGGCCTGCTGCGACAGGCGCAGGTCCTTCAGCATCAGTTCCGAGGCAAAGCCGGGCTTGTAGTCATTGTCAGCAGGCGACTGCGGTCCCACGCCCGGGGCAGGGCAATAGGCGTTCATCGTCCAGCTGTAGCCGGAAGAGGTCGACACCACGTCGAACATCTTCTGCCGGTCCAGGCCCAGCTTGTCGGCCAGGGCGAAGGCTTCGCAGGTGGCAATCATGGTGACGCCCAGGATCATGTTGTTGCAGATCTTGGCGGCCTGACCGGCCCCGGCTTCACCGCAATGCACGGCCTTCTGCCCCATGATGTCGAACAGCGGCTCTGCCTTGGCAAAGGCGTCGGCGCTGCCACCGGCCATGAAGGTCAGCGTGCCGCCGGCCGCACCACCGATGCCACCCGAAACGGGCGCATCCACGGACAGCAGACCCGCGGCGGCACATTGCTCGGCCACGGCGCGGGCGCTGTCGACGTCGACGGTCGAACAATCGACCAGCGCCGCCCCGGCGTTCATGGCCGGGATGATGTCTGCGGCCACGGCGCGCAGGATCTGGCCGTTGGGCAGCATGGTGATGACCACATCGGCACCGGTGGCCGCTTCGGCGCCGGAGGAGGCAAGGGTGACCCCTTCGATGCTGACCTCTGCCATGTCGAACCCGGTCACCTCGTGACCTGCCTTGGCCAGGTTGGCCGCCATCGGTCCGCCCATGTTGCCCAGGCCGATAAATCCGATCTTCATTGTTTAGTCCTCCTCAAAAGTCAGCGCATCTGTCCCCAGCGGTTGCAGCATCTGGCTGACCGCGGTGGACGGAACATTCTGGTCGGCGTATTGCCAGTGTGGATTGCGATCCTTGTCAATGATCTGGGCCCGAATACCTTCCAGGAAATCGCCCTTCTCCATGGCGCGGAAGGTGAAACGGTATTCCAGGTCCAGCGCCTTGCGCACCGTCAGCCCCGCGCCGCGCAGCCGGTGCAGCATTTCGACCGTGCAGGCCATCGACAGGGGGGAATTGCGGTTCAGCGTCTTCAGCGTCTTGGCGGCGAAGTCACCCTCATCGTTTTGCAGCGAGGTCAGGATGTCGCCAAGCGCTTCCCCGGCAAAGTGACGGTCGATGTCATCTTGCAGATCGCGCAGTTCACCCTCGGGGGCAGGCTGCGCCGCCTGTTCCACCAGGGTGGCGTCGCCGCTGGTTTCCAGCGCGGCGATCAGATCGGCCCAGTTCGCCTGCGGCACGAAGTGATCGGCAAAGCCCGCATAGATCGCATCATCGGGGCCCAGCCGCCCGGCGGTCAGCCCCAGGTATTCGCCGACACGCCCCGGTGCCAGCGCCAGCATCAGCGTGCCGCCTACATCCGGAACCAGGCCGATGCCGACCTCCGGCATGGCGATCTTGGAGGTTTCGCCGACAACGCGGTGCGACCCGTGGCAGCCAATGCCAACGCCGCCGCCCATGGTGAACCCCTGCATGAAGCTGATGATCGGCTTGGGGTATTCGAAGATCAGCGCGTTGGTGCGGTATTCATCCCGCCAGAAGGTGCGGCCATAGCCGAAATCCCCTTTCATGCCGGTCGCGTAAAGCTCGGCAATGTCACCGCCCGCGCAAAAGGCCTTTTCACCCTCGGCATCGATCACGACGATCTTGACTGCGTCGTCGGTGCGCCAGGCGCGCAGGGCCGCATCAATGGCCATGCACATGTCATAGCTCATCGCGTTCAGCGCCTTGGTGCGGGTAAAGGTGATGCGCCCGGCCTGGCCTGTGACCCGGATGTCGATATCGCTCATGTCTGTGCCTCTCAGCGGTTTTCAGCCAGCAGCTGGCGCGCCACGATCAGGCGCATGATTTCGTTTGTACCTTCAAGGATCTGGTGAACCCGCAGGTCGCGGACGATCTTTTCGATCCCGTAATCCGCCAGATAGCCATACCCGCCGTGCAGCTGCAGGCAACCATTTGCCACATCGCTGGCGGTGTCGGTGACCATCAGCTTGGCCATGGCGCAGAACTTGGTGGCATCGGGCGCGCCGGTGTCCAGCTTCCACGCGGCCTGGCGCAGGAAGGTGCGCGCGGCCTGCAGGCGGGTTTCATATTCCGCCAGCCGGAACTGCAGCGCCTGGAACTGGTCGATGGTTTTGCCAAAGGCCTTGCGCTCTCCCATGTATTGGATGGTGGCGTTCAGCGCCGCCTGTGCGCCCCCAAGTGCGCCTGCCGAAATGTTCAGCCGTCCGCCATCAAGCCCCGCCATCGCATAGGTAAAGCCACGCCCTTCGTCGCCTACGCGGTTGGCCAGCGGCACGGCGCAATCGTCGAACTGTACCTGCGCGGTGGGCTGCGCCTTCCAGCCCATCTTCTGTTCATTTGCCCCGAAGGACAGGCCGGGGGTGCCGTCTTCGACCACCACGGTCGAAATCCCCTTGGGGCCGTCTTCGCCGGTGCGCACCATGGCGACATAGGCATCCGAATAGCCACCGCCCGAGATGAAGGCCTTGGTGCCGTTGAGCACATAGCTGTCATTGGTCTTTTGTGCGCGGGTCTTCAGCGCCGCCGCGTCCGAGCCGGAGCCGGGTTCGGTCAGGCAGTAGGAGAAGACTTTCTCCATGCTGCACAGCTGCGGCAACCATTTCTGCTTGGTTTCTTCGCTGCCGAATTTGTCAATCATGCCGCCGCACATGTTGTGGATCGACAGGAAGGAGCCGACAGAGGGGCAGGACATCGCCAGCGCTTCGAACACCAGCGTCGCGTCCAGACGGCTGAGGCCGGATCCGCCGTATTCCTCGGACACGTAGAGGCCGCCAAACCCAAGCTCACCAACCTGCTGCCATAGGGCGCGGGGCATGGTGCCGTCGTTTTCCCATTGCCGGGCGTTGGGGGCGATATGCTCCTGCCCAAAGGCAAGGGCCATGTCGAAAATGGCGGACTGTTCCTCGGTCAGCGCAAAATCCATCTCTGTCCTCTCCCAGAATTGAACGGGCGTTCGAATATGCGGGAATTCTTACAAGAGTTTTGCAGCTTCGGAAACGTCCGTTTGTCGCAGGGCGGGGGACCGATGTCCGCACACCCTCAACGCGGTGACAGATCCAGGCTCAGCTGTGTGGGGTTCGGACCGTCCTGACCGTCCCGATCAACAAATGTGCCGTTCAAATGCTCATGCCCCCACAGCATCATTTCCCGCAGAATCGGTTCCAGCGTGCGGGCCTTGTCGGTCGGCAGATAGCGATAGCGTTTGGGGCGGTCCTGATAGGCGTCCCTGATCAGGAAGCCCTGCGTTTCCAGCCGTTTCAACCGCTGCGCCAGCAGGTTGCTCGGGATCCGCTCGGCGCAAGATTGCAGCGCCTGGAACGTGTGTTTGTCATTCCAGAGCACATCGCGCAGCACCAGCAATGTCCATTTGTCCCCGAAAAGGTCCAAAGCTCTGGCGATTGAACAGGTGGAGCGATGCGGGGAAAGGGAGTCGGTCATGGGGCTCTGGAGTTGGGTCACTTCATTTTGGCAACTTAAACACTTTTGAAAGTGAAGTGAATAAAGTTAAGTATGTAATAGTTTTGTTTTTAAAGTGACTGGTGAGCTGAGAGTTAGTAAAGTGAAGTAAAAGTAATATCAGTCGCTTAACAAGGGAATGCCGCCAGGGTGAGGCGCGTTCCGACTTACCGTGTGCTCGTACCTCTCCAGCGCGCATGCCGGGGAAGAATCCCTCATAAGATAGCAGGACAGCGGGGATGTGTGCCGTGACGAACCGCACCTGAGCATGGCGCGGGTGTTGCATCAAAGCGAGCGCGATCCTGCCGATTTCCCGCAAGGGTTGAAGAGTTGCTTGCGCGTTAACCGTTTCTTATGGTGGTTTGAGGTTCAATCATCCAAGATTGATGCGGGGCGATGCTGTCGGGCAGGACGGCCGCGCTCTTCAAAGAAGGCAGAGCACATGTTTACAAAGTACAAAGAAGACACCGTTTCGGTGCAGGGGGCAGAGCTTAGTGCCTGCCCAGGCTGGTGGATCGTGCCAAGCGCAATCGCCGGCACCTGGATCTGGGGCTGGCTGGCCTTCACCCTGATCGGGTCCTGATCGGCGGCACTCAGCCCGCGAAATTCGCCACGACGGCACCTGTCAGCGTGCGCAGCGTTTCTGGCGCAATCGCAAAGACATGGCGCGGGGTCCCCGCCGCGGCTCAGACGGTATCAAACCCCAGCAGCGTTTCATCCATGTAGCAGGTGACGGGCGATAGATGCCCGACCGGCGACACGCCCCCGATGGCAAACCCGGTCTGCGCGCGCACTTCATCTGCGTCGGCCCGTGCCAGATCCTCACCGGCGGCGGCCTGTGCCCGCTCAGCGAGCAGCTGATTGCCACCTGCGGTCAGAAACAGGATCATCCGGCCCGTGTCAGCGCCTTTGAAGATCAGCGATTTGACAATCTGATCCTGCTCACAGCCCACCGCACGGGCGGCATCCTCGGCAGTGCGGGAGCCTTCGGTTTCCACGATCTCTGCCGGGATCCCGGCGTCTTGAAGGGCCGCCTTGACCCGTTTGAGGCTCTTGCTCATCTGTCCGCTGCCTTTGCGCCTGTTTCTGACCTGAACCAAAGTGGTCCGGGCGCGCGGGGTCAAGCTGTTTTCGGCGCGCAGCCGGGTGGGATGACGCATTGACCCCCCTTGGCAGAACGCTCAAGTTGCCGCCATGACGAACAGTTTGCAAATCGCCCGCCTTCCTCGTGCCTTTGATCCGGACCTCGGGACCGATGCGCTGGCCCGTGTCCCCGATTTGACCGGGGATCTGGCCCAGCTGGTTCTGGGCACTGCCGGGACCAGCCCCTATCTGAAAAGCCTGATCGAGCGTGAGGCGGCCTGGCTGCCCGGCGCGCTTTCGGACCCGGACAGGGCACTGGCCGAGGTCTTTGCCGAGACGCGCGCCCTGGCACCGGACCAGATGAAGCCGGGCCTGCGGCAGGGCAAACGCCGCATGGCGCTGCTGACGGCGCTGGCGGATCTGGCGGGGGCGTGGCCGCTGGAAGAGGTCACAGCGGCCCTGACCGATTATGGCGCGCTGGCGGCGGATGTGGCGATCAAGGCAGAGATCGCGACCCTGATCCGGCGCAAGAAGCTGCCGGGTCTGACCGAAGATGACGTTGAAACCGCGGGTGGCCTGACGATCCTTGCCATGGGCAAGATGGGCGCGCATGAGCTGAACTACAGCTCGGACATCGACCTCATCTGCCTGTTCGATGAGACGCGCTTTGATCCCGATGACTTCTATGAGGCGCGTCAGGGCATGGTCCGCGCCACCCGCAACATGTGCAGCGCGCTGAGCGAGAAGACCGCCGACGGCTACGTGTTCCGCACCGATCTGCGACTGCGGCCCGATCCGGCGGTCACGCCGGTCTGCATGGCCATGGCCGCGGCCGAGACCTATTACGAAAGCCTGGGCCGCACCTGGGAGCGCGCCGCCTATATCAAGGCACGACCCTGTGCCGGTGATCTGGAGGCCGGGGCACGGTTCTTGAAAACCCTGCGGCCCTTCGTGTGGCGCCGCCATCTGGACTTTGCCGCCATTCAGGACGCTCACGACATGCGCCTGCGCATCCGCGAAAACAAGGGCACCGGTGGCGCCATCCGGGTGCCCGGCCATGACATGAAGCTGGGCCGGGGCGGCATCCGCGAGATCGAGTTCTTTACCCAGACCCGTCAGCTGATCGCCGGTGGGCGCGATGCGGATCTGCGGGTGCGCGGCACGGTTGAAGGTCTGGCGGCGCTTGCCGACAAGGGCTGGGTGCCCGAAGAGGCGGCCCGGACACTGACCGCCCACTACCGTCTGCACCGCGAAGTCGAACACCGCATCCAGATGGTGCATGACGCACAGACCCACCGGATGCCGCAGTCCGATGACGGGTTGGAGCGGATCGCCTGCCTGATGGGGCTGGATCGGGATGCGCTGCTGTCCCAGGTCCATGACCGGTTGGAAGAGGTGCATGAGCTGACCGAAGGCTTCTTTGCGCCCGACGCAGGTGGGGCGGCTCCGGCCCCGGATCTGCCGGATGAGCTGGACCCCTCGGTCATGGCACGCTGGCCCACCTATCCGGCCTTGCGCTCGGCGCGGGGGCAGCAGATCTTTGAGCGGCTGAAGCCTGAACTTCTGTCCCGCATTGCGCGCAGCGCCAAACCCGGTGAGGCGCTGATGGCGCTGGACGGGTTCCTGGCGGGGTTGCCCGCCGGGGTGCAGCTGTTTTCCCTGTTCGAGGCCAATCCGCAGCTTATCGACCTGCTGATTGATGTTGTCGGTACCTCGCATGCGCTGGCAGAACACCTGTCGCGCAACTCTTCTGTTTTCGATGCGGTGATCGGCGGTGGGTTCTTCAGCGAATGGCCGGGGCGTGCGGCGCTGTGCCAGATGCTGGACGAACGGCTGTCGGTCGAAACCGATTATGAAACCCGACTGGATGCCACCCGTCGCTGGTGCAAGGAATGGCATTTCCGGATCGGCGTGCATCATCTGCGCGGGCTGATCGATGCCAAAACCGCAGGCATCCAATATGCCGAGCTGGCCGATGCGGTGATTGGCACGCTGATGCCCATCGTGGTGGATCACTTCGCTTCAAAGCACGGGATGCCGCCGGGACGTGGTGCCGCCGTTTTGGGCATGGGGTCGCTTGGGGCGGCCCGGCTCAACGCCACCTCGGACTTGGATCTGATCGTGATCTATGATCCGGCGGATCAGGACATGTCGGATGGGCGGCGTCCGCTGGCCACGCGTCCCTATTATGCGCGGCTGACCCAGGCTCTGATCACCGCGCTGACCGCGCCGATGTCGCAGGGGCGCCTCTATGAGGTCGACATGCGCCTGCGCCCCTCGGGCAAACAGGGACCCGTGGCAACCAGTCTGGAGGCCTTCATCCAGTATCAGCGCAAGGATGCTTGGGTGTGGGAGCATCTGGCCCTGACCAAGGCCCGCTGTGTTGGTGGCAGCGCCGAGGTTGGTGACGACATCGAAGCTTTCCGCAAGGCCTTCCTGGCCGAACCACAGGACCGCGCCAAGGTGCTGACGGAGATGGCCGAGATGCGCGACCGGCTGGCTGCGGCCAAGAGCCCGACCAGCGAATGGGACGCCAAGACCGGGCCGGGCCGCATGATGGATGTGGAACTGGTGGCCCAGACCGGTGCGTTGCTGTCGGGCTCTGCGGTGCGCGATGTGGCGGCGGGACTGGACGGGGCGGTCGCTTGTGGATGGCTTGATGTCGCGGAGGGAGCGGCTCTGCAACAGGCCTACGACCTATTCTGGTCGGTACAGGCAGCGGCGCGGTTGCTGTCTGGCCAGGCCATTCAGGTTGAGCGACTGGGGCAGGGCGGTACGGATTTCCTGTGCCGGACCACCGGGTTTGATACTCTTGAGGCACTGGCCGATGCCCTGAGCGGGCATTACCGGGACTGTGCCCGGATCATTGATGCGGCGTTGCTGCGCGAAGGAGTGGAGAAGGCGGATGAGGCCGACGGATGAATTGGACCCCAAGGGGCTGATGTATGAATCCTATCGCATTGACGGGATCACCGACTCGCAATGCCGGAGCATCTTTCTGGACTGGGCGCTGAGCCTGCCCGCGGGGCAGGACAATCGCGACGCGATCGAAAAGATCCTTGAGCGCTATTCCGAGCACCCCGAGGACCACCCGATGACCCAGGTCCTGCGGCAGGGGCTGGTGCAGATGACCGCCCCGCGCCGGCGAGGCGGTTGGCGGTCTCGGGAGCGCTAGAAGGCGTAAACTTTCTGTCAATTCCCTCAAGATGCACCAAAGACGCCGAAATCGTGCCACATTCCGGGAGCATCACCTTGGTTAAAGAAACGTTAAAGATCCTTAATGGATCGACCAAGGAGGCAGGACATGAAAATTGCACGCGCTTTGATGCTGATCGGTCTCGGTCTGGGTGTGTCGGCTTGTACGGCAGTTGATGTACCCACACGTAACGCCCCGTTCGAGCAGCTCCCGACCACCGCCATTCAGACCCCGGCGGGATATGAAATCAACACGGCGATGACCACCGCCCCGGCAGGGGCACATCCGCTGGCAGACGCCGTTGGCGTTCAGGTGTCGCGTCTGGATCAGTCGCTGCCCAATGATGCCGCGGTCATCCGCTCGCCGGTCAGCGTCAAGCAGGTGCTGGTCCGCGTGCCCCGCTCGCTGAAAGTGTCCGAGCGCAATTCCTACCTGCCGCGCGGTGACATTGTGTGGCGCGAAGATCCGATCGGGGACCGCCACGCGCAGGTTCACAAGATCGTTCAGGATGCAATGGTTCAGGGCGTCTCGGTCCTGCACGGCCCGGTTCCGGTCAACATCGAAATCGAGGTGCAGCGGTTCCATGCTCTGACGGAGCGCGCCCGCTACACCACCGGTGGTGTTCACGCGCTGACCTTCGATCTGGCCATCCGCCACGCCGAAACCGGCGAGCTGGTCGTGCCGGTGCGCACCATCAAGGCGGACCTGGATGCGTTTGGTGGCCAGCAGGCCATCCTGGCCGAGGCCCGCGGGCTGACCCAGAAAGTGCGCATCAGCAATCATCTGGCCGAGGTGATCCGCCAGGAGCTGACCAACGCCGAAGGCTATCGGAACGCGCAGTTGGGCATCTATCAGTGGATGCATAATATCTGAGGCTTCCCACCTTTCGACTTACCAAGTAAGAGGGCGCTCATGACAGCGCCCTCTTCTTCGTCCCGCCCCGTAATTCGCATGAAACCCAAGGCCAACGCCCGTGCCATCCGGCATGGCTTCCCCTGGGCCTATGACAATGAAATCGTCACCGACCGGCGGACCAAGAAGCTGGCGCCGGGCACTTTGGCCGAGCTGCAGGATGATCACCGGACGCCGCTGGGGCTGGTGACGGTGAACCCGGGCTCGCGGATCTTCTGCCGGGTTCTGGACCGCGATCCGGCGGCTGAACTGGATCAAGCCTGGTTCGAAACCCGGATCCGCCGCGCGCTGGAGCTGCGCGAGACGGTGTTTGACGCCCCTTTTTATCGTCTGATCCATGCGGAATCCGATGGGCTGCCGGGGGTGGTCATTGACCGGTTTGGCGACACCTGCGTGGTGCAGCCCAACGCGGCCTGGGCCGAAACCCACGCCGATCTGCTGGCCGAGGCGCTGGTTGCCGTGACCGGCGTGACCAATGTGTTGAAGAACGCCTCGGGCCGGGCGCGCGGGTTGGAGGGGCTGGACGATGTGTCCTCTGTGCTGCGCGGCGCGGCGCCTGACGCCCCGGTGCCTGTGCCGATGAACGGTGCCACCTATATGGCCGATCTGACTGGCGGGCAGAAAACCGGTCTCTTCTATGACCAGCGTCCCAATCACGCCTTTGCGGCCCGTCTGGTGCACCCGGACGCGCGGGTGCTGGATGTGTTTTCCCATGTTGGGGGCTTTGCCCTGGCGATGCTGGCCGGCGGCGCGGCACATGCGGTGTCGGTGGACGGATCGGCCGCTGCGCTGGATCTGGCCCAGCAGGGTGCGCAGACCGCAGGCGTGGCCGAGCGCTTCGACACCCGGCAGGGCGACGCCTTTGACGTGCTGACCACGCTGGCCGAAGAAGGCGCGCAGTTCGATGTGGTCATATGTGACCCCCCGGCCTTTGCGCCGTCGAAACAGGCCTTGGAAGCGGGTTTGCGTGCCTATGAACGAGTCGCCCGTCTGGCGGCCCCGCTGGTCAAACCCGGCGGGTATCTGGGGCTCTGCTCCTGTTCGCACGCGGCGGACCTGTCGCGCTTCCGGGGTGCGTCCAGCCGGGGCATCGGCCGGTCGGGCCGGGCGGCGCAGCTGATCCACACCGGCTTTGCCGGGCCGGACCACCCACAACTGCCGCAACTGGCCGAAAGCGGCTATCTGAAGGCGCTCTTCTACAGGCTGGATTGATGCGGCTGGTTCTGGACACCTGCGTTCTGTACCCCACGGTCATGCGCGAAGTGCTGTTGGGCGCGGCGGCGCTTGGCCATTACACGCCGCTCTGGTCCGCTCGCATTCTTGAGGAATGGGCGCGCGCCGCGATCAAGCTGGGCCCCGAGGGCGAGGCGCAGGCGCGGGCCGAGATCACCATGCTGCGCGTCGCCTGGCCCAAGGCCGAGCTGCGCCCATCGCCTGGGATTGAGGCGCGCCTGTGGTTGCCGGACCCGGCCGACATCCATGTGCTGGCAGTGGCTGTCAGCGGATCGGCGGACGGGATCGTCACGGTGAACGCCAAGGATTTTCCAAAACAGATCCTGGCCGAGGAAGGCCTCGACCGGCTGGATCCGGATGGCTTTCTGCACGGGCTCTGGCTGGAGGACCCTGACGGGATGCAAAGCGTCGGGCAAAAAGTGCTGGATCAGGCCCGGCAGATGTCGGATCGCGAGTGGGATATGCGAAGCCTTCTGAAAAAGGCGCGCCTGCCACGTCTGGCCAAGGCCCTGTCGCAGGCGGGCTAAGCCGCCGGGGTCAGACCTTGGACCAGCGCTGTTCCAGCTTTTCCAGCGCGGCGATACGCTCATCCGTCTTGGGGTGGCTCATCAGCCAGGCCGGGGCCATGCCGGAGCGTTGCTGGGTCAGCGCGTCCAGCTTGCGGAACAGCGATTTCTGCGGCTCCACGCCAAATCCGGCCTTGGTCAGCAGCGCGGCGGCATATTCATCGGCTTCATATTCGTCGCTGCGCGACAGCCGTGCCGCCAGCAGCGAGGTCAGCGCATTGGCAATCCACGGACCGATGACCGGCACGAAGCGGCCCAGCAGCACCACCAGCACCGTGCGCAGCGCATTCTGGCCCGAAAAGTCGATCATCCGCTTGCGGGCGTGGCCCAAGGCGACATGGCCCAATTCATGGGCGATGACCGAAACCATCTCTTCGCCCGTCACTTCGCCATTGCGGAATTTCCGGTAGAACCCCCGCGTGATGAAGATCCGTCCATCCGGCGCTGCAAGGCCATTCACCGGGTCGATCTCATAGACGTAGACGGGGATATGCTTCAGGTCGAGCGCGCGGGCCAGCCGGTCGGTGAGCTTGCGCAGGTCCGGGTCGGCCAGTTCGGTTGACCGATCATCCAGTTCGCGATTGGTCCGCCAGACGGAAATCCGGTACATCACAATGGCATAGGCCACGGCCAGCAGAATGGGGGTCAAGCGCAACATGTACCTGATATGGGGCGTCCGGGCAGGGCAGGCAAGGGGACTTTAGAGCGCAAGCGGCTCTGTTTTGCCCGCGTCTTCGAAAACCCAGCTGGCCTGCCAGTCCTGCTGCCTCCGCTCCACGGTCAGATAGTTGCGCTGCGCCACATAGCGGGACGGCTGACCGGGGATACGGCGAATGCGGATTGGATGGCCACGCAGCGGGGTGTCCCCCCAGGAGGCCAGCGCGCCCAGCACCTTGGCCCAGGCGCGCGGCGGAGCCCGGTGCGCGATGCCCGAGGCCACCAGCTGGTGCAGGGTCTTGCCGTTCTGCATCTGCATTTCCGCCCGCGTCGCAAGATGGATTTCCCCGGACAGCACCGTGACCTGCTGGTCCTGCGGCGCAGCGATGCGGGTCATCAGCTCCAGCATATGCACCCAGGCCCCGCGATGGGCGCGGCTTTGCCATTGGTCGCGCAGGTCGTCTTCGTATTTCTGCATCGACGGTGTCAGGACCATCAGCAGCTCCAGCAGCGACAGGCGCGGGCCAAGCAGGGGAACGCTGGACAGGATCAACGTGCGCCCTGGTGCGGGGCTGCTGGCCAGCATCTCCATCGCCTTCCAGCCGCGATGGCCCATGACCTCGCGCCGGGTGCGTTCCGAGCGCAGGTCGGGGGCGGCCAGCCGCAGACCAGGGATCTGGATCTGCCAGCCCAGGTGCAGCCCGTCCGGGTCTGAAAACCGTGCGGGCAGATCGCCATCCACGGTGGCATGTTGGAACACCAGCGCGGCGTCCCGTGCAGCGTCGAACAGGGTCTGCCCCACCGGCGAATAGGTGCGCGAGCGGCGCAGCGATCCCCAGCCATCACAGATATCGTGGTCGTCCCATTGCATCAGCGACGGCACGCGGGCCATCAGGTCGGCAATCTCTGGGGCGCTGTAGATGGCCAGATAACGCTCCATGAAGCGTTCGCGCAGGTGAGCAGCCAGATCATCCAGATCGGCGCGGGAGGGATCACGGGGCAGGCGGTCGGGCCAATCTTCGCTCAGGGGGTGGCCGTGGGTCACCTCATCGGCATAGACCTGATCGCCACCATGCAGGAGCAGGGAGAAGGGCGCGGCCTGATGATCCTGACGCAGGCGTGCCCACATGGCGTTGCGCTCTGCACCCGCGCGGTCCAGATCGCCGTGCTCTTCGCCATTGCAGGACACATAGGCCAGGCGCGTGGCGCTTGGGTCCAGCCCGGCCACATCAAAGGACTGACCGTCCCAGCTGTAGGTCGAGGGCCGGTCGGCGGGCAGAGCAAAGCGGATGCGATAGACGTCTTTCGCGTCGTAGCGGGCCAGCAGCTCGGGGCTGTGCTGCGACGTCTCGGTGGTCAGGGGGGCAGGAACCTCTGCCTTGGGCGCGACAAAGAGCGCCGCAAGCTGCATCTGATTGTCCTGGACGTGATCCAGAAACAGAAGGGGACCGATCATCTTGTTATTCCTGCTCCTTTAGGTTCAGCACCTAGGGGCAGGGACCCGGTCAATCAAGGGGAGAACGGTGGCTCGGTGGCCGTTTCAGGCGTCCAGCGCTTCGGCAAAATCTTCCAACGCGCGCACGTCGGACACCTGGATATGCTTCAGGTCGCTTTTCACGCCCGCCGCTTTCAGCCGCTTGAAGGCGCGCGACAGGCTTTCGGGCTTCATGCCCAGCTTGCCGGCCAGCACGTGTTTTTCATATGGCAGGTCGAACTGGCTGGGCCCGGTGGTGGTGCCGCATTGGCCAAGCAGGTATTCAGCCAGACGCTGCACGCCGTTCTTCACCTTCAGCTGTTCGATATGGGACAGCATGTTGTCCATCTGAGAAGAAGCGACGCTCAGGATGGCCGAGCTGATTTCCCGCTGGGCGTTGGCACACATATTCAGAGCGGCCAGATCAACGAACATGATGGAGCAATCGGTCACGGCTTCAACCGAGGCGGCGCAGGTGCCGCCGTTCAGGCCGCTGATCTCGTCAAAGCTTTCACCTTCAGAGAGGGTGGCCAGGATCGCTTCGCTGCCGCTGGGAGAGACGCGGTACAGTTTGACCCAGCCCTTGCGGACGATCTTGACCGCTTCGGCCGGTTCGCCCTGCAGGCAGATGGTCGATCCGCGCTCGAACTGGCGCACGGTTGCCTTTGATTTCAGACACCCCAGAACGCAGGGTGATAGATCCGCCAGCAACATCGGCTGGACCGGACGTTTCCTTGAGAACGTGCCATCTAGCATTGCGGTTTCCCCCCAACTTCTGGGTGAGAAAATAGCGGCGCCGCAACTATGACAGAATGACGCAGATCAATAAAAAATTCAGAATGTGTTTACGTTGGACATCCTTCGGAGGCGCTGGCGTCCTGCGGTTCAGCGGGTGAGTTCACGCATTCCCTGCTCCAGCCCGGACAGGGTCATCGGCACCATGCGGTCTTCGAAGATTTCCTGGATCATCCCGATCGAATGGGTATAGCCCCAGTATTTTTCCGGCACCGGGTTGATCCACAGGTTTGACGACCACTGGTCCCGCGCGCGCTGCAGCCAGACCTGACCGGCTTCCTTGTTCCAATGCTCATTTGCCCCGCCGGGATAGGCGATCTCATAGGGGGACATCGACGCGTCGCCGACGAAGATGCACTTGTAGTCCGGCCCATAGGTGCGCAGCACTTCATGTGTGGGGGTCTGTTCGGACCAGCGGCGGCGGTTGTCGCGCCAGACCCCTTCATAAAGGCAATTGTGGAAGTAGTAGTATTCCAGGTGCTTGAACTCTGTCCGCGCGGCCGAAAACAGCTCTTCCACCACCTTGATATGCGGGTCCATCGAGCCGCCGACATCCAGAAACATCACCACCTTGACGGCATTGTGCCGTTCCGGGCGGGTCTTGACGTCCAGATAACCGTGCTCGGCGGTGGCGCGGATGGTGCCGTCCAGATCCAGCTCATCCGCGGCGCCCTCACGGGCCCAGCGGCGCAGGCGTTTCAGCGCCACCTTGATGTTGCGGGTGCCCAGCTCGACCGTGTCGTCCAGATTGCGGAATTCGCGCTTGTCCCAGACCTTGGTGGCGCGCTGGTGGCGGCTTTCCTTCTGGCCGATACGCACCCCTTCGGGGTTGTAGCCATAGGCCCCGAAGGGCGAGGTCCCGGCGGTGCCGATCCACTTGTTGCCGCCCTGGTGGCGGCCTTCCTGTTCCTTCAGCCGCTCGCGCAGCGTTTCCATCAGCTTCTCAAAGCCGCCCAGGGCTTCGATCTCGGCTTTCTCTTCGGCGCTCAGGTGCTTTTCGGCCATCTTGCGCAGCCACTCTTCGGGAATATCGACCGCGTCCAGAACCTGGCTGGCGCTGATCTCTTCCAGACCTTTGAAGGTGGCGCCGAAGGCACGGTCGAACTTGTCGATATTGCGCTCGTCTTTGACCATCGCGACGCGGGCCAGATAGTAGAAGGCCTCGATGTCATAGGTTGCCAGACCGGATTTCATCCCCTCCAGAAAGGTCAGGTATTCACGCAGGGACACAGGGATCCCTGCCTTGCGGAGGTTTTCGAAAAACGGTTGGAACATGGGCGGTCTCAGACGAAGAAGCGGTCGATCAGTATCGTCAGAATAGTCCCCAGGATGCCAGAGGCGATAGCGTAAACTGCGGCGTATTGCAGGATATCCGCCGTTGCGCCGCCACGTTTCTTTGCCGCGCGTGCCCCAAGAGCCGCGCCGATGATAAGTGCTGCGATTACGATCATGTGTGTCAGCTGCCCGTTTTGCGTTCCGGGTTCAGCGCCGCGATGTCCCGCATCTTGGCCCGAACCGCCCAGTCCGAGCCGAAGCCGTACCTTGCCCAGCCGAGGCTGTCCAGCCTGACCGCACGCGCGCGATCATGCTGACCGGTCAGCTCCAGCGCTTCGGCCTGGATCAGCATCAGCGTCGACAAGAGCGCCGCGTTTTCGGCATCTGCTGCGACCTTCAGGTGCGGGGTGACCGTCGCCAGCGCCTTCTGACCATTGCCCATGGCCACGTCATAGGCCGCCATCTGCGCCGCGACATAGGCCTGGTGCAGGTGGGATCCGGGCATCCGCTCCAGATAGTGGCGGGCGGTATCATAATGCCGTTGCGCGATGACCGGGTCGTGGCCCTGCGTCATTCGGCCCAGGATGTAGTGACCAAAGGCGCGCCGGTGGTCGGTCCAGTTCATCTGCTGCGCCAGACCCACCGCATTGGCGGCAGCGCGCTGGCGCTGTTCGGGCTTGGAATTCGGTCCCAGCGCCTGCTGGATGTAGCTGACCCATTCCCGCGGTGTCGGGCTGTAGGGCTGAACCGGCAGGCCGGCCCCTTGCGGGTTATACCGCGCCAGGATCTGCGGCAGGCGGGCGGCCACTTCGCTGCGGGTCATGCCCGAGCGCAGTTCAGGCGCATAGGTGGCCCGCAGGATCAGCATGTCAAAGCCGGTCAGCACGGTGTGCATGTTGTCGTCGTTGAAGACGGAATCGGACAGGCGATAGAGATCGTTCAGCGGCCCGATGGCCTGGGCCAGCTCCTCATGCAGGCAGTCGCGGATTTCCTGCGGGCTGGCGTCATTGGGCACAAAGACCCCAAGCCGGGACCGGTCCCGCAACAGCGCCCAATTGGTGCGCGGCTGGTGCCGCGCGCGGCGGAATTCGCTGAGGCTGGAGACATTGGGCACCACGAAACAGGCGGCCTGCGGCAGCGCCTTGCGAATCTCGGACCGGCTGACGGCCTCGATCGTGATGTTGGCCTGACCCGAGGACACCTGCCGGATGTCGATCCCGGCCTCATTGCGCAGCCGCGACAGCAGACGGGTCAGATCACTGCCCAGGCTGGACGGTGGCGTGCCGGTGACTGCGACGGTGATCGGAGTTTCGAACCGGGTGAAGACCGGCAGAACCCGCCCGCTTTCCAGCTGAAAATGCAGGTCCAGGAAGTCCGCCGCGATATTGCCGTTGGACCGCGTCGGGGCGGCCGGCCGGGCGCTGGCGAAGGATTTCATCGGTGGCAGAGACGAGTCGGCGATCTTGGCACGCGTTGGCGTGTCCTCGAAGGGGACGGTGTCACAGCCGACAAGCGCCGTGGTCATGAACAGGGACAGCAGGGCCGGACGGATCATGCGCGCGCCCCTTGTTCAGCAGGGGCCTGAGACCCGGCTTGGACGCGTGAAGAAACAGAACTCGATGGTAGAACACATGGCACGTCGCGGATCCCGGCAGCAGAATGAAATCAATTTACCCATTAGTGATAAAGCAATTGGGCAAAACTGTGAAGCGAACCGGGTAAACACGGGGCAGGGCATGGAACAGGGCAAGGCACCGGGGCGCCTTGCCCGAGGGGATCAGCGCTGGCCGCGCGCCATGAAGGCCAGCCGTTCGAACAGGTGTACGTCCTGCTCGTTCTTCAGCAGGGCGCCGTGCAGCTTGGGCAGGGCGTTGGCCCCGTCGCGTGCCAGATCCTCGGCGGTCAGGTCCTCGGCCAGCAGCAGCTTCAGCCAGTCGATCACTTCCGAGGTCGAAGGTTTCTTTTTCAGCCCCGAGGTTTCGCGGATCTCATAGAACTGGGTCAGCGCGGCGGTGAGCAGCGTTTCCTTGATGCCCGGATGGTGCACTTCGACGATCTTCTTCATCGTGTCGGCATCGGGGAAACGGATGTAGTGGAAGAAGCACCGGCGCAGGAAGGCGTCCGGCAGTTCCTTTTCGTTGTTCGACGTGATGATCATCACCGGGCGATGTTTGGCCCGGATGGTTTCACCGGTCTCGTAGACATGGAACTCCATTTTGTCGAGTTCCTGCAGAAGGTCGTTGGGGAACTCGATATCGGCCTTGTCGATTTCATCGATCAGCAGCACCACACGCTCGTCCGAGGCGAAGGCCTCCCACAGCTTGCCCTGCTTGATGTAGTTCTTGACGTCATGCACCCGCTCTTCGCCGAGCTGGCTGTCGCGCAGGCGGCTGACGGCGTCATATTCGTAAAGACCCTGCTGCGCGCGGGTGGTGGACTTCACGTTCCATTCGATCATGCGCATGTTCAGGGCGCTGGCGACCTGCCGGGCCAGTTCCGTCTTGCCGGTGCCCGGTTCGCCCTTGACCAGAAGCGGACGCTCCAGCGTCACGGCGGCGTTCACGGCGATCTTCAGGTCATCGGTGGCGACGTAATCGGCGGTGCCTTCGAAACGGGTGGTCATGCGGTCTCCCTTGCGCTGTTTCCCCTCGGGTAAAGCCAAGGCGCATCCTTTGCAAGCCGGGCCGTGGCGTCCCTTCGTCCAGTGATTGTTTCCTAAGCAGTCACGACATTGCGAAACGACGGTCCGTCATGCAGTACGAATTGTGTAGTGACATTCCCCTGCGATGGCGCTAATGCCAACCTCGGGAGACGCTGGTTGATTGAACTGCCGCAGATTGCATCGACGACTGGCAACAAAAATGGAGCGGATATGAAACAGGAAGTGTTTCTTCCCGACAATTATCGTCCCGCCGAGGACGAACCATTCATGAATGATAGACAGCTTGAGTATTTCAGGCGCAAGCTTCTGAATTGGAAAGAGGAACTTCTCGCGGACAGCCGGGACACGATCGAAGGGCTGCAAGACAGCACCCGGAACATCCCCGACGTTGCAGACCGCGCGAGCGAGGAAACCGACCGGGCGCTGGAGCTCCGGACGCGGGATCGTCAACGCAAACTGGTCGCCAAGATCGACTCTGCGCTGCGCCGGATCGATGAAGGTGAATACGGTTACTGCGAAGTCAGCGGTGATCCGATTTCCCTGAAACGACTGGATGCACGCCCGATCGCTACCATGAGCCTCGAAGCTCAGGAGCGTCACGAGCGCCGCGAAAAAGTCCACCGCGACGATTGAGCCGCGATGAAAGCAAACATGGAAAGCGCCGGGGCTGTTGCTCTGGCGCTTTTTTACGATAAGGAACCCGCATGAGTCTGAACGGGTTGAAAATCGCAGTAATCGGGGCCGGGATCGGTGGTTTGACGGCGGCGCTCTGTCTGCAGGCGCGCGGGGCCAAGGTCACGGTGCTGGAACAGGCCGAAGCGATCACCGAAGTCGGTGCCGGCATTCAGGTCAGCCCCAACGGCGTTGCGGTGCTGCGGGCGCTGGGGCTGGAGGACGCGCTGGCCGAACAGGCGGTGCGCGCCCGTGCGGTTGTGCTGCGCGATTACGCCAAACCGGGCGAGGTGGTCCGGCTGGATCTGCAACGCTATGCGGCGGATCAGGCGTTCTACTTCGTTCACCGCTCTGACATCATCGACCTTCTGGCCCGCGCCGTCCGCGATGCCGGGGTGCAGATCCGCCTGTTGCAGAAGGTCACGCATGTGACGCCAGGCGCGCAGCCGCTGATCCAGATGCAGAACGGTTCGCAGCTGCGGGTGGATCTGGTTGTGGGGGCCGATGGCCTGCATTCGCGGGCGCGGCACGCACTGAACGGTGAGGACCGTCCCTTCTTTACCGGTCAGGTGGCCTGGCGGGCCACGGTGCCCAACGACGGCGGCGTTCCGGCAGAGGCGCGGGTTTTCATGGGGCCGGGACGGCACATCGTCAGCTATCCGCTGCGCCGGGGTGAGCTGGTGAACATCGTCGCCGTGCAGGAGCGCAAGGACTGGGCCGAGGAAGGTTGGCACTTCCAGGATGATCCGGACAACCTGCGCCGGGCCTTTGACGGGTTCCGCGGCGATGCGGCTGAGCTGCTGCGCCGGGTGGAGACGGTGGGGCTGTGGGGGCTGTTCCGCCATCCCGTCGCCCCGGTCTGGCACAAGGGCAATGTGGCCCTGCTGGGCGATGCAGCGCATCCGACGCTGCCCTTCATGGCGCAGGGGGCGAATATGGCGCTGGAAGACGCCTGGGTCCTGTGCCGCTGTCTGGAGGACGCGGGCGAGGATCTGGCAGGGGCGCTGGGGCGGTATCAGGCGCTGCGCCGCGACCGCGTGGTCAAGGTGGTCGAGGCGGCCAATGGCAATGCCTGGCGCTATCACCTGCGGATGCCGCCGGTGCGGAGCATGGCACATATGGTGCTGAAACTGGGCGGGGCCGTCGCGCCGCAACGCATGGTCAGCCAGTTCGACTGGATCTATCGCCACGATGTGACCGCCGCCGTCTGAAGCGGCGAGGGGACCTTAGAGGGTCTTTCGCATGATCACGAAGGTTGGCCGGTCATAGCCGTCATGCGCGCCTTCCGCGGTTGTTTCAAAACCCATCCGGGCAAAGGCCGCCTGGTTCTCGACCAATTCGATCCGCACCTCCAGCTCCAGGGCGGTACGCGCCAGCGCGCGGGCGCGCTCTTCGGCGGTCTGGACCAGCCGTCGGGCCAATCCGGTCCCGCGGTGCGACGGGCTGACCGCCAGTTTGCCCAGATAGAGCACGTTGTCCATCGGGGTCAGGAAGATACAGGCCTGCGGCGGGGCGCCGATGGTCCAGACCTCGCCCGTCTGACAGGTCCGTCGGATGTCGTCCTCTGACAGGTGATGCATTGACGTGGGCGGGTCGATGCGCCCGTCCATATAGGCAAAGGTCGAGCGGATCAGCCGCAGGACCTCAGGCACCTCGGCGCTGTCATGGTGCAGTCTGACCGGGCTGAGAGTGTCCATCGCAACCGTCCCCTTGGTGCGGATCAGAGGTCCAGCTCGACCCAGACAGGCACATGGTCGGACGGCTTTTCCCGTCCGCGCACGTCCTTGTCGATCTGGCAGTCCAGCAGCAGATCCGCAGCCTGCGGGCTGAGCAGGAAATGGTCGATACGGATCCCGTCGTCCCGATTCCACGCGCCGGCCTGATAGTCCCAGAACGAATAGTGGCCGGGTCCCTGCACGCGGGACCGGAAGGCCTCGGTAAAGCCCAGGTTCAGGATCCGGCGAAAGGCGGCGCGGCTTTCGGGCCTGAACAGCGCGTCCTCGGTCCAGGCTTCGGGGCGCTTGGCGTCTTCGGCCTGTGGGATGATGTTGTAATCCCCCGCCATCAGCATCGGCATTTCCGTGGCCAGCAGGGACTGCGCATGGGCGTGCAGGCGCTCCATCCAGGCCAGCTTGTAGTCGTATTTCGGTCCCGGCGCGGGGTTGCCGTTGGGCAGGTACAGGCCGCAGATGCGGATCGCCTGTTTGCCCACGACGGTGGCCTCGATCCAGCGGGCCTGCTCATCCATGTCATCGCCGGGCAGGCCGCGGCTGACATCTTCCAGCGGCAGTTTCGACAGGATGGCCACCCCGTTGAAGCTTTTCTGACCGTGGGTTTCCACGTTGTATCCGCGGTCCTCGAACAGCTCTCTGGGGAAGGCCTCATCAACGGATTTGATCTCTTGCAGGACCACCACATCGGGCTGTGCGTCGTCCAGCCAGTCGGGCAGCGCCTGGGCGCGGGCCTTGATGCCGTTGATGTTGAAAGTGGCGATTTTCATGATCTGGCCTCCGCGCTGTGGCCTCCTGATTAGCCCTGTTCGGGGGGCAGGAGCAAGCACAAGCCGCGCCGAATCCGCGACCGATTCCAGGACGATTGTTTCCAAAATGATTCGAATGCGAATCGGGTCAACTCTGGGACAGGGCCATCAGAACCGGCTCAATCGCAGGGTGTGGGTAAGTTTTTTATTGAATGGTTCATTTTTTGCAGACCCGTTTTTTTACAGAAAACTAACTTGTGAAGTTCATGTGGACAACATGACAAAATTACTCTGATAGGTAGAAAACTGGCTTTTCAGATCAACGAGGGAGTGCAAGCGTTTAGAGGTATCCAACTCCGAAATCAGGGAAATCCGCCATGAACGCTCAGCGCAAAGTTTACAAAATCGAAACAGTCTCCGCCAAGCCGGAAGCCGGAAATCTGTTTGATGGTGACGGTACGGCGATGTTTTCTTCCGGGTCGGCCCCGTCGATGTCGTCCGACCTGTTTTCCGGCGATGCAACGGCCCTGTTTTCGTCCGGTTCGGCGCCGGCTGCATCGGCCGCTTCGATGTCGGGTGACGCCGTCGAAATGTTCTCGTCCGGCTCGGCACCGGTCGCATCTTCCGCCGCGATGACCGGGGATCTGGTTCAGATGTTCTCGTCGGGTTCTGCTCCTGCGGCCCGCTCCGAGGCGACCTCGGGCGATGCGGTCGAAATGTTCTCGTCGGGCTCCGCACCGGCCCTCAGCTCGGACGTCACCACCGGTGAAGGCACGCAGATGTTCTCGTCCGGCTCGGCCCCCGCGGCCAGCGCCGAAGCCACCACCGGCGACGCCGTCGAAATGTTCTCCTCCGGCTCGGCTCCGGCTCTCAGCTCGGATGCAACCGCTGGCGAAGGCACCCAGATGTTTTCCTCGGGTTCGGCACCGGTGAAGGCGGCCAAGACCGATCTGGGCGAGGGCACCCAAATGTTCTCTTCGGGCAGCTGATCTGACCTGAGACACCAGAAGTTGGAACCGGGGCGTTCAGAAAACGCTGTTTGAAAAGGACAAATTCTCCCGATGTCGAATATCATTCACCTGAACGTCCCGAACCAACGACAAAGCGACAGCGACCGGCAGGCCGCCTTGATCGCCAGCTTCGCGCAGCATCGCCGCTTTGGGGATGACGTGTTCTGGCTCAAGGAAAACGCCGAACTGCTGAACATTCTGGAATGCACAGATGCAAGGCCCGGAGCGGATGCCCTGGCCCCGCATCAGGGATTTTACGACCAGGTCGAAAAGCGGATGGGCTTCTTTCCGCAATACTATCGCTTCCTGCTGTCGATCTGTCTGGATCTGGAGGATCTGGGACTGGGCGGCACCAAGGGCGCGGCGCTGGCACATTGGGTGAACGTGCAGGGTCTGGCCGAGGCCGAGCTGTCCGACCTGCAACGGGCCGAGGCGCGCAGGCTGCTGGCCCGCCGCGATGTTCGGGCGCTGGAGTGGGACACCGGCCTGACAGAGCGGCTGCACCGGTTCATCAACCGGTCCGAAACCTTTGCGATGCCCAACAAGAAGGCGGCCTATGAGCTGACCCATATCGTCTTTTACCTGTCCGAATACGGACGCCGCGATCCGCAGCTGGACGCGGCCGCGATCACAAGTCTCGAATACTCCGGCATCCTGGCTTACCTCGATCAGAATGCCGACCTGCTGGCCGAGATCTGTGTCGCGCTGCGCTATGCCGGCCAGACCCCTTCGCAGATCTGGGAGGACTGGCTGGAGCGCGAAACGCACCGCTTTGATGTCGGTGCGGGTCCGCAGGTCAGCCCGCAGGATGACTATCACGAATATTTCGTCTGCAGCTGGCTGATGGCGCAGAACGGGCGCGGCGGTTTTGTCAAACCGGCCCAGTTCGACCGCATGAGCTTTCAGCGGGCGACACCTTATGTGGGGCCACTGCGCGATATGTCCGAGGCGATGTTCAAACTGGAAGAAAAGCGCAGTGACGACTGGGACGCGATGCGCCCCCATGTTCAGAATGCATTAACTGAAATCGGCCATGATATCTTGGCCGAAGCCGAGGAGAGCAGCGAGAAATTCGCCAGCTTCTTTGCAGGCTTTGCGCGGACCGGATTGCAGGCGGGGATGCTGCAATGAACGGGGCTGTGCGAAATACCGTTTTGGGGGCAGGGCTGGTGGTGGTCTACACCGCGCTGATCTCCTCGGCTGATGCAATCACCAAGCTGATCGCGGGCGGTTATGCCGCCCCGCAGCTGTTTTGTCTGTCCGGTTTGCTGGTGGTGCTGTTCAGCGCACTGGCGGATCGCCACCCGTCGCAGCGGCGCGGCCTGCGCACCGAATGCCCGAGGGCCATGGCCCTGCGGTCCGGTGCGACGGTGCTGGCGGCCATCGGCTTTTTCTATGCGTTCAAGCTGCTGCCCTTTGCCGAGGTGTTCCTGTTCATCGGTCTGATGCCTTTGCTGGCGGGGTTGATGTCGGGCCTGGTGCTGAAGGAACATGTCCGCCCTGCGGCCTGGATGGCGCTGGGGGCCGGGTTTGTCGGCGTCGCCTGCCTGTTTCCCTCCGGCATCAATGCGATTTCGCTGGGCCATGTCTCGGCGCTGGCCGGCGCGGTCTTTGGCACCTTCTCGATGATCATGGCGCGCTATATCGGCCGCTATGAAAGCAACGCGCTGGCGCAGGTCTTCTATCCCAATCTGGCGATCTTCGTCAGCATGGGGATTGCGCTGCCGCTGGTCTGGACCCCGATGCCGCTGGCCGATTTCGGCTGGGTCGCGGCCTATGCGGCGCTTTTGTTCGGCGCGCGCTGGGTGGTCGTGGTGGCGCTGCGGCTGCTGGCGGCCTATGCCGTCACACCGCTGATGAACCTGCAATTTGTCTGGATGGTTGTTCTGGGCGCGGTGTTCTTTGCCGAACTGCCCGCGGTGGAAACCCTGCTGGGCGTGGCCATCGTGATCGGTTCGGGTCTGTTCCTGGTCTGGGACCAGTTCACCCCCGAGGATCAGCGCAAGCCGCTTCTGTCCTTCGGATCAAAGCTGCGGACCGATCCCTGAGGCTGTTTTGCGGCCCGTGAAAATCAGACAAGGCGGCTCCAAATCGGGCCGCCTTTGTTTTGGGCATTACATCGAGAAGGACGTACCGCAGCCGCAGGACGAGGTGGCGTTCGGATTGTTGATCACGAACCGGGCGCCGATCAGCTCTTCGGTGAAATCGATTACGGCGTTTTCCAGGAAGGGCAGCGAGACACTGTCGACCACGACTTTCTGACCCTGGCCTTCCAGAACCAGGTCGTCATCCTTGGGCGCGTCCAGGGCGATCTCATATTGAAAGCCCGAGCAGCCGCCGCCTTCGACCGCGATCCGAAGGGCCTGACCCTGATCACCGGCACCGATTTCGGCCAGGCGTTCGAACGCACGATCCGTGACTTTCGGGGGCAGTTGCATCTTGGGGTCTCCAGACAATCATTGCAGCGCAGCACATTATATAGAAAGGTGCAAAACAGGCGACAAGATTTGCAGAAGGAAAAGATTACCCATGCGCGCGCCTTTTGCCTCGGATCCGACCAAAGCCAGGGGGCGGCTTGTTCCGGAAGAGGAAAGCAGCTTCCGATCCTGTTTCCAGCGGGATCGCGACAGAATCATCCATGCCAGTGCTTTTCGACGTTTGAAACACAAGACACAGGTCTTCGTCGAACATGAGGGCGACAACTATCGCACCCGTCTGACCCATTCGATCGAGGTGGCGCAGGTGGCCCGGACCATCGCCGGGGCGTTGCAGCTGAACCCCGAACTGACCGAGGCGGTGGCGCTGGCGCATGACCTGGGTCACACGC
Source organism: Paracoccaceae bacterium (assembly GCA_022763485.1). Lineage (GTDB taxonomy): Bacteria > Pseudomonadota > Alphaproteobacteria > Rhodobacterales > Rhodobacteraceae > Aliisedimentitalea. The sequence continues at coordinate 6,928 of JALEGX010000077.1, read as the reverse complement.
CGTTTGGCCACACCGGGGAAGACGCGCTGCATGCGCTGATGGCGCCTTACGGCGGCTTTGATCACAACGCCCAGGCGATCCGGATCGTCACCTGTCTGGAGCGCCACTATGCCGGGTTTGACGGGTTGAACTTGACCTGGGAAACCCTTGAAGCCATTGCAAAACACAATGGGCCCGTGGTGGGGGATCTGCCCTGGGCGCTGGCCGAATGCAATGCGGCCTTCGACCTGGAGCTGCACACCCACGCCAGTGCCGAAGCACAGGTGGCCGCGCTGTCCGATGACATCGCCTACAACAACCATGATCTGCATGACGGTTTGCGTGCGGGGCTTTTCACCGACGCCGAAATCGAAGCGCTGCCCATCGTGGGGCCGTGTTATGCCGAGGTGGACCGGCTCTTTCCCGGTCTGGATGCCTATCGGCGCCGTCATGAAGCGCTGCGCCGGGTCTTTGGTGTCATGGTGGCGGATGTGATCGACACCTCGCGGGCATTGCTGGAGGCTTCCGGCGCGCGCTCTGTCGAGGACGTTCGGCACAATGGCGCACCGGTGATCCAGTTCTCTGGCCCGATCTGGGGTGAACTGAAGGAGATTCGGACCTTCCTGTTCACCCGCATGTATCGCGCGCCGTCGGTGATGGAGAAGCGGGCCGAGGTGGCGAAAGTGGTTGAGGCGCTGTTTCCCTTCTTCCTGGCCCATCCCAACCAGATGCCGGAACGCTGGCACGCTGAGATCGCCGAAGCGCAGAGCGAACAGGATCTGGCGCGACTGGTGTCGGATTACATCGCCGGGATGACCGACCGCTTTGCCTTGCAGCTGCACGACAGGCTGATCACGGGATAGGCGGCGCAAGTTTGCAATTTGACAGGAAAACGCCTATATATTCAGACAGAAAGGAGAACGGCATGAGTGTGAAGACCTGGGATGACATCTCGCTTTGGATCGGCGTGCCGGTCGGGCTGGTCGCGCTTGTGGGCGGCCTCGCGTTCTTTCTGATGCGCTGGTTCGGATAACCGCCTGCGCAGCTTTCCTGTTCCATTTGCATGAGCGTCAGCCGCCGTTCTTCTGGCTTGCCAGATAGAACAGCGCGCCCACCAGCATACCAAGGTGCATATTGCCGAGAATGGCCAGAAAACCGGCGTAGAGCCGGGTCGCCTCCAACGGGGCGAAATCGCCGTAGCCCAGCGTCGAAAACGTCACGACGGAAAAATACAGGTGGTCCAGCACGGCGGGGGCGTCGCTCCCGATGGTCAGCTGGATCCCACGGCTGCGAAACAGCTGCGCAAAGCTGAGCATGGTCAGCAGCGACGACAGCAACGTGTCGGTGAACAGGCGCTGCGGATTGGGGCGGAAACTGTGGTCGGTCAGCAGCGGGATCGACAGGACGTTCCAGCAGAACACCAGAACCGCAAAGCCGATCAGACATTGCGCTGCAATCAGGCTGAGAGGTGGGCTGGAGATCTGTGTGGCCATCACCAGGTCCACCGCCAGCAGAGCTGAGATGCCCACCGCACTGCGCATCAACAGCCTGCGCCCATTGCTGCCGTGGGATGAGGCGCGCCGCCATCCCAGTGCCGCGTGGGCCGGGCTGCGATACTTTCGGCCGGCGTGTGGGACGGGGGCCGACAGGAACCGGACGCAGAGACCCAGCAGCCCGAAATACAGAATGAGCGGCAGGACAAGGGTTTCCAGCATCGGTCCTCAAAGGCGTTGAGTTTGACTGCGCCACCATCCTGCGCCGCGGCAAAAACGTCAACTGGAGATAAGGGAGGCGCGGTATTGGCCCTATGATCGCGTGGCGCAACATGGCTGGAATCCAGCACGGGTTTGGAGAAGAGCATGCCAGTCTGGACCGTCACGTTCAGTGACACGTCGGAAATGATGAAGATCCGCGCCGACAAGGCGCGGAGGGAACGGCACATCGCCTATATGCGTGCGCATCCTGAAATCAGGGTGGCGGACGGTCTGCGCGTGGTGCCCAAACAGGATTTCAACGGCGCGATCTGGACGGTGGAGGCCGACAGCCGCCGCGCGGTGGAAAGGCTGATCCAGAAGGACCCGTATTATGTGCCGTCCATCCGCAGCTACCGGATCGAGGAAACCGCGCGTTCGACGGACGTGATGGCCAGTCTGAAACAATAAGGGGCAATCCTGCCCGGAGGTGACAATGACACGTTGGGCAGTTCTCTTTCGCGACACACCGCAGATGATGCAGATCCGCGCGGACAAGGCGCTGCGCGATGCACATGTGGACTATGTCGAGCGGCACCCCGAACTGCTGATCGGGGGCGGGTTGAAGCCCGATCCGGAACAGGAATTCTGCGGCGCGCTCTGGGTGGTCGAGGCCGAGGACCAGACTGAGGTGGAACACCTGATCCACTGCGATCCCTTCTATATCCCGGCGCACCGCAGCTATGAGATCTTTGCCTGGGGCAAGATCCTGGAAGATCGCACCGCCGTTCTTTGACCCACGTTGGGCAAAGAGGGCGAGCGAAGGGCCGGCATTCGCGGTGCAGAGGTTGACGCTTGGGCTGGGCGTGGTAATCCCCGCTGTGAACAATGGGACGCCGAGACATGAACCTCTTTACCGATATTCGTACGCTTGTGATCGCTTCGCTGGACGCCATGGTGTCCGAAGGCGCGCTGCCCGAAGGGCTGGACTTCCGCAATGTGGCGGTTGAGCCGCCGCGCGATGCGGCACATGGGGACATGGCGACCAATGCGGCCATGGTTCTGGCCAAGCCCGCCAAGATGAAACCGCGCGACATCGCCGATACCCTGGCGGCCAAGCTGGCGGCAGATCCGCGGATCACCAATGCCGAAGTCGCCGGTCCCGGTTTCCTGAACCTGCGCCTGTCCGATGACGTCTGGCAGCAGGTGGTGCGTGGCGTTCTGGCGGCGGGAACCGATTTCGGCCGCTCCGCCATGGGCGAGGGCAAGAAGGTCAATGTCGAATATGTCTCGGCCAACCCGACCGGTCCGCTGCACGTCGGGCACACCCGTGGCGCGGTCTTTGGCGATGCGCTGGCCTCGCTGTTGGATTTCGCCGGCTTCGACGTCACCCGCGAATACTACATCAATGACGGTGGCGCGCAGGTCGATGTGCTGGCCCGCTCGGTTTACCTTCGCTACCTGGAGGCCCACGGGCAGGAGGTCGCCTTCGAGGATGGCACCTATCCCGGTGACTATCTGATCGAAGTGGGTGAGGCGCTGAAGGCCAAGGTCGGTGACGCTTATGTCGATCAGCCGGAAAACGTCTGGCTGACGGAAATCCGTGAATTCGCCACCGAAGCGATGATGGATCTGATCCGGGCGGATCTGGCCGCGCTTGGCGTGGTGATGGACAAGTTCTACAGCGAAAAGTCGCTCTATGGCACCGGCCAGATCGAGGCGGCCCTGAAATCGCTGCAGGACAAGGGCCTGATCTACGAAGGCGTGTTGGAGCCGCCGAAGGGCAAGAAGCCCGAAGATTGGGAACCGCGTGAACAGACGCTGTTCAAATCCACCGAACATGGCGATGACGTGGACCGCCCTGTGAAGAAGTCGGACGGCTCCTGGACCTATTTCGCCCCCGATATCGCTTATCACTATGACAAGGTAACCCGTGGCTATGATCTGCTGATCGATGTCTTCGGCGCGGACCACGGTGGCTATGTCAAACGCATGAAGGCGGCTGTTTCGGCGCTGAGCGACGGCAAGACGCCGCTGGACATCAAGCTGACCCAGCTGGTGAAGCTGTTCAAAAATGGTGAGCCGTTCAAGATGTCCAAGCGGGCAGGGACCTTTGTCACCCTGCGCGATGTGGTTGATCAGGTGGGCCCGGACGTGACCCGTTTCGTGATGCTGACCCGCAAGAACGATGCGCCGCTGGATTTCGACTTTGACAAGGTGCTGGAGCAATCCAAGGACAACCCGGTCTTCTATGTGCAATACGCCAACGCCCGCGTGTGCTCGGCGCGCCGCAAGGCGGGAGAGGCCGGCATCGAGCTGACGGCCGAAACCGATGCGGCGGCCGACCTGTCGCTGCTGACCGATCCGGCGCAGCTGGCGGTGGCCAAGAAGCTGGCCGAATGGCCGCGTCTGGTGGAAATCGCAGCCCGCACGAATGAGCCGCACCGCGTGGCCTTCTACCTCTATGAGCTGGCCAGCGATCTGCACGGTCTCTACCACCTGGGCAAGGACAAGGTTGAGCTGAAATTCGTGGACGAGGGTAACATCAGCGCAACACACGCAAAAATGGCATTGGCAAATGCCGTTTCCGTTGTCATTTCCGCAGGTCTTGGTATTCTGGGTGTGACGCCGGCGCAGGAGATGTGATACCAAAATCGCCCGAACCGCCGGTCTGAGAGGCAACGGCAAGAGATCCCAGGCGCGGCAATTTCCGCGCCTACGGGGCAGTGAGGCGGACATGGCGAGTTTTGATCAGCCCGGCGCGAAAGCGCCGCACGGCGGATTCCAGAGTTACAGCTTTTCGGGCTATTCCCAATCCCAGGCGCCCGGATACTCCTTCCAATATCAGGACCAGGCAGCGCCGCAGCAGCCGCCGGAAATGGCCGAGCCGCAGCCCGAAGGGGCGCCGCAGGGTCCGAACTATGGCAAGATGGCCAGCATCCTTGGGGCGGTCGCGTCTTTTGCGCTGATCGTCGGGGTCGGCGTCTGGTCCTTCAAGCTGATCGCGCGCGACGTCAGCGGTGTTCCGGTTGTCCGCGCCGCCTCTGGGGAAATGCGGATCCAGCCCGAAGATCCGGGCGGACGTCCGGCGGACCATCAGGGGCTGGCGGTCAATGCCGTGGCCGCACAGGGCACCGCCGCCGCGCCCGCCGACCAGCTGCACCTGGCCCCAAGCCCGGTGGGGTTGAGCGAGGATGATCTGCCCGAGGTTCAGCGGCTGCAACAAACCGCAACCGGTGAGACCACGGTTTCCGTATCCGATGACGCCGTCGCCGCCTTCCAGTCGGGACAGGTGGACGCGCTGGTGTCCGAACTGACCGGGGGCGGCCCCTCTCTGCTGGAGGACACCCCTACCGCGATCACGGCCTCGGTGCCGCAGATCGTTCAACCCGAACCCCTGCAGCCGCTGGTCGGGACCCAGCCGGAACCGGAACCTCAGGTTGCCCGCGTTGCGCCGGATGTGATTGGTGGTCCGGGCCTGGCACGTTCGCTACGGCCCATCCAGCGTCCGGCGCGGGTTGTGGCCTCGGCCGGAACCGTGTCCGAAGCGCTGAAGACCGCGACGCCCACCTCGGCCGCCGCACCGGTGCAGCGTGAGGTGGATGCCAGCGCCTTGCCCGCGGGCACCCGTCTGGCGCAGCTTGGCGCCTATGACAGCCCGGAAATCGCCCGGACCGAATGGGACCGGCTGAACGCCACCTTTGGCGACTACATGCAGGGCAAGCAGCGGGTGATCCAGATGGCGTCCAGCGGCGGGCGCACCTTCTATCGTCTGCGCGCCATGGGGTTCGACGACCTGAGCGATGCGCGCCGCTTCTGCTCGGCGCTGGTGGCCCGCAATGCCGATTGCATCCCCGTGGTCACCCGGTGACCTGGGGCGCCACGATCCTGGACGCCGAAGGGCTGCGCCTGACCGCCGACGAAAAGGCTCTGTTTCGGGACACGCAGCCGTTCGGCTTCATCCTGTTTGCCCGCAACCTGCAGGACGCGGATCAGATCCGTGCCCTGTGTGATGATTTCCGTCAGGCCGTTGGCCGTGACTGCCCGATCACCATTGATCAGGAGGGCGGACGCGTGCAGCGCCTGCGCCCGCCGCTGGCGCGCCAGTGGCATCCGCCGATGGATCATGTTGCACTGGCTGGCGACGGCGCCGCCCGTGCGATGTATCTGCGCTACAGGCTGATTGCGCATGAGCTGCGCGCGCTTGGCATCGACAGCAATTGCGCGCCTCTGGTGGATGTGGCCGGGCCGCAGACCCACCCGTTCCTGCAAAACCGTTGTTACGGGGCTGATCCTGACCGGGTGGCCGAACTGGGCCGCGCCGTGGCCGACGGACATCTGGACGGCGGTGTGCTGCCGGTTCTGAAGCATATTCCCGGTCATGGTGGTGCAACTGTCGACAGCCACCACGACCTGCCGCGGGTCAATTCAACGATGGAAGAGTTGCAAGAGGGCGATTTCGCACCGTTCCGGGCGCTGAACGACCTGCCTATGGGGATGACCGCACATCTGGTCTATGACCAGATCGATACACAGCCCGCCACCCTGTCGCATAAGGTCATGCGCCATATCCGCGAAGACATCGGCTTTGACGGGCTGATCATGACCGATGATTTGAAGATGAAGGCCCTGCAGGGCAGCCTGCCGGATCTGTCGCGTCAGGCGCTGGCCGCGGGGTGTGATGTGATCCTGCTCTGCAACGCCAGTTTCGAAGAGCGGCAAGCCACGGCCGAGGCCGCCGGAGCCATGAGCGATATCGCGCAGGCGCGGGCTGAACAGGCGCTGAGCCGCCGCCAGACCCCCGAACCGCTTGACACAGAGGCGGCCGAAGCGGAACTATCTGCCCTTATGGGCGGGCAGGTGTATGGCTGAAAACCTCTTTCAGGAAGCGCCTCTGTCGGTCGAGGAACGTCTCGCCGCTGAGGCCTTGATCGTGGATGTGGACGGGTTTGAAGGCCCGTTGGACGTGCTGCTGACCCTGTCCCGCACGCAGAAGGTGGATCTGCGCAAGATTTCGGTGCTGGAACTGGCCCGGCAATACCTTGCCTTCGTGGAGCGTGCCAAACAGCTGCGGATCGAACTGGCGGCGGATTATCTGGTGATGGCGGCCTGGCTGGCGTTTCTGAAATCCCGTCTGCTGCTGCCCCCAGATCCCAGCGAAGAAGGCCCCACCGGCGAAGAGCTGGCCGCTCACCTTGCGTTCCAGCTGGAGCGCCTGCAGGCGATGCGCGACAGTGCGGCGCGCCTGATGGGGCGTG
>JALEGX010000007.1 GCA_022763485.1 Paracoccaceae bacterium | reverse complement strand
GGTGATCCAGATTGTTGTAGATCGGGGCAAAGCGCTTGGCGTCGGCCTCACCCAGATCGTAAGCCGTGTGGCCATGCACGATGCAATGCGCCAGGTTCATCCCCGCGCCCCCGCCCGAGGCCAGACCGACCGAGTTCATGCCGCAGCCCAGGAACAGCCCTTTGGTTTCCGCCGTTTCACCCAGCATGAAGGTGCCATCGGGGGTAAAGCTTTCCGGCCCGTTCAGCAGCATCTTGACCTCAGCCGTCTCCAGCGCGGGCAGACGGTTCAGGGCCAGTTCCATCATCGGCTCAAAGTGCTCCCAATCCTCGGGCAGCAGGCCGAATTCAAAGCTTTCGTCCAGCACCCCCGGCTTGATCGGCTTGCCCATCGGTTCAAAGCAGCCGACCAGCAACCCGCCGCTGTCGTCGCGGATGTACAGGTGGCTGTCATGGTCGCTGAGCGTCGGCGTATTGCCGACGATCCCATCAATCGGCTTGGTCAGCAGATAGAAGTGTTCGCAGGCCAGCGCCGGAACCTCGGCCCCCGCCATGGCGCCCGCTTCGCGTGACCACAGGCCGGTGCACAGCGCGATGGCGTCGCACATCACCGTGCCTTGCGTGGTCTCCACCCCCTTGATGCGGCCGTTTTCGGTCAGGATCCCAGTGACGCCGGTGTTTTCAAAGATCTTCGCGCCCAGTCCCTTGGCCGCTTTGACCAGCGCCGCGCAGACGTCGCTAGGGCTGACGCGTCCGTCATCGGGTGACCAGACTGCGCCCAGCACGTCATCGGCGTTCATCAGCGGCCAGCGTTCCTTGGCCTCACCCGCGGAAATCGAATAGGCCTCGATGCCATAAGCGTGCGCCAGCGCCTCTTGCCGTTTCACATGGGTCAGGCGGTCCGGGTTGGTGGCGATCGACAACGAGCCCTTCTGGATCCAGCCGACGTTCTGGCCGGTTTCGGCCTCAAGCTGGGAATAGAGATCCACCGAATACTGGATCATCCGCGTCAGATTGCGCGAATGGCGCAGCGCGCGCACCTGGGCCGCCGAATGCCAGGTGGTGCCACTGGTCAGCTTGTTGCGCTCCAGCAGAAGGGCGTCCGTCACCCCCATTTTGGCCAGGTGATAGAGTGTTGAGCATCCCATGATGCCGCCGCCGATAACGACGACCGAGGCGTGGGACGGAAGGGCATGTGCCATGCGCGAGCGACCTTGCGAAGGACCGGCCCTGTCCATTTTCACAGGCCGGTGCAGTTGACGTTGCGCAACAGGATGACGGAATTACGATTTCAGTCAATCGACAGCAAAAATAACAGATGTTATGCAAAGGGACCGCAAAAACCCTGCGAATCGACATGGATCCAACCTTAAAAACCAAAACGATTTCAAAGCTTAAGTCCGAAATTCGCGCCCTATCTCCCCGGTTGCGGACAGTGGCGAAGTATATCGTTGATCACCCCTCCGACTTCGGATTGGACTCCATCCGGGAAACCGCGCGCAAATGTGGAGTTAGCACATATACGCTGGTCCGGATGGCCGACCGAATGGGGTTTGAAAGCTACGATGAACTGCGCGAACCCTTCCGCCATGCGCTGGTGTCAAGCACCGCCACCTTCGACCGTCCGGAGTGGGTCGACAACATGCGCGAAAAGGGGGATCTGGGGTCTGTTCTGGCAGAGGCTTCGCTGAACTCCATGGCCATCGTGCAGCGCTCGCTTGAACGTCAATCGCCGGAACAGATGGCCCGCGTCGCGACCATGTTGCTGGAGGCCAGGAACGTCTATCTGACGGCCGTGCGCGCCAGCTATGCGACGGCCTGCTATTTCCACTATGTGGGGCGCATGGCCTTGCCTTCGCTACAACTTGTGCCGTTGCAGATGAACAATGCCATTGATGAGTTGAACAATGCCGGTGCCGGGGACGTGCTGATCGCCATCACATGCACCCCCTATTCGCGGGAAACCATCGAGGCCTGCATCTTTGCCCGGGAACGGGGTGTGAAGCTGATCGTGATCGCCGACAGCGACGTGGTCTTTGCCGGTTTCACGCCTGAGGAAACGCTGGTCGCGTCGACCATCAGCACGCATCATTTCGGCTGCTATTCAGGGATCATGGCGCTGTTGGAAAACCTGCTGGCGCTTCTGGTGAAACTGGGGGGCGAGGACGCATTGCAGCGAATCAAGTCATATGAAGATTTGCGAAACAAGACCAACGCGTATTGGGTGGCGCATAAAAAACATTAGTTTTCAGGTGACAACACCGCTGGAAGCCGCAAATCTCAAGAGGCATAACAAGCACGCGCCAAGCGCGGCGTATACGAATCTTGGGAGAGATTTAATGACCTTCACGAAAAAGATCTGCGGCATTGCAGCTGCGGTCACCATGACCTTCGGCACCGCTGCGGTTGCCGAACAGCAGTTCATCACCATCGGCACCGGCGGTGTGACCGGCGTGTATTACCCGACTGGCGGCGCGATCTGCCGTCTGGTGAACAAGGGCCGCAAAGAGCACAAGATCCGCTGCTCTGTGGAATCGACCGGTGGTTCGGTCTACAACACCCGCACCATCCGCGCGGGTGAGCTGGACTTCGGCGTTGTTCAGTCCGACGTCCAGGCCGCAGGCCTGAACGGCACCGGTGCCTTCTCGGAAGACGGGGCATATCCTGATCTGCGCGCCCTCTTCTCGGTCCACCCGGAACCGATGCACGTCATGGCCCGCGCAGACAGCGGCATCACCGACGTTGCCAGCATGAAGGGCAAGAAGGTCAACATCGCGAACCCCGGCTCGGGCACCCGCGTTCTGGCCGAAACCCTGATGAAGTACTCGGACCTGACCGCTGGCGATTTCGCACTGGCGGCCGAGCTGAAGTCCTCCGAGCAGGCAGCAGCCCTGTGCGACGGCAAGATCGACGCGACCATCTGGGCCGCAGGTCTGCCGAACGGCTCCAGCCAGGAAGCAACCTCGTCCTGTGACGTGAAAATCGTTCCGCTGTCGGGTGCCAACATCGACAACCTGCTGGCCGAAAACAGCGCCTATGCAGCCGCAACCATTCCGGGCGGCATGTATCCGGGCAACCCCGACGACATCCCGTCCTGGGGCCCCAAGGCAACCTTTGTGACCTCTGCAAACACTTCGGACGAAGTGGTGTATGAAGTCGTCAAGGCCGTGTTCGACAACTTCGACGCATTCAAGAAACTGCACCCCGCCTTCGGTCGTCTGGTAGAAGCCGAGATGATCAAGGATGGCCTGACCGCCGACCTGCATCCGGGCGCCGTGAAGTACTACAAGGAACGTGGCTGGATGTAATCCTGCCCATGTAGTATCGCTTTTTTCCCTCCGGTGCACTTGCTGCGCCGGAGGTTTTCTTATTTGCAGCGCAAGTCCAGGTTCTTCTGATGACCGACACACAAAAAGACAGCGCAGCCGCACCGGAGCTTGAAGACTTCATTGCGGATGCCGACACGGGTGGACGACTGCCCAAAGACGCCTTCGGGCGCAACGCCCTCTGGTATATTCCTCTGGTCTGGTCCGTGTACCAGCTGTGGATTGCCTCTCCCCTTCCCTTCCTGCTGGGCATTGGCGTCTGGAACGACACCCAGACCCGCGCCATTCACCTTGGCTTTGCCGTGGTTCTGGCGTTCATTGCCTTCCCGGGACTGAAATCCAGCCCCCGCCACAAGATCCCGATGCTGGCCTGGGTCGTCGCCATCGTGGGCGCGATCGCGGCCTCCTATCTGTTCTGGAACTATCGCGGGGTCGCTGCACGGACCGGTATTCCGAACACGCTTGACCTGGCCATGGCCGGGATCGGCATCGTGCTGCTGCTGGAAGCCGCGCGCCGGTCGCTGGGCTTCCCGCTGATGGGCGTGGCCCTGTTCTTCATGGCCTATGTCTTCTTCGGCAGCTGGTCCGGCCTGCCCGAGGTCATCCAGTGGAAAGGCGCTTCGTTCGAGAAGGCGATGAGCCACCTGATGCTGACCACCGAAGGCGTTTATGGCGTGGCCCTGGGCGTATCATCGGGCTTTGTCTTTCTGTTTGTTCTGTTCGGCGCGCTGCTGAATCAGGCCGGGGCCGGGAACTACTTCCTGAAGCTGGCGTTTGCCGCCCTGGGACACCTGCGCGGTGGTCCAGCCAAGGCGGCGGTCATCGCATCGGCGGCAACCGGTCTGATCTCCGGCTCGTCCATCGCCAACGTGGTGACCACCGGCACCTTCACCATCCCGCTGATGAAGAAGGTCGGCTTCCCCGCCACCAAGGCAGGCGCGGTTGAGGTATCTTCGTCAATCAACGGCGTTCTGACCCCGCCCGTCATGGGGGCCGTGGCCTTCCTGATGACCGAATATGTCGGCATTTCCTATGTCGAAGTGGTCAAGACCGCCATCGTTCCCGCCGCGATCTCTTATGTCGCGCTGGTCTATATCGTGCATCTTGAAGCTCTGAAGATGAACATGCCCGGTCGCAGCCGGATGAACCCCATCAAGTTCATGCTGGGCGCGATCTTCATCATCGCGATCTCCATCGTGATCGCCGGGGGCGCGCTGTTCCTGTGCGGCTTCATCGTCGATACGCTGCAAGCCGTGCTGGGCGGGGCCGCGACCTGGGTCACCGTCTTGCTGATGGGCGTCGCTTATGTGGCCGCCGTGCGCTTTGCCGCCAAAGGTGAGGACCTTGAGGTGTCGCTGGAGTCGATGCAGCACCTGCCGCCCGCGCGTGAGATCTTCAAGACCGGGATCCACTACATCCTGCCGATCCTGCTGCTGATGTACCTGCTGATGATCGAACGGAAATCGCCCGGCCTGTCGGCCTTCTGGTCGTCGGTGTTCATGCTGGTAATCCTAGCAACCCAGAACCCGCTGAAGGCCTTCTTCCGCGGTCAGGGCAACATCGGCGAAGAGCTCCGCAAAGGGTGGGACGACATCACCGAAGGCATGATCGCCGGGGCCCGCAACATGATCGGCCTGGCGGCCGCCATGGGTGTGGCCGGCATCATCGTGGGCGCCGTGACGCTGACCGGTATCGGCCAGGTGATGGCGGAATTCGTTGAATTCCTGTCTGGTGGCAACCTGCTGGCGATGCTGTTCTTCGTGGCTCTGATCTCGATCATTCTGGGCATGGGCCTGCCGACGACGGCCAACTATATCGTTGTCTCCTCGCTCATGGCCGGTGTGGTCGTGGAACTGGGTGCACAGAACGGCCTGATCGTGCCGCTGGTCGCGGTGCATATGTTCGTCTTCTACTTCGGGATCATGGCGGATGTGACGCCACCGGTGGGGCTGGCGAGTTTCGCCGCTGCCGCGATTTCCAAGGGTGATCCGCTGCGCACCGGCTTCCAGGCGTTCTTCTACTCGATCCGGACCGCGCTGCTGCCGTTCCTGTTCATCTTCAACACCGATCTGTTGCTGATTGACGTGGGACCGGTTCAGGCCGTGTTTGTCTTTATCGTGGCGCTGTGTGCGATGCTGCTCTTTGCGGCGGGCACGATGGGCTATTTCATGGTCAGATCCAAGATCTGGGAGAGCGCAATTCTGCTGCTGGTGGCCTTCACCCTGTTCCAGCCCGGTTACTTCCTGAACCAGCTTCAGCCCGAGTTCGAGACGCGGCCGGCCGCCGATCTCTATGTCATGGCTGAAAGCGGGGCAGAGAACAGCTCGCTTAGGGTCCGGCTGAGTGGTGAAAACATCAACGGTGATATCGTCGATGCCCGCTACCTGCTGCCGCTGGGCGCATCCGGCGGCGACGGTGTCAGCCGTCTGATGGACGGCGCCGGGATCGAGTTCCGCGAGGAAGACGGCAAATACTATGTCGACAACCTCAACTTCGGCGGACCGTCCGAACAGCTGGGGATCGATTTCGACTGGGAAGTCATCGAGCTTGAGGTCGCAGCCGATCGGATGCCGAAAGAGATTTTCTATCTCCCGGCCTTCCTGCTGTTCCTGATCGTGCTCGGACTGCAACTGCGCCGCAAACGCGCCCAACCCCAGGAGGCAACCGCATGACCCAACATGTTCTCTGTGCCATCGACCTGACCCATGCCGAAGCTGAAAAGGCGCTGCTGGTGAAAGCCGCAGAGCTGGCCCGGTTCTATGGGGCGACGCTCAGCGTCGTCACAGTTGTGCCCGACTATGGCATGACGATCGTGGGCTCCTATTTCCAGGAAGGCGCCCAGGCCAAGGCGCTGCAAGCCGCCAGTGACCAGCTGCACCAGCTGGTCGCCGACACCCTGCCCGATTTCGGGCAGGTTCAGCACATCGTCGAAAGCGGTACGGTCTACGAACAGGTGCTGGATGCCGCAGATCGCGCGCAGGCGGATCTGATCATCATGGGGGCGCATAAGCCCGATCTGGTGGATCGCATCCAAGGGCCGAACTCGGCCCGTGTCGCCAGACACGCCAAATGTTCGGTGCTCATCATCCGCGCCTGACCAGGTTTTCCGGGCCGCTCCAAGGGGCGGCCCGGTCACGTTTTGCCCCCCTCAGCGCGGCCTTTTGCAGGCAACAGATCACTGAACCGTGATCGGGCACGCCAAGATTTCTTGAAACACGGTTGATTTTGCTCAAGGCGAGGCGATTTCGCCCTCTCTACACCCGACGCATCTGTCCAAGGCCCTAACCCAAGGTGGAGCGTCCCGCATGATCATCGAATTCGGCCATTTTGCCCTGTGCCTGGCCCTTGTTGCCTCGGTCGTCCAATCCATCTTTCCGCTCTGGGGCGCCCGCCACAACGTGCTGTCCGCGATGCGGGTCGCCGATACGGCGGCACAGGTCCAATTTGCCGGGGTCGCCATCGCCTTTGCGGCCCTGACCTGGGCCTTCGTGACCTCCGATTTCTCCGTCACCACGGCGGCGGTCAATTCCCACTCCGGCAAACCGATGCTCTACAAGGTGACCGGCGTCTGGGCCAACCACGAAGGCTCCATGCTGCTCTGGGTGCTGATGCTGGCGCTCTTCGGGGTGCTAATCTCGGTCTTCGGTCGGATGATCCCGATGGCGATGCGGGCCACGGTGCTGAGCGTTCAGGCGATGGTCGGCGTCGGCTTCTACCTGTTCATCCTGCTGACCTCCAACCCGTTTGAGCGCCTGGCGGTGCCGCCGGTGGATGGCCAGGGGATGAACCCGCTGCTGCAGGATCCGGGCGTGGCCTTCCACCCGCCCCTGCTCTATCTGGGCTATGTCGGCTTCTCGACCGCCTTCTCCTTTGCCGTCGCCGCCTTGATCACCGGGCGTGTGGATCCGGCTTGGGCGCGCTGGATGCGGCCTTGGGTGCTGCTGGCCTGGTCCGGCCTGACCGCCGGGATCGCGCTGGGTTCCTGGTGGGCCTACTATGAGCTTGGCTGGGGCGGGTTCTGGTTCTGGGATCCGGTCGAAAACGCCAGCTTCATGCCCTGGCTGATCGGCACCGCGCTGCTGCATTCGGCCATCGTGGTCGAAAAGCGTAATGCCCTGCTGAAATGGACCATTCTGCTGGCGATCCTGACCTTCTCGCTTTCGCTGATCGGCACCTTCCTTGTCCGCTCGGGGATCCTGACTTCGGTGCACGCCTTTGCCACCGACCCCGAGCGCGGTGTCTTCATCCTGCTTCTGCTGGCATTGGCGATCGGCGGCGCGCTGACGCTGTTCATGTGGCGTGCGTCGCAGCTGGAAGATGGCGGCGTCTTTGCCATCTGGTCCCGGGAAACCGGCCTGCTGGCCAACAACCTGCTGCTGTCTGCGGCCACCGGTGTGGTCTTTGTTGGCACCATGTACCCGCTGGTGCTGGAGGTGCTGACCGGCGACAAGATTTCGGTCGGGGCTCCCTATTTCAATCAATCCTTCCTACCCATATTCGGGATCGTGATGCTGGGGGCTGGGGTGGGTCCGTTCCTGTCGTGGAAGCGCGCCCGCAAAGGCGACGTCCTGCGCCGCGCCGGTCTGACGACCCTGCTGTCGCTTGTCCTTACCGTGATGCTGGCCGGCGTGCTGCGCCTCAAGGACCCCGCCGGGCTGGCCGGTATCTTCATCGCGCTGTGGCTGGCGGTGGCCAGCATTCAGGACCTGCTGGTCCGGATCGGCTTTCGCAAGGTGCCCTTTGCAACCTCCCTGCACCGGATGATTGGTCTGCCGCGCTCGGCCTGGGGGCTGTACGTCGGCCACTTCGGCCTGGCGATTGCCGCCGCTGGTGTGATTGCCGTGTCGGTGTGGAAGGTCGAAGCCATTCAGACCGTCGAGCTGGGCAAGCCCACGCAAGTTGGGCAGTATGAGTTCACCCTGACCCGCATTCAGGACGGCAAGGGCCCCAACTTCGAAACCTCCATCGCCGTTGTCGAAGTGACCCGGGACGGCGCGCCCGTCGCCACGCTGCGGCCCGAGCGCAGATGGTATCCGGTTGAGCGCAAACCCTCGACCGAGGCGGGGATCGTGACCCTGTGGCATGGCGATCTCTATGCCGTGCTGGGCGACCCCAGCGACAGCGGCGGTTTCGTGACCCGCTACTACTACAACGCTGGCGTTCCCTGGATGTGGATCGGTGCGGTGCTGATCACGCTCTCTGCCCTGATTTCGCTGACCGACCGACGCCTGCGCATCGGTGCGCCAAGCGCGCGCAAGACGCCCGCCCCAGCCGCTGCTCCTGCCGAATGAGAGGTGAGACATGACACGCATTCTGACCCTGATCGCCCTGCTCCTCAGCCTCAGCACCCCTGCTCTGGCGCTGGATTCAGATGAGATGTTTGCCGACCCGGCACAGGAAGCCCGCGCCCGGGAAATCGGGCGGCAGTTGCGCTGTCTGAAATGCCGCAATCAGTCGATCTTTGATTCCAACGCAGGCCTGGCCCGGGACCTTCGCGTGGTGGTGCGCGAACGGATGCTGGCCGGGGACAGCGACCGCGACGTGCTGGACTACGTGCACGAACGTTACGGGGACTATGTACTACTGAAACCGCCGGTCACCGCCAAGACCTATGTTCTGTGGGGGACGCCCTTCGTGATGCTGCTTGCCGCGCTGGGTGGCGCGGGTCTCTACCTGCGTCAGCGTCCGGCGCCGCGCAGCACTGCTGCGCTGAGCGACGAAGACCGCGCCGAAGCCCGCCGCCTGCTCCAAGGAGATACCCAATGATGTTCTGGCTCATCCTTGCCGGTGCTGCCCTGTTTGCAGGTGCCTGGATCGCGCATCCGTTCCTGTTTCCGCCCGCATCCACAAAGGCCGAAACCGAAAGCACCCTGTCCATCTATCGGGATCAACTGGCCGAAGTGGACCGCGATCTGGCCGCCGCGTTGATCAGCGCGTCCGAAGCCGATGCCGCAAAAGCCGAAATCGAACGCCGCGCGCTGCACGCCGCGCGGCACGCCAAACACGCCGCCGGCAGCACGTCGGCAAGCCCCTCTCGCGCGCTGCCGATCATCATGGTGACGGCGGTGGCGGGTCTGGCGGCCTACGCTGCCCTTGGCAGCCCGGAAACACCGGATCAGCCCCTTGCCAACCGCGGAGAGGAGATCCTGCAGCGCAACGCGGATGCCGGCGATGTGCGGGCGCAGGTCCGCCTTCTGGCGCTGCAAGCGGAAGCCACCCCCGACAATCTGGACCTGTGGCTGCGGCTGGCGCAATCCTATGCCATCCTGGATGAGCTGAAAGCCTCGGCAGAGGCCTTCCGCCAGGCCGCGGCGCTGGCGCCTGAGCATCCCGAGATCCAGTCGGCCTTTGCTGAGGCCCTGTCACTGGCCAATGGAAACACCCTGACGGATGAGGCGCGCGCCATCTTTGTCAAAGTGGCCCGCGAGCACGGTGAACCCCGTGCGCGCTACTATCTGGCGATGGACAAGGCGCAGGCGAAGGATTTCGAAGCGGCGCTGCAGGGATGGGTCAGCTTGCTGGAAGATTCACCCACCGATGCGTCGTGGATCCCGCTGGTTCGGCGCGACATCCTCAACATGGCCGCCTTTCTGGGCCGCGACCCGGACACCATCCTGCCGGATTTGACACCTGCCGAACGCGCCCGGTCACAGCCAAAGGCAGCCCAAGCCCCCGCCGATCACGGTCTGACGACCGAGGATATGCAGATGGCCGCCGACATGGATGAGGCATCGCGCAACGAAATGGTGGAGGGCATGGTCGCCAGCCTGGCCGAACGCCTGCAGGACAACCCCGAAGACCTGAAGGGCTGGATCATGCTGATCCGCTCCTACGCCACGCTGAACCGGGCTGCCGAGGCCCGCACGGCCTTTGAAACGGCGCTGGATGTGTTCGAAGGCGATGCCGAAGCCCTGGCCCTGTTACGCCGGAATGCCGAAACGATGTTGAACTGACGCACAGATGAGAAAAGGGGCCGAAACCGGCCCCTTTTCTTTGAAGTATGGTCCCGCCCCTATCAGGCTTTGCCTTTCCACGGCACCAGTTTGTTTTCAGCCCAGCGCATCAGCATGTCGATGCCAAAGCCGATGACGCCGATCAGGATGATCCCCATGATCACGATGTCGGTCAGAGTGAATTTCGACGCCACCATGATCATCATGCCCGCACCCTGGCTGGCCGCAACCAGCTCGGCCGCAACCACGGTGCCCCAGCAGACCCCCATCGCAACCCGCGCGCCGGTAAAGATGTCGGGCAACGAATTCGGGATGATCACGTGGCGCATGATCTGCCACTTGCTGGCACCCAGCGAATAGGCCGCGTGTACCTTGGTGATGCGCACACCGGACACACCGGACCGGGCGGCAATCGCCATGATCCACAGGGCGGCCAGGAACAGCAGGATGATCTTGCCGACCTCTCCGATCCCGAACCAGATGATGATCAGCGGGATCAGGGCCAGTGGCGGCACCGGACGCATGAATTCAACGATCGGATCAAACCAGCCACGGAACCAGCCGTTCAGGCCCATGGCATAGCCCAGCGGAATGCCCACAAGCGCACCAAAGAGGAACCCGCCAATGACGCGGAACAACGAATAGCCCAGATGTTCCCACAGGGTGAAGTTCCGATAGCCTTCCGAGCTGATCTCTCCCAGACGGCGCACAACTGCTTCGGGCGGCGGCAGATACACCGGGTCCATCTGCAGGCCCTCCGGCGGGGTAAAGCTGATCGCGCCCTTGTCGGTCAGGGCAAAACGCCCCTTCGCGGTTTCAACCGGCGTGCCCGGCACAATCGACTGGCCGTCGATGGCCACGATCCGAGCACCGTCCTTGCGCTTGAAATCGTCGTTCTTGTCGAACAGCACGGTTTTGGACCGCGAGGCATTCATCGCCAGCGCATCGTTCTTGGCGGCCCCGGTGCCGGGGTCGACGGTGAAGTTCTTGAGGTCTTCGCCAAAGTCGAACACCTTTACAAAGACGGTCGCATCGGCCGTTTTTCCATCGCCGTTTTCAACGGTGTAGTCGAACTGCATCTCTCCGACAAAAGGCGCCGGCGCGTGCAGGAAACCCGGCACCCATTTCGACCCGGTGAAGGAGCCCCAGATCAGGAAAATCGTCAGGATCGACACGACGCTGGCAATGCGGTTCGACGACACCGCGCTTTCATCTCCGAAAGTCACGGTCTTGAGCGAGGTGAAATCGCGCACCGTCTTGTGAACCAGGAATTTCACCGCAAAGAACGACCCGGTGAAAATGGCGATGTAGACCAGAAGGATAAGAAGCCCAGTCATTATGCGTCCTCCGTACGGCCCATGATTTCTTCTTCCATGTCCCAGATCATGCCCAGGATCTCTTCCCGGGTCTTCGCATAATCAGGGTGCTTCTTGACCTCCCGCAGATCTGCATCAACGCCCAGATCGGCGAAGGGAAGGCGGTATTCCTTGTGAATGCGGCCCGGACGAGGTGCCATGACCAGCAACCGTTCACCCAGCAGCAGAGCTTCTTCGACGGAATGGGTGATCAGGATGATCGTCTTGCCGGTTTCTTTCCACAGTTTCAGCACCAGCGACTGCATCTTTTCGCGCGTCAGCGCATCCAGCGCGCCCAGCGGTTCATCCATCAGGATGACATCCGGGTCATTGGCCAGACAACGTGCCAGGGCGACCCTTTGCTGCATCCCGCCGGACAGCTCGTAGATCGCCTTGTCCTTGAAATCCCCCAGACCCACGATGTCCAGCAGGTGATCGACATTGGCACCATATTCGCTGTTGGATTGCCCCTTCATCCGCGGGCCAAAGCTGACATTGTCGCGCACGCTCATCCATTCGAACAGGGCGCCCTGCTGAAACACCATGCCGCGTTCCGCATCCGGTCCGGTGACTGTGTGACCGTTCAGGGTCACTTGTCCTTCGGTCGGGGCCAGAAAGCCCGCAACGATATTCAGAAGTGTTGTCTTGCCACAGCCCGAAGGGCCCAGCACGCTCATCAGTTCGCCCGGCTCAAGATGCAGTGACACATCCTTCAACGCCTGTACCGAAGATCCATTCGGCAGATCGAACCGCATCGAGATGTTTTCGATGCCCAAACCACTCATGGTAGGTTAACCCCGCTTGATTAGGCGTTTCATGAAACCTGAAAATGCTGTCGCCAGCCGTTTGCGCTTTGGATGACGCAAAAGGGGGGATCGAAGGTTTCGAAGAAAGGCCGGTGTGGATCGGGCGTCAAAGAGCCCGCCCGATCCGAAGTGTGGAAGTTCTTAGTTGCCAGCCGCTGCTGCCAACGGGCCGCTGTTCACGGCATTCTCATAGGTGTCCAGCGCCCCGTCGATGGAGCCGGCCTGCACGAACACATCCGCAACGCCCTTCATGAAGGTCTGCGCATTGCCACCCAGCCAGGCACCGCTCAGCTGGTCTTCGACGGTGGGGAAGGTGAAGGTCGAAATGGTCGCCATGGTGGCGTCTTCGTCCATACCCGCATCCTTGGCGATGACCGGCAGCATCTTGGCGTGGTTTGCCTCATCGGCCCACATGGCGTTGGCTTCGGCGGTGACTTTCAGGAAGGTCGAAACGGTATCGGCGTTTTCAGCCACCCAGCCCGCAGGGCCAGACGTCACATCAAACACCAGGATGCCCAGCTCGGTCTTTTCGTCCCCGGTCAGCAGGTTGTTGCCAAACTCGTTCGCGCGGCGCAGCGCACCACCCCACCCGCAGAACATGTCGACCGAGCCCTGCTCCAGCGCCACGGCGCCTTCCGCTGGGGCCATGTCGACGATCTGCATCGAACCGACGTCAACGCCGAAATGGTTCATCTGGCTCAGGAAGCCGTAGTGCGCGGCGGTGCCCAGCGGCACGGCGACTTTCTTGCCGGCCAGTTCACCAGCCGATGTCTTGTCGATCTCCAGAGCTTCGGCCACGACGCAGTTGTCATTGTCGGCATAAGACACGGCCACATCCAGGATCTGCAGGTCCTGACCGGCGCTGGTGGCGACCACGAAAGGCGGCACACCCTGGCTGACGGACAGCTGCACATCGCCGGACGCCATCGCCGCCGACATGGCAGTGCCGGTATCGAAGCTGACCCAGTTGATGGTCTTGCCCAGCGCCTTGTCATACATGCCGGTTTCCTTGGCGTATTGGAACGGCATCGGCCACTCAAGGAAGTAGGCCACGGTCAGCTCTTCCGAAGCTGCCGCCTGAGCCGTCACCGCCATGGCGGCAGCTGCTGCAAAGCTCTTGATTTTGGTTTTGATCATCATCTTCTCCCAGTTGATAATTTGGTCTGGCCATCCCTTTGCGGGCTTTGTGCCATTATTGTTGGTGCCGATGTGGAGTCCGGTTTTATGGGTTTTGTCCGGTTGCTCTCGATCGGCTTTTCCTTTGTTGCTCCGGCCTTTCGCCGCTGCGCGAAAGTCCATTGCCTGTCGATCCCGTGTTGGCCCGGGTCGGCACATCAGGTCAGGGTCTTTCGCGTCCTGCCTGACAATGGCTGCCCTTTTCCTTTTGACGATACCTCCAGTTCCGCGATGAATTTAAGTCCAAAATTCATCCGGCTTCCATTTTAGCCCGAATTCTCATCAGCAACATGGCGATTCCGGCGTCCCAGACCCACACATTTCGAAAGCTGAAATCACGCATTCGTGAAACTGGAAACCGCAGGCTATCTTGCGCCTTGCCCAGGGCCTGCTTTGCCAAAACATTATCCATTCCCAATGACATGGCAACACCAAAGCTGCTGCAAACCACCCCAGCCAGCCTCTCCCGGTTCGGGATCCAGCAGGTTAGGAACGTGGTCTGAGGTCAATCGCGGATTGCCCGCCCCGACGATAGGTCCAGCGCATATCAAAAAGAGTGAGGAAAATTCGGGCACCATCCTGTAACACGCACTTGATCTCTCCGGGCAATGGGCTGGCCTGCAACGTCCGCTGACGCCGAACACCATCTGGTTTCCGGCTTCGCAGCGCACTTATAGGATCCGGCACCGTATTTTGGAGAGACTGTGCCACCGCTCCGGAATCGGGGCGATTCGGCTCTCCTCCAGCCCCGCCACCCTGCGCCCCCTTCGGTCAGGCGGCACGTTCCGGGCACCGCAGGCGCAGTTCCCCGATGCGGCAGCCTCACACCATCCTTAGTGCATCGCCGATCGTTTGAAAGCGGCCCGTCGCAGCGCACGGGCTGCGCCAAGCCGACAGCGTCCGAATAGCAGCGCTATTTTTGATCAAATTTTTATTGCACCCATATTTTTCAATACGTTACAGAATTTTGCATCAAGTCTGGAGTCACGGCATCCGGAAACTGGCCCTATAATTGGCCGTAAATTCCATGTGTGGTGACTCATCGCATTCAGCCCTGATACCAGGGTTGCATTGCCACGAATTTGTAGAATGAAAGGGCATGTCATGGACGGCACGTTCAACGAAAACGATCTCTCCCGTGTGGTCGAGGCCGACAAGGCCCATATGTGGCACCACCTGATCCAGCACAAACCTTTTGAAACCTCTGACCCGCGCATCATCGTCGAAGGCAAGGGCATGAGCGTTTGGGACCAGAACGGCAAGGAATTCCTGGATGCCGTGTCTGGTGGCGTCTGGACCGTCAACGTCGGCTATGGCCGCGAAGA
This sequence comes from Paracoccaceae bacterium, assembly GCA_022763485.1. Classification (GTDB taxonomy): domain Bacteria; phylum Pseudomonadota; class Alphaproteobacteria; order Rhodobacterales; family Rhodobacteraceae; genus Aliisedimentitalea. The sequence continues at coordinate 5,258 of JALEGX010000007.1, read as the reverse complement.
AATCTGCAAGGCGGTCTATGACCAGCTGATGAAGATCTGCTACTTCGCCAACTCCGCCGGTTCGATCCCGGGCGCCCTGTTTGCCCAGAAGCTGATCGAAAAGATGCCGGGCATGAGCCGCGTCTATTACACCAACTCCGGGTCCGAGGCGAACGAGAAAGCCTTCAAGATGATCCGTCAGATCGCCCACAAGAAATACGGCGGCAAGAAAACCAAGATCCTGTATCGCGACCGCGACTATCACGGCTCGACCCTGGCGACCATGTCGGCCGGCGGTCAGGACGAGCGCACCGCGCAATACGGTCCGTTTGCCCCTGACTTCGTGCGCGTTCCGCACTGCATGGAATACCGCAAGCATGAACTGGGTCTGGAGCATCTGTCGGGCCGTGAGTTCGGCATCGCCGCGGCGGATGCCATCGAAGAGGTGATCCTGCGCGAAGGCCCCGAAACCGTCGGCGCCCTGTGCCTGGAGCCGATCACCGCCGGTGGCGGCGTCATCGAAGCGCCCGAAGGCTATTGGGAGCGCGTGCAGGAGATCTGCAAGAAGTATGACATTCTGCTGCACATCGACGAAGTCGTTTGCGGCGTGGGCCGTACCGGTACCTGGTTCGGCTATCAGCACTATGGCATCCAGCCTGATTTCGTCACCATGGCGAAAGGCGTTGCCTCGGGCTATGCGGCGATTGCATGCATGGTCACCACCGAGGAAGTGTTTGAGCTGTTCAAGGATGACGCCTCGGATCCGATGAACTACTTCCGTGACATCTCGACCTTTGGCGGCTGCACCGCCGGCCCCGCCGCTGCGCTGGTCAACATGCAGATCATCGAAGACGAGAACCTGCTGGAGAACACCACCAAGATGGGCGAGCGGATGCTGGCCAACCTGGAAGCGCTGAAAGAGAAGCACGCCGTGATCGGCGATGTGCGCGGCAAGGGTCTGTTCCTGGGTGCCGAGCTGGTCGAAGACCGCGAAACCAAGGAACCGGTTGCCGAAGCGCTGGCGCAGAAGGTCGTGGCCGAATGTGGTGCGCAGGGCGTGATCATCGGCGTGACCAACCGCTCGATCCCCGGTCGCAACAACACTCTGTGCTTCAGCCCCGCGCTGATCGCGACGGCGGATGACATCGATCGCATCACCGATGCCGTTGATGCGGCCCTGACCAAGGTGTTTGGCTGATCCGGATCATCGGTTCAGCCCGATAACCGGCCCAAGAAATGAAACACCCCGGCGGATCGTCCGCCGGGGTGTTTTCGTTTGCCTGCCTGTATGTGAAACCTGCCGTGTCTCAGAGACCGCGGATTGAATCGATGAACGCCTCGATGAAATTGGCGACGACACTATCCGCTTCGGCTTGCTGCATCTTCGGGCTTTCCTTCAGCTCGCGCAGATCCAGAAAGTTCTGCTGCGCTTCCGGCATGTCTTCGGCCAACGGAACAAACGCCATGGAATAGCTGTCGAAAATCCGCTCTTCCACATCCTCGGCGCTGACCACAAAGAAATTGTGGTGCATCGCATTGTCCTTGATGCGTTCGAAACACGCTTCGACCTTGTGCCGCGGGCCTTCAAGAACCTGGATGTAGGAATAGTCATGATAGGCCGTTAGCCCGGTGATCCCGTCCCGCTCATTGTTGCGACGCGCCAGATCATAGAGATTTCTCAGCTCGTCATGGCCCGGATCCCGCTCAGCGGTGCTGAGATAAATCATGCGATGCAGCCCGTCTGCCACGGTCGGATCCTCATTCTCCTCGAAAACCGTCTCTGCCTCGTAGCTCAACTCTGCCCTACCTTTTTCTTCTCACGGTTGTTTTTCAGATCAGGAAAGCAAACTTCATGAGGTTATTCCACATCGAAATTGTGAATTTACAATTTTCCACATCGCGAAATTTACCAGCCATTAACCCACCCCTACGTAAGAAATAGTAGCGTTTCGGCGAAATGCGGTTGAACTGAGCGAAATCCAAGGAAAATTGCTATTTTTGGGTCATGTATCGGCGGGAAAACTGTCAAAAGGCAGCAAACCCCGGCCCGCGTCATGATGTGGACCGGGGTTTTACAGATTAGATGAGTTGAAACAGAACGCCGCTTACGATGGCACCTGAGACCCCCAACCCAAGGTAGACTGCAAACACCTGTGGCTTGACCAGCGACCAGACCGCGGCCATCGCAGGGACCGAGCTGATGGCTCCGGCAACCATGAAGGACATCGCCGCACCGGCACTCATCCCCTGCTCCATCAGACCGGCCAGCAGGGGCGGCGCGACATAGGAGTTCAGGTAGGCCGGCATCCCGACCAGGGCCGCCACGGCAATTGGTATAACCCCTTCGCCCCCAACCAGCGTTGCAATTAGATCAGCCGGCACATAGTGGACCAGAAGCGCCTCCAGTACATAGGCCAGAGCCAGCCATTTCAGCAGGAACAGACCGTTGTTCACGAACTCCCGGCGGAAGGTCACGCGCCGCTCTGCCTGTTGCCAGAACCTCCAGACCGGCTTCTCGGGCGTCTTGGGACCGCAACCGCAGCACCCCTGTTGCTGATACACCTTCAAAGGGGCCGAAAAGGCACCTGTCCGCATCAGGGCACGCACGGCGAATCCCCCGAACAGCCCCAGCCCAACGGCGGCCACGGCCTTGCCGATGGCAAACGGCCACCCCAACGCACCTGCGGTGATCAACAGCGTGGGCGGATCGATCAGCGGCGAGCTCAGCCAGAACGCCATGACCGCCGACAAGGGAGCCCCAAGCGCCAGCAATCCGGCGATGAAGGGAATAACCTCGCAGGAACAGAAAGGGGCCAACCCGCCAAAGACCGCAGCCAGAAAGATCATGCGGATCTCCCGCCCCTCGAACGCCTTGGCAACCAGCGCCTCTGCCCCCGTTGCCTTCAGGTAGGCCAGCAGCAGCACTGCAAACAGGATATAGCGCGCCGTATGCATCAGCGCCTGCACCGCAAAAACGAAAACAGACCCGAACTGGTCCGAATCCAGCACCGCAACCAGCAGCAGCAGGACCACCACCAGCGTCCAGGGGGTTTTCAGCGCCGCAAGCCGCAGTTTCGGTGCCTGTGTATTCTGTGAAAGATCAGCCATCGTTCGCGACCTCCCGGACAGCATCCGCACAACATTGATCGGTGATGAAGGCGGCCAGCATTTCCAGCCGCTCGAAATTGGCGCGTGTCACCACGCTGCGCCCCAGCTTTTCCTGTTCCACCACCTCGGCCCCAGCCAGGAATTTCAGGTGATGCGCCAGGGTGGAGGGCGCAATGCCGGTCCGTTCCTGGATCTCCCCCACCGTCAGACCATCCCGGCCCGCACGGACAAGACAACGCAGCACCTGCAAGCGCGCCTCAGACCCCATTGCCGCAAACCCCTGGGCAGCTTCTTCCCAAACCATGTCGATGCCTTTCGCATTGATTCTATAAAACTAGTTATATCGAAATTAAGCCAGAACTCAACCCCACCGCTCCGGAGGTGCCCGCCCGACCTCAAAACGCCGATGACAGGGCTCAAAATCTGTAGAAATCCACTAAGTCCAGATTGCATGGGAATTAAGTCCAAAGTAATCTGCCCGCATGGCCATCTCAGTCGACACCTTCTTCCTGAACCCGGACGCACAAGGCACGCTGCAATCGCAGATCCAGCAGATGATTGCCGAAGGGATCCTGTCCGGTCGCTTCCATGTCGGTGAGAAGCTGCCCTCTTCGCGCAAGCTGGCGATGCATCTGGGCGTCAGCCGGATCACCGTCACCCTTGCCTATACCGAGCTTCTGGCAAACGACTATCTGACCTCCCGCGGCCGGTCTGGGTACTTCGTGTCAGAAAACGCGCCGGTACCGCCCTCCTACACGCCGCAGGTCCGAAGCGAGGACCGGGTGGACTGGTCCCGGGCGCTGGCCCGCAATTTCACCGAAGGCGACACGCCGCGCAAAACCCAGGCCTGGCAGAAGATCAAATACCCGTTCATCTATGGTCAGGCGGATCCTACCCTCTTTGATCACGCCAACTGGCGCCTCTGCGCGCTCCGTGCGCTCGGCCACAAGGACTTCGTGTCCATGACCACCGATTACTATGATCAGGATGATCCGCTCCTCACCGAGTATATCGCCCGCCACACCCTGCCCCGGCGCGGCATCACCGCCCGCCCCGAAGAGATCCTGATCACGCTTGGTGCGCAGAACGCCCTTTGGCTGATAGCCCAGATCCTGCTGAACCCGCGCCGCCATGCTGCGGTCGAGGACCCCTGCTATCACGCCCTGCGGGACCTGCTGACCCATTCCCGCTGTCAGCTGGCCCCGCTGCGGGTGGATCGCGACGGGCTGCCACCCGAGATCATTCCCGACAATACCGATGTGATCTTTACCACCCCCAGCCACCAATGCCCCACGACCGCCACCATGCCTTTGAAACGGCGCCGTGAGCTGCTGGCCCGGGCGCGCGAAGTCGATGCGCTGATTGTCGAAGACGATTACGAATTCGAAATGGCCTTCCTGGCCTCCCCGTCTCCTGCGCTCAAGTCGCTGGATGAAGACGGGCGGGTCATTTACGTGGGCAGCTTCTCCAAATCGCTGTTTCCGGGGCTGCGGCTTGGCTATCTGGTCGGGTCCGAACCCTTCATCCGGCAGGCGCGTGCCCTGCGGGCCAGCGTGCTGCGCCACCCGCCCGGTCATGTACAGCGCACGGCCGCCTATTTCCTGTCGCTTGGGCATTACGATGCCCAGATCAGGCGCACGGCAACGGCGCTGCACAAGCGGCGACAGGCGATGGAAGACGCCATTGAAGCGCACGGTCTGTCGATCGCCGGGCGCGGCGTTTACGGTGGCTCTTCGCTCTGGATGGAAGCTCCGGAAAGCATCGACACGACCGTCCTGGCGGAAACCTTGATGCAGGATGATGTGCTGGTCGAACCCGGCGCGCCTTTCTTTCACGAAGGGGATCGGCGCAGGAACTACTACAGGCTCGGCTATTCTTCGATCATGCCCGGCAAGATCGAACCCGGCATTTCCATGATCGCCAACCGGATCCGGCAGGGGACCTGAGGCCAGACCGTCAATCTGGCTCCATCCGGCTTCGGATTCTGGCCCTAACTCGATCCCGTTTCACTGCCTAGACACGAGTCCAAAGCCCCGGTTTCGCCGGGCCAAATTTCAGTTTTTCGGGAGACGAAACGCAATGCGGATGACGACGGAGGAGGCGTTTGTAAAGACGCTTCAGATGCACGGTATCGAGCACGCTTTTGGGATTATCGGGTCTGCGATGATGCC
>JALEGX010000076.1 GCA_022763485.1 Paracoccaceae bacterium | reverse complement strand
TCCGGACCACCGACGTGACCGGCACCGTGACCCTGGCCGAAGGCACCGAGATGGTTATGCCTGGCGACAACGTGTCGTTCGGCGTTGAGCTGATCGCACCGATCGCGATGGAGCAGGGCCTGCGCTTTGCTATCCGCGAAGGCGGCCGCACCGTTGGTGCAGGCGTTGTGTCGAAGATCACCGAGTAATCCAGAGTTTTCGCAGAAAACTCTGGGTGGCGGCACGGGGCTTTTGCCAAGGTAAAGGCCCCCAGCCGCAACGCCGGTGAAGACAATAGAGAAGGGCGCCCCACCGGGCGCCCTTTTTCGTTGGCACAAGCGCCAACCCAGATTATTCGCAGAATAATCTGGGTCGTCCCGGACGCTGGGTCGGGTGAGGAGTGTCAGTCTAGGAGCGCCCGGCCAGACGGTCGGCTTCATCGGTCACACGGTTGAGCGCCTGTTCAAGTGACTGGCGCAAATGTTCCATCTCGTCGTCAGAGGCTTTGCGCGGTACGGTTTCCGTCCATTCATGGCAAACAAAGACCCCTTTGCTCCAGGGGGCTGGCAGCCACTGCTTGTCCCAGGTGGGCAGCTGAATCACGCGGTTGGCCGAGAAGGCGACGATGAACACCCGTTTGCCGGAGCTGCGGGCCCAGATCAGCGGCACGGTCGAGGCGATGCGGGCCGGGCCGCGCGGCCCGTCTGTTGCGATGCCGACGGAAAAGCCATCGCGAATCTTGCCCAGAATCATCCGTGACGCGCTGACGTGGCGGGCCCGGCTGTTCATGGCGACGGTTTCCATCCCGAAGCGGGCAAGGATCTGACCGGCGAGCTTGCCGGCCCGGCCGGCTGAGGTCAGCGAACAGAACTTCCCCAGCTTGAGGTTGAACATATAGGGCGCCATGATCAGCCGTTGGTGCCACAAGGCAAAAACGATCGGTTCGCCGTCTTCCAGCACCGCGTCCATCGCATCGAAGCCATGCCAGTCCCACTGTGACCGGCGGAAGGCAAAGCGTATATAGGCGGCAAAGACGCCCTCGATGAAGCGATTGAACCCATCGCTGTCGGCAATTTTCTTTCTCAGGCTCAAACGGCTGCCCTCTTCATGACCCCTTCGTCTTATCGCAACGAAAGATGGGTGCAAGACCGGCCAGTGGTAGAAACCTGACACAAGTCCTGCATTTCCCTCTTGTCTCTATCTGCGTGGTATCATAGAGAAACGCAGGCCTAGGGGTATAGCTCAGTTGGTAGAGCGACGGTCTCCAAAACCGTAGGTCGCGGGTTCGAACCCTGCTGCCCCTGCCAGTTTCCAGAAATCGCCAAACTCATGTCTCCTTCAAACTTCGCGCAGAGTTGACGGGGTGTCGGTTTGTCGCCTGACGGATCGGTAAGCTCGGTGTTGTTGCGAGTGGGCTCCGTGGGTTAGTGTGCTGGGGGCGCACTTTTTGGGCCTGCGTGGCGTGGAGAGTAACATGGGGCAGGTGCAGGACATCATCAGGACGGGTCGAAAATTCGATCAGGTCGTGAATGGTGCGCGGGACATCTTCATGGCCGTGGGATTCGAACGGGCCAGCGTGGATGACATCGCGCGCGCGGCCGGTGTCAGCAAGGCAACGCTCTACAGCTATTTCCCGGACAAGCAGCTTCTGTTCATGGAAGTGGTGCGCTGTGAATGCAAACGCCACGCCGGAGATATCGAGGACCTGGTAGAGGCCGGATTGGCTGTGGATGAGGCGCTGTCGGTCGCGGCCGAGCGCATCCTGTCGATCATCCTGTCGGATTTCAGCCAGCGGGTCTTTCGAATCTGTGTTGCAGAAGCGGACCGCTTTCCCGAGCTTGGTCGGCAGTTTTATGAGAATGGGCCGTTGGTGGTCCGGGGCCAGCTGAGCGCGTATCTGCAAAAGGCAGTTGCAGCCGGAGAGCTGCATATTGACGACTTTGATCTGGCCGCCGATCAGTTCGCAGAACTTTGCAGGGCGGACCTTTTTCCGCGGCTGGTCTTTGGCATCGACAAATCCTTTGAACAGGAAGAGGTCCAGCGCGTGATTGCAGGAGCGGTCAGCATGTTCCTGGCGCGCTACGGTCGGCGCTGAGCACGAGAGGGTGTCAGCTGCGCTGCCGGATCTTGTGGTCTGCGCCTTCCCCGGTCTCTTCGAACCGGTTGATCGCCCGGATCAGTTCACTCAGGCGTTTGTAGCCAAAGCTTCTGGCATCGAAATCCGGATACCGCTTGGTCAGCTGTTGCCCCAGGAAGGCCAGACCGGCCCATCCCTCTGGGTCGTTGGTGTCGGCAGCGGCGTTGCTGATCATCTGGTAGGCCGTGTTCAGGTCCGGCCCATCCCCTTTGCCGTTGCCCTTGGTCTTTTCGTCTGTCGTCGCGGTCTGGGTCAAATTTTCAACTGTGATGAACAGTTTGCAGGCCATGCGAAACGCCAAGGGGGTTTTTTGCTCGCCCATGCCGACAACATCCAGCCCTTCCTCTCTCAGGCGTTGGGCCAGGCGGGTGAAGTCGCTGTCCGAGGACACCAGGATAAATCCGTCGAACCGACCTGAATGCATCAGGTCCATGGCATCGACCACCAGCGCAATGTCCGAGGCGTTCTTGCCAACTGTGTTCTTGGGTTGATGCACCGGGACCAGCCCGAGCTGTGGTTGCAGATCCAGCCAGGCCGCCGAAGACGAGGACCGCACGTCACAATACAGGCGTCGGACGCTGGCCTCACCCAGCTTGGCAATCTCTTCAAACAGCGGAACTGCGTATTTTGCCGAGATGTTTTCGGCGTCAATCAATACCGCAAGACGTCCAGTGCCATTCGACAACATGTTAAGCCAATCCACAGAGCTGCAATGACGCCAGTTTGCGTCGAATCTTCGAGTTGTTCAAGCTAACCTGTCACAATCTGGCGTCAAGTAGAGCCGGTTTCGTCCGAATGTGGAACTGAGGCGCGTCGGTTTTGATCGGGCAGGCGTGTGTGCGGCGCCGCAGGGGGCGCGGCACGATGTGAAGCGGGCTTGATTTGCGAAGCAAATAGCGCGACGCTCAAACTATGAGTTTCCAGCAAGTACCCCCTCAATCCCCTCAATCCATTCCGGTACAGGTCGCATTCGACAGGCGGGAGATGTCGCAAATCCTGTCCGTCTATGGACGTATGGTGGCGGCGGGGGAGTGGCGGGATTACGGTATCTCCTGCCTGCGGGACATGGCCGTATTCTCCGTGTTTCGGAGAACCGCGGAAAACCCGCTATACCGGATCGAAAAGCGGCCCAAGCTGCGCAACCGGCAGGGGCAGTATTCGGTGGTTGGGATGGACGGTCAGATCCTGAAACGGGGGCATGACTTGAAGGCCGTGCTTCGGGTTCTGGAACGCAAGCTCATCCGCGCGGTCGACTGACCTGATATCAGGGTCTGCGGTGCGCGGTGACGGGCCCGTCGCCCTGCGCGGCAATTCTTTGGATCGCTTCGCGCAGCGGCTCATGCACGACAGCCATGTGATGGGCGTTCGCATGGATCAGCGTGTCCGCATCGCTTACCATTGCGACATGACCCTTCCAGAACAGCAGATCGCCCCGCTGTGGGGCGCTGTCCGGGGCCAGCAGGGTGCCGACCTCACGTTCCTGCATATCGCTGTCGCCAGGGCAGGGGTGGCCGCACGCAATGAGCGCGGCCTGCACCAGACCTGAGCAATCGATCCCCCAGCGGCTGTTTCCGCCCCACAGGTAGGGCGTTCCCAGATAAAGCTCGGCGATGCGGACCGGGTCAGTGGCGAAGCCGCCAATCGGTGATAGGTGACTGCTGGGCACATGGCCCATCTGCGTTTCCGAAAAGCGGCCGGATGTGTCGGTAACTCGCAGCAGGCTGCCATGGCTCAGCGCGGCCACTTCGTGCTGTTTGAAGTCGGGTTGCGGGTAGAGGTGGGTTGCCGGAGCCGTTACCCGATGGGTCGCTGTGACAGGTTCCGCCAGAACATGCGCCGGGACATAGCCGACATATCCGTCCTTGTCGGACTGAATGAAACAGTTCCCTTCGTGTGTTTCCAGGACCAAGACCCGCTCGCCGAACAGCAGCTGCCTGTCGCGGGGGCCGCCCGGCCGCCGCAACAGATCGACTACAGGCACTGCGATCTGCTGCGGGACCGGTGTCACGCGCAGCAAGTGCTCGGGTGCGTCGGGCAGATCGGCGGCGGCAACACGCGCGTTCGCGGGATAGCGGCGCGGATCGGTCATAGGTCCAGCATGTCCGGCAGAGCGTCCAGAATGGCGCGCAGCCCCTGACCCGTGCCCCCTTTGGGACGGCCGGGCTGGCTGACGGGACACCATCCGTAGATGTCGAAGTGGATGTAACGCACGCCATCCGTGAAGCGGCGCAGGAACAGGGCGGCAGTGATGGATCCGGCAAACCCACCGCTTGGAGCATTGTCCAGATCGGCAATACTGGGCTCAATCATCCGCTCATATGGTTCATGGAACGGCATCCGCCAGACCGGATCGGCCGAAGTGCGGGCACCTTGCTGCAGGGCTGCGGCAACAGCTTCGTCATCCGTGTAGAAGGGGGCAAGATCGGGGCCGACGGCAACGCGCGCGGCGCCTGTCAGGGTTGCCATGGAGATGACCAGATCGGGCTTTTCCTCTGCCGCCAGAGACAGCGCATCCGCCAGCACCAGCCGCCCTTCTGCATCTGTATTGTTGATCTCCACCGTCAGGCCGGCGCGGGATGTCAGAACGTCCCCCGGACGGAAGGCATCGCCGGAGACCGAATTCTCAACGGCCGGGATCAGCACCCGCAGCTGCACGGGCAGGTTCAGGGTCATGATCATGCTGGCCAGTCCCAGAACCGTTGCCGCCCCTCCCATGTCCTTCTTCATCAGAGCCATCGAGTTGCCGGGCTTCAGGTTCAAGCCACCGGTGTCGAAACAGACGCCTTTGCCAACCAGTGTCAGGCTGGGACCGCTTTTGCCCCAGCGCATGTCGATCAGCCGTGGGGCGCGGTTGGACGCGCGGCCAACCGCGTGTACCAGCGGCAGGTTCTGCTCCAGCAGATCCGCCCCTTCGATGGCGTTGAATTGCGCCCCATGGGCCTTGGCCAGTGCTTCTGCGGCGGCAGAGAGCTCCTGTGGTCCCATGTCCGAGGCCGGGGTGTTGATCAGGTCGCGGACCAGCGCCTCTGCGGCGGCCATTGCTTCGACACGTCCCTGGTCGATCCCCAATGGCGCGACAAGGGCGGCCTTGCCTCCGGACTTTGATTTGTAGCGATCAAATTTGTAACCGGTCAGCAACCAGCCCAGGCATTCCGCTTCCAGCACGTCGCCGGGCAGGTCAGAGGCCAGTTGATAAGTCCCCTTGGGCAGTTTTTCAGCGGCCGCGGCAAGAATGAAGCGCTGCCGGGCGCGGGCAGATGCCGTGCCAAATCCGGCAAGCGCCATCACGGTTGATCCGTCCTCGCCCGAAATCAGCAGGGTCTGTCCGATTGTGCCGGTAAACTCATTGCCCGCCACCCAGTTGCGGATGCGCTCTGGTTGGTTTTCCAGAAACGGGTCAAGCTGGTCCGCCTCAATGGTGTGAAGGGGAATGGCAGCGGCGGTCGGGGCTGCAAAGCAAAGCGGCATATCGGCAATTGTCCAACGATTTCAGTCCTGCATAGACTAGCCGCCCGGGCCGGAGCCGCAAGCCCGCGCGGCTAAACAGTCAGATCTTCGTGTGACCACAGGGCGGTGAGCGACAATTCCCCGACGCGCATCAGGCGAAAGAGCGTGGCGCCGATGGTGGCGCTGTTGCCCTGATCGATCGCGGTCACGATATCCCGGGCAACCCGCGCGAACAGCACCATTCCGATCTGTTCGGCCACAGCCGCAGTGGCCCGTGCGTTTTTTCGCAGGCCCGTATGGTCCTTCTGGTGCCAGCAGCGTTCGCACAGCGACATGCGGTGCGCCAGATGTTCAAGCGCCCGGCAGACAACATCCTCTGCCCCGGCAGCGCCCAACCGCTTGTAAAGTTCATCTAGTTTTTCAGGATCCAACGACACGCGTTCATCCTGTACGAGTGCAAGCACGTTCGCCACCACAACCACCTGATCCCCTACGCCCCCACGGCGTCTGCACTATCGCTGAAGACAGGTTTTCAAATCGTTGCCAGCATCGATCCGAGTGTTTCGAATTTTCAGGCAATGCCGGGTTTCTCTGGTTGGCGCGGCTTCGGTCACTCCAGTATCATGCCCTCGGGCCAGGTGATCCGGGTGTTCAGGCTGATGTCCCGGCTGGATTTGCCGGGCAAGGAGAATTCCCAGGCCAGAATCCCGCGCGCGTTGTCGTGGTCTTGCTCAGCGGGAGCGGGCGAAGCGGTCCACTCGATCTCCAGGTCTTCCTGCTCGGAATAGGGTACCCGGTCACGCAGGCGAACGGGCCATGTCCGGTCTGACAGGTTGCGCAGCTTGATAACCACCTTTTCCGCTTTTTCGTTGGTGCGTGTGATCAGGCCCCGGTCGCCCTCATTGCGATCCAGAACATGGCGTTCCAGCTGAAGGTCATCCACCTCTCCGAAGCCGACCTCGATCTCATCGCCGGGCAGGAGGCCGGGGAACGCGCCCACGCCGACCAGATCCCCATCAATGTAGCGCAGCGCACGGTCTGCTGGCAGCAGCTCTTCGCCCGACGTGTTGGTCACCCGTGCGACGTGGAACGCGGAAGCGTTCCGAAGCGGGGCTGCATCCGCAAAATGGTCGGCCGGCATCGTCATGCTGTCCAGTTCAACCTGCAACACCTCTGCGCCGGTGGCGACGGAGACGGGCTGTGAATAGACATAGGTGACGCCGTTCCCAAGGCTGGTTGCAAAGCCTACGGTCCCGGCATCGGCTTCCATGATAACCGGCGTTTCAACGACCGGCTCTGCCAGCAGTTCCCTGGACTGAATTGTGCTGGGGCTGGCCAGCTTCCTTTTCTGCGGGTCCGATATGCTAAGGCGATCCGGGTAAAGCATGTACGGGTCGGTTCGACCAACGGGATCCAGTGTGGAAAGGCTGAGCGTCACGTTTTCCCAGTTTTCGCCGGTGTCCTGGGTGATCAGGACATTGCGCGTGAACAGCAGCTCGGGCGCATCGCCCGTGCGCAGATGGATGTCGTAGGCAGGGGCCCAGGTGGCCGCGTATTCGACAAGATAGCTGAGCTGCAGCGCAACACGGGTTTCGGTGGCGACCCGGACATTGAGCGCCACCAGCGCGCGATCCTCGCTTTCCAGATCCAGCGCCTTCAGATCCTGCTGGGCGCTGGCCAGCTCGCGATCAAGATCTTTGAGTTTTTGCTCAATGGCGCGGGCAGCAACCTCTGCCTGCAAAAGGGATTGGTTGGCACGGGTTGCTTCCTCGCTGATCATCCGCGAAATGTCGCGCAGCGCATCGGGACCAGAGTTGGGCAGGGCCTCGTTCTGACCGAGCTGCGACAGGAAGCGGATAGCAACATCGGCACCCCTGCCGGCAGCGCGGGCCTGTTCTGCCTCATCCTTGACGGTCTGGATGCGCGCTTCGATCTCTTCCACGCGCAGGCGGGCGTCCCGAACGTCCGGCCGTTCCAGGTTGGTGTGCGGCGTGTCTTCGCTGCGATGTACCGTGCCCAGAAGCGTTGCGCCCGTCAGGTCCAGCCGCAGGGTTTCCAGCAGCGCAGACTGCGGAATGCGTTGCAGCAGCAATTGGTGATCACCCGTGGGCAGGTTGATTTCTGCCTCTCGCGTAATCACGCCGCTGGATGGGTGAATCGTGACCTCACTGACCTGGCTGGAGACCGGGAAGGTTCCTGCCGTGGCCAACGAACCGCAACATAGCAAAGCCGGAAGAATGCAAAATCTCATGTCACCAAACCAGTTGATTTCAATGTTCAATGGAATGGTTTTCAGGATTTGGCCCGGAACGCAAGTTCAAGGAAAGTCCGACTCAGTGCAGGTCCTGATCGTTGGGGGCCTTGAAGCGGCGTTCCAGCGAATCTTCCGGGAAGCCCAGAAACCGGCTGGAGCAGATGTCGACGTGGCTGTGGGTGTCACGCAGGCGCAGGCCGCGGCCCTGGGTGCTCAGGTAGAACCCTTTCTGGCGCAGCCGGTGCTTGAGATCCGTCCAGCCTGCCGCTTCTGAGAAGTCTTCGTGCAGGTGCATGCGCAGCATGGCAGCCATTTCGCTGTCGAGTTGCCGGGTTTCGCGGGCGCTGGCCCAACCCGATTGTTGAGTGCCGATGGAAACGGCGGAGGCGTCTTTGAAGTCTGCTCGATTGAACATGATTTGGTCTCCTTCTCAGATCAGGTTCGCACGAGAATCTGGCAAGAGTCAGGACCACAAAATGGCAAAGGGCTGCCGCTTTCGCGGCAGCCCTATCAATAAGGTTAGTGTCGTTTAACCTTTTTTGAGGACTTCACGACCCAAAAGTTCAGCGATCTGTACGGCGTTCAATGCTGCGCCTTTGCGCAGGTTGTCCGACACGCACCACAGGTTCAGACCGTTCTCAACGGTGCTGTCCTGACGAATCCGGCTGATGAAGGTTGCAAAGTCGCCAACACATTCTTTCGGGGTCACGTAACCACCGGCTTCGCGCTTGTCGATGACCATGATGCCCGGGCTTTCGCGCAGGATATCGCGGGCTTCGTCTTCGTCCAGGAAATCTTCGAATTCGATGTTGATCGATTCCGAGTGGCCGACAAAGACCGGTACGCGGACGCAGGTTGCGGTGACCTTGATCGCGGGATCCACGATCTTCTTGGTTTCGGCTACCATCTTCCACTCTTCCTTGGTCGAGCCGTCTTCCATGAAGACATCGATGTGCGGAATGACGTTGAAGGCGATTTCCTTCTGGAACTTGTTCGGCGGCACGTCGCTGGTGGGGTTGTAGACCGCCTTGGTCTGATCCCACAGCTCATCCATGCCTTCTTTGCCCGCGCCTGACACCGACTGATAGGTGCTGACGACAACGCGCTTGATCTTGGCGCGGTCATGCAGCGGCTTCAGCGCGACAACCATCTGCGCGGTCGAGCAGTTGGGGTTGGCGATGATGTTCTTCTTGGAATAGTCGTGGACCGCCTGCGGGTTGCATTCGGGCACGATCAGCGGGATGTCGGGATCGTAGCGATACAGCGAGCTGTTATCGATCACGACGCACCCGGCGGCCGCCGCTTTGGGCGCATAGACTTTGGTCGCCTCGGATCCCACGGCGAACAGCGCCATGTCCCAACCGCTGAAGTCGAACGCGTCCAGATCCTGGGTAGTCAGGGTCTTGTCGCCGAAAGTCACCTCGGTCCCCAGCGAACGACGGCTTGCCAGCGCGGCAAGTTCATCCACCGGAAACTGGCGCTCGGCCAGGATGTTCAACATTTCACGGCCCACGTTGCCCGTGGCGCCGACGACAACGACGCGATAACCCATTTCGTTTCTCCAGATACTGCCGGCCTGCTTGACCGGCTGCGGTCTCATATAGGGAATGCAGACAGTTTTAAAGGGTGGGATCAGTCCATACTGTCGCGACTGAACACATATATCACACAACCTACCGCCAAAGTGATCGCGAAGAAGCTGAAAATGGCGACATAGGGCGCAGATGGGTCCGATCCGGCCATGGTTTCATGGATCCGGCCGCTGGCGAACTGCATGATTCCCACCCCGCCGATGCCAAAGAGGTTCAGCAACGTCACACCGCGCCCGACCAGATGAGCCGGAACAAAGGCCCGGCCGTGTGCCATGATGACCGGGAAGGTCGCGCCCAGAAAGCCCACCACCGACAGCAGCGCGACGGAGCTCCAGATCCCAAGATCGATCCAGAGGCACAACAGAGCGAGGCTGGCCACACCCAGCACGTTGCCGCCCAGGATGACCCATTTGCGGGTGCCCAGAATGCGATCCAGCGGGCCATAGACAAAGGTGCCCAGGATCATAGCCGCCCCCATGATCAGGGTGGCCTGTCCGATCTGGACGGTGTCCAACCCATAGACGTCCCGCATGTAGGGACCTGCCCAAAGCCCGCGCAGTGCTGCGGATGGCGCATAGGCGACCAGCATCAGCGGAAGAATGGCCCAGAGCGCGGGCTGCTTCAGCAGGTCGAGGAGCGACCCTTCTTCCTCGCTCTCGATCCGTTCGGGGTCCTGCACGGTGAACCAGATGCCCACCGCAACCGCGGCTGAAATTGCCGCCAGCCCGGTCAGGGTCCCGCGCCAGCCAAACCATTCGACGGCCAGCGCCGTGGGGTAGGACGCCACGAGGTTGCCCACCGATCCCACGCCCAGCATCAAGGCGGCCAGCGTGGCAAACTTTGCGGGCGGGTATTCGCGGGCGAATTTGAAGTAGGAGGCCATCAGGACCGGTGAACAGCCGATCCCGATCAGCACCATGGCCAGGCTGACATGCGCCGGCACCGTGGCAACTGCAAACAGACCGGCGCCACCGGCACCGCCCAACAACAGTAACACCGCTGCCGTGCGCCGCGGACCGACCTTGTCCAGGGCCCAGCCCACCGGCAGCTGCATGGCGGCAAAGGTCAGGAACCACAGACCGGAGGCAAAGGCCAGATCCTCGGGCCCGGCGCCGATGTCGCGGCTCAGGTCGGCAGTCAGCACCGCCAGAAAGGCGCGAAAGAACTGGCTCAGCACGTAGGCCAGGCACAAAATGATCAATCCAGCCTGCATCTGGCGCTCTCCTTCTCCCGCATAGGTGATCCGTTACATGTTCACCATTCGCGCACAAGGGTGTGTTCTTGCAGACATGATCCAAAGGGCATCATACATTCGTAACAAGTAGTGAGAGCGCAAGGATCGGTGACAGCGATGGGCCACGACAACTTCTATGAGACGCTGGTGCCCGATCCGCATTTTGCCGGGCTGACGCGACGGGACCGCTTCGTGCCGTTGCCCGATGACTGGCTGGTCGGGACCACCGACATTGTGAATTCCACCTCGGAGATTGCGGCCGGGCGCTACAAGGCGGTGAACATGGTCGGGGCGTCGGTGATCTCGGCCATGATGAACGGGATGAAGGGGCGGGCCTTTCCCTATGTGTTTGGCGGGGATGGGGCATCCTTTGCCGTGCCGCCCGATCAGGCCGGCATGGCGCGGGAAACGCTGGCTGTGTTGCGCCGCTGGGTCGGGGCAGAGTTTGACATGGCGCTTCGGGCGGCATTGGTTCCAGTCGCCGACATCCGGGCCGCGGGCCATGATGTGCGGGTGGTGCGTTACGCGCCCTCTGATGGTATCGACTATGCCATGTTTGACGGCGGTGGTCTGTCCTGGGCCGAAGCGCAGATGAAATCGGGCGCCTGGGAGGTGGCCGAGGCAGAGCACCTGACGTCACCCGATCTGGATGGGCTGTCCTGTCGCTGGAACAACCTGCAATCGCAGAACGGGGTGATTGTTTCGCTTGTGGTGCTGCCTGGCGCGCGGGCCGATGGGTTTGCGGCGCTGGCGGATCGGATCATTGCAATATCAGAGGGCTTGGACCGGGGCGGGCATCCGGTGCCGACCCGCGGACCGGACCTGCAATATCCGCCGCCGGGTCTGGCGCTGGAGGCGCATACCATGGGGGTGGAGCAGCCCTTCTGGCTGCGCAAACTGTTGCTGCGGGGACGGACGCTGGTGTCCTATCTGATCTTCCGCTTGGGGATCCGGCTGGGCAGCTTCGACCCGGCCCACTATCGCGCGGGCATCAACCGCAATGCAGATTTCCGCAAGTTCGACGACGGGCTGAAAATGACGCTGGACTGTGATCCGGCGACACGGGACCGCCTGGTGGCCGAGCTGGACGCAGCGCAAACCGCGGGGGTGATCCGCTACGGGCTGCATGAACAGAAAGAGGCGTTGGTGACCTGCATCGTGCCTTCAGCGGTGCGCGAAGATCATGTGCATTTCGTGGATGGGGCTGCGGGCGGCTATACGATGGCCGCCGCGCAGCTTAAGGCGGGATAGGGCTCAGGACTGTTGCCTGAGGCGCCCGACCACACCGGTCGGGAAGAAATAGACGCTCAGGATGAACAGCACGCCCAGCCACAGCAGCCAGCGGTCCGCGCTCAGCAGTTCGGGCAGGATCGGGATCCCCTCGACCAGGCCAGAGGCGGCGCCCATCAGGTTCTGCAGGTAGTTCTGCGCCAGCACGAACAGCGTGGCACCGATGATTGCGCCGTACATGGTGCCCATGCCGCCGATCACCACCATCAACAGAATGTCGATCATGATCTCCATCGACAGCGTGGTGTCCGGCCCAACGTAGCGCAGCCAGACCGCATAGAGGCTGCCCGCCAGCGCGGCGACAGCGGCCGACAGGCAGGTCGCGGCGACACGGTAATAGACAACGCGATAGCCGATCGCCTCTGCCCGGAAATCATTTTCCCGCAGCGCCTGAAGCACCCGGCCGAAGGGCGAATTCACCACTCGCAGCATGCCCAGGAACAGGATCAGTGCGCCCAGGAAGACGAAGTAATAGGCCAGCAGCTTGCCATTCAGCTTCACCCCGAACAGCGTGCCGTCGAAGGTTTCCTTGCCGAACTTGAAGGCCGGGCCCAGTTCGCGTGGCAGTTTGAAGGTTAGCCCGTCCTCGCCCCCGGTCAGGCCAGACATCTGGCTGACCAGAACAGCCACGGCAGAGGCCACGGCAAGGGTGATCATGGCAAAGAAGATCGCGCGAACCCGCAGCGAAAACAGACCGATCACCAGCGCCAGCAGGGCCGCGATGATCGCACCGCTGGCCGCACCCACCGCGATGGCATCAAAGCCACGCCCCATATGGGTGGAGGCCAGCGCCACGCCATAAGCGCCGACGCCAAAGAACATCGTGTGGGCGAAGCTGACGATCCCGCCATAGCCCAGCAACAGGTCATAGCTGGCCACCAGCACGATGAAGATGCAGATTCGCGCGGCCGTATCAACGGTGCGTACGCCGGGGAACAGGAAGGGTGCCAGCGCCAGACAGATGACAATTGCGCCCAACAGCAGGGCCAGCAGCTTGGAGCGGGGCAAATCGCCCGAGAGCAGGGAATTGATCATTTTGCTTTCACCACCGGGATCATGCCCATCGGGCGCCACATCAGGATGGCAACCATCAGGCCGATATTGGAAATCAACGCCAGTTTCGGTTCCAGGAAGGCCACGTAATTCTGTGTCAGGCCGACCAGCAGCGCGCCGATGAAGCAGCCTTCGACCGATCCCAGCCCCCCGATGATCACCACGATGAAGATCAGGATCATCGCCTGGTTGCCCATATGGGCGGTGATGACCTCTTGGTAGAGGCCCCACATCACGCCGCCCAGACCGGCCAGGGCCGAGCCTGCGATGAAGACGCCGATGAAGACCAGCCGCAGCCGATATCCCAGCGCCTGCACCATCTCACCGTTCTGAACGCCTGCGCGGACGATCAGGCCGATCTTGGTGTGGCGCAGCACAAGGCGCATGGCGGCAAAGACCAGCAGGCCAATCCCCACGGCGACCAGGCGGTATTTCTCCAGCGCGGCACCGGCAAAGGTGATGGCACCTTTCAGCATTTCCGGGCGCGAGATGTAGATCTCTTCCGGACCCCAGAGCACGATGATCAGCTGTTCCACCACGATCAGCCCGCCCATGGTCACCAGGATCTGTTTCAGGTGGAAGCCATAGACAGGCTCGACAATCACCTTTTCAAAGGCCCACCCCATGACGCCGGTGGCCAGCATCGCGCCAATGACGGCGACCAGCAGGGCGATCAGGTTCAGCATCAGGGACGGGGCTTCGGCCATATGGCTCAGGGCAAGAATGACGGAGATGCCGACAAACGCCCCGACCGAGACGAAGGCCCCGTGGCCGAAGTTGATGACATCCATCAGGCCAAAGACCAGCGTCAGCCCGGAGGCCATGATGAAGATCATCATGCCCATCGCCAGCCCGGCCACCGTCAGGGTCAGCCAGGAGCCGGTATTGGGGATTGCCAGAAAGCCCAGAATGCAAAGGGCCGGCACCAGAAGCAGCGGCATCCAGGGCGCCAGCCGGTCGGCCAGCGACATTTTCGCCATCGTGGGCGCGTGTTCCGGGGCGGCTGTCATTGCCCATCCTCCCGTTCGAATTGATTTTGTATCGGCATGGTCAATGCGCCTCCATGCTCAGGCCCATCAGGCGTTCCTGCAGGGCGGCATCCGTTGCCAGCTCTGCCATCTCCCCGGACCAGATCATGCGCCCGTCATCCATGACATTGGCGCTGTCGCCCAGGGCTTTGGCCACCGCGAAATTCTGCTCTACCAGCAGCACCGAGGCGCCCTGGTTCTTCAGGTCACGCAAGGCCCGCGCCATGGTCGAGACGATTGCAGGGGCCAGCCCCTTGGTGGGTTCGTCGATCAGGTACAGGCGGCGTTCTTCGGCCATCGCACGGGCGATGGACAACATCTGTTTCTGCCCGCCGGACAGGGTGCCGGCCTCTGATTTCCAGAAGGTTTTCAAAGGCGGAAACGCCTGAAAGATCCAATCCAGCCGTGCGCTGTCCAATTTTCCGGACACGGCGGCCAGCACCATGTTCTCTTCGACCGTGAGGTCCGAAAAAATGCCCATGTCTTCGGGCACGAAGCCGACACCGGCCCGCGCGATGGAAGGCGTGGGCAGGGTGGTGATGTCTTCACCATCCAGCAGGATCCGGCCACGATGGGCCCGCCAATGGCCGATGATGGTGCGCAATGTGGTCGTCTTGCCCACACCGTTCCGGCCCAGCAGCATGGTGACCGCGCCCGCCGGCACCTCAAGGTTCACGCCCTGCAGGATGTGGTACTGCGCGATATTGGTATAGACGTCTTCCAGTTTGAGGATCGGTTCACTCATGGCCCAGGGCTCCTTCCAGACCGCGGCCCATGTAGGCCTCTTGCACGACGTCCGAGGCCATCACATCGGCGGGGGCGCCATCTGCGGCCAGCGCGCCGTTGTGCAGAACGATGATGCGGTCGGCCAGCGTGCGGATAACGTCCATCTTGTGTTCGACCAGCAGGATCGAACGGTTGTCCTGCTCCTTGAGCTCGGCAATCAGGTCCAGCACGATGGGCGCTTCGTCCACGCTCATGCCCGCGGTGGGCTCGTCGAACATGTAGACATCGGGATCCAGTGCGATCAGCAGCGCCACCTCCAGCTTGCGCTGGTCGCCGTGGCTCAGCTCGGACACGATCTGCTCGCGTTGATCCAGCAGACGTACCCGGGCCAGCACCTGTTCGGCGGCCTCGGTCATTTCGGTGTGCTTGGTGACCATGGAAAAGAGGTTGAAGCCCTTGCCCTGTTTCGATTGCACCACCAGCCGGACGTTTTCCAGAACCGAAAGGTTGGGAAAGAGGTTGGTCAGCTGGAACGCGCGGCCGATGCCGGCACGGGTGCGTTGCGACACCGACAGGCCGCTGATGCTCTGGCCGCGCAGTTCAACCCGGCCAGAGCTTGCGGGGATCTGACCTGAAATCAGGTTGAAATAGGTGGTCTTGCCCGCGCCGTTGGGGCCGACGATGGCAGTCAGCTGGTTGGCGTGGAACGCGCAGCTGACATTGTCCACCGCGACGTGGCCACCGAAGCGCACGGTCAGGTCTGTTGTACGTAGAATGGGGGAGGTCATTGGTTTCATTCAATGATTGTGACTGAGGCTTGCGGCCGTGGACGGGATCACCCGGACTTGACACAAGGCACAGTCGTCATGGGACGGGCGACCAATTCGCCCGTCCCGGTAAGCGGTGATTACTTGTTGCGGATCGGAACCGGCAGGTCTTCGATCTTCAGCTCGCGAACCAGCTCGGGGATGGCCCATTCGACATTCGGATCAACGCGCAGTTTGAAGTGATACATGGACTGCATCGCCTGGTGGTCTTCGGCGCGGAACTTCATGGTGCCTTTCGGCGTCTCCCATTCCATGCCTTCCATGGCGGTGATCAGCTCTTCGGTGTCGGTCGAACCGGCCTTCTTGATGGCTTCGACAGCGGCGATCCCGGCGGCCATGCCACCTGCGGTGAAGAAGTCCGGCGGAGAGTCAAAGCGTTCGAAATGGGTTTTGACCAGCCAGTCGTTCACCGGGTTGTCGGGCAGTTCGTAGTAGTAATACGTGCCACCTTCCATGCCTTCATAGTCCTTGAAACCCTTCAGCGCGGCCAGGATGTTGCCGACACCGGCAAATTCGATGCCGTAGCGGCCCGGATCCATGGCGTGGATCTTGCCAAGCGGGTTGCCACCGCCAGCCCAGATCACGAACAGCTTCTTTTCGCCGTCCAGATCCTTCATCGCGTTGAAGATCCGCTCGGCGGGCGCGGTGAAATCGGTGGTGTCGGTCGGAGCATATTCTTCGTGAACGATCTCGATCCCCTGCGACGCCAGCGCTTCGCGGAAGGCGGCGATCCCGTCACGGCCAAAGGCATAATCCTGTGCCAGGGTGGCGATCTTGACGTTATCGCCTGCCAGCGCGATGGCGCTGGACACCGCGTCCTGCGACGAGTTGCGCGAGGTGCGGAAGATGTAGCGGTTCCAGTTGGCCCCGGTGATCGAATCCGCCACGGCGGGTTCAACGATCAGGATCTTTTCGTATTCTTCGGCAACCGGCAGCATGGCCAGCGCAACACCCGAGCTGACCGGGCCGATGGCCAGATCGACTTCGTCGTCGCCATAGGCCTCTTCCAGCAGCGCCTTGCCGTTTTCAGGCTTCAGCTGGGTGTCTTTTTCGATGACGACGATCTTTTCGCCGTTGATTTCCATGGTGCCGCCGGTGGCATATTCTAGCCCCAGCATCAGCCCGTCATGAGATTGCTTGGCGTAGGCCTCGAACGGGCCGGTCTTGCCATAGATATGGGCGATCTTGATATCTGCTGCCGCGGCCGAAGCCAGAGCGAGCGCGGACACCATGCTTGCAGCAAAAAGGCGTTTCACGATGGTTTCTCCCAGATGACGTGCGGCAAAGGCACGTTCTCCCTTGAATGATCTCAGGCTAGCTTTGCGCCTTGGATCTGGTCAATTGCGCGGAAATACGTAATGCCCCGCGCGCTACTTCGATTTCCAATGCGTGGACAGGGTGCGGGCGGTTTCCGCCAGCAGCAGAACGTCGATGCCCACCGCCAGAAACTGCGTGCCCATGTCGAAATACCCCTGTGTGGCAGCCTCTGATGTGCCCAAACAGCCGGGGGCCTTGCCCGCAGCCCTGATCCGCTGGATGGCATCGGCGATGACGTCCTGCACCTCGGGCGCGGAGCTGTCGCCAGCATAGCCCATGTCGGTCGACAGGTCGGCCGGACCGATGAACACACCGTCGATGCCGTCCACGGTCAGGATCTCATCCAATGCGGCGATGCCCGCGCGGTTTTCGACCTGCACCAGAAGGCAGATCTGCTCGTCTGCCGACTTGATATAGTCGGGAACCGACGAAAACCGGGTGGCGCGGGCCAGCGCTGCGCCGACGCCGCGCGTCCCCTCAGGCGGGTAACGGCAGGCGCGCACCAGTTCGCGTGCCTGTTCGGCGCTTTCGACAATCGGGATCAGCAATGTCTGCGCCCCGATATCCAACGCCTGTTTGATCATCCATGTTTCGCCAACGGGCAGGCGCAGGACCGGATGGCTGTCGCTGGCCTCCAGCGCAACCAGCTGGTCGCGGAGCGAGCGGATGTCATTGGGTGCATGTTCTCCGTCCAGCACCAGCCAGTCAAAGCCGGTGGTCCCCATAAGTTCAGCCGCATACATGTCGGCAAAGCCCAGCCAGCAGCCGATCTGCCGCTGGCCGTCTGCGAGCGCCTGTTTGAAGGGGTTGATCTTTATGGACATTTTGCACCTCCCGAATACGTGCGCCAATCGGCACGACGTTAGTCCCGGGCAGGTGCGCTTGTCTATGCCCGCCGATCAGAGGGCGCGGGCCAATTCGGTAATCACGTCAAAGGCCAGCATCACGTCCGCTTCGGTGGTTTCGAACTGTCCGGCCTGAAAGCGGATCACCAGATCGCCGTCCACTCGGGTTTGCGTCAGGTAGATGCGGCCGTCATCGTTGATCGCATTGACCAGCCGCAGGTTCAGCTCCTCCAGGTCCGTGGCCTCCGCGGGCGTATAGCGGAAGGACCACAGCGACCACATCGGTGGCGTGACAATGGTGAAATCAGGCTCCTGTGCCAGCCTGTCATGCAGCTGTTCCGACCAGGCCACATGATTGCGCAGCCGGTTCCGCAGCCCCTCCAGGCCATAGTTCCGGATCAGGAACCACAGTTTCAGCGCCCT
>JALEGX010000075.1 GCA_022763485.1 Paracoccaceae bacterium | reverse complement strand
GAAGCGCGATGGCCGCCAGCCCGGCCGCGCGCTGCGCTACGCCAAGGGCTTCGCGCGCGGCCTCTTACACCACCCCACGGGGCACTACCCCAAACAGACCAGCAAGATACTGATTGTCTGGAAAGAGAACCGTGGTGCCGCGCCCCTCGGCCACAGCTGGCAACGGGATAGCCCGCACAATCTCGACACCTCCACCAGTCCAGGACCGCAGCTGTTCATGCGGAACAGACGCGATCAGGCTGGCGACAGTTTGGCCTTCGCGAAAATTCAGCGGACCGATGATATCTGAGGCCAAGTGCGGAAGCACTGCCAGAAACACAAGGTCAGATTGGTCGACGATCCGTTGATTGTTGGACTCGATACGCACGCGGGGTGACAAGGCTGCCAGACGGGCAGAGATATCCCGGCTACGTTCGGACAGGATGATCTGTTCCTCACTGTCGCGATGAGCAATCAGTCCCCTGACAATCGCTTCAGTAATGACGCCGGTGCCGATGAAGCCGATTTTCATGTGTTGTCTTTTCCCTCTGCTGGCATAAGCGCGTGTTGGGCAATGTTGTTCGAACTGATGATCGTCTGATCCAGCCCACGGGCAACCGCGGACACAAAGTGCCCAACCTGATCGGACAAAGGACAATGAGGTCGGCTGACGGCTTGCAAATACGTGGTCTCCTGAAACCCGGACACAGATACGGGCCGAAGCTTGCCGGTCTCGAATTCTTCACGAAGTGCAAAGCTGGGCAGCACACTGGTTCCACTGCCCGCCATCACACATTTCTTGATGGCTTCGACGCTGGTGAACTCCGTTATTTGGGCCAACGGGGCCCCCAGCTCGCCAAAGCGTGTTTCGATGCGGTGTCGATAGGAACAGCCCGCTTCCGTGAGGAAAACAGAATTCCGGGCAAATTGTATAGGCGTCATATGCCGTCTACTCGGGGGGGCGGAAAAAGGGATCAGATCAAACATCGACAATGGCTGAACGATCAGCCCCTTATGATCAACAAGAGGCGCAAGGACAAAAGCGATATCCAATTCGCAGGCCTCCAATGCCTGGAGCAACGTTTCTGATGCGCCGGGGATCAATTGCACAGATGTGCCCGGAAAGCGCTTCTTGTGATCTTCAAGACCAAGGGACAAGAAGTAAGCGCAGACACTTTCGGGTGCGCCGATCCTGATGATCTGAGCAGCAGAACTCTCCCCCCGCGCTATTGCTGCGGCCTCTTTGCAGTCGCTTAGGATCTTTCGTGCATGAGGCACCAGGCGGCGCCCCGCCGGGCTGAGAGAGACCTTCCGACCATCCCGAACCAACAGATCAACGCCCAGAGAGTGCTCCAGCTCTTTCAAGCGCTGCGACACACGTGGCTGCGAGATTCCGATTTCGGCGGCAGCACGTGTAATATTTTCGGTTTCGGCAAACCTCAGGAATGCGTCGAGTTGGATCAGTTTCATAAGGTTTTCGTATTTTACTATTGAGAAAACTTGGCTCAAAATTTCCGGAAACTCAAGCGGAGAGGTCAAATGAAAACGTCCTTCATGGAGATGTTCGGTATGTCATGCCCGATCGCACAGGCCCCTATGGGGCGGTGCGCACCTCCGGAGATGGCTGCTGCCGTGGCCAATGCTGGGGGCTTGGGAATGATGGGGGTCAGCTGGGATAGTCTTGAGACAATAGAAGACCACTTCCGAGTTCTATCCACGCTGACGAACAAGGACATCGTCTTCAACTTCTGCTTGGAAATGGATCAGGACGCGAGGATCCAGCTGGCACTGGACCACGGCGTGAAAACCATTTCGTTGTTTTGGGGGGACGCCACACCCCATGTAAATCGCATCAAATCCGCTGGTGCCAAAGTCATCTCCAGCGTGGGTTCGGTCGAGGACGCGAAGCGAGATCTGGATGCAGGTGTTGATGCTCTATGCGTGCAAGGGTTTGAGGCCGGAGGGCACGTGTACTCCACGACCGGGGCGTTGTCCCTTATCCCAGCAGTGGCCGATCTGGCCGGGGATGTCCCCCTGATCGCCGCAGGTGGGTTTGTCGACGGCCGTGGGTTGGCAGCAGCCCTAACCCTCGGAGCTGGCGCCGTTTGGATGGGCACGCGGTTTTTGGCGTCAAAAGAATCTTTTGCGCACCCCGACTATGTCAAAGCGATTTTGGAAGCTGGGCATGATTGCACTGTGTCGACAGAGTTGTTTGACCTGACCTGGCCCGACGCGCCCCATCGTGTCATTCGCAATTCGACCTTTGATGCCTGGGAGGCACAGGGCGGGCAAACCAAAGGCGCCGACCGCCCCGGACATGGCGAGGTCGTGGCTTATCGCGGTGATGAGCCAATGTACCGCTATGACGAATCCGGGCCCAATGCGGGCATGACCGGCAATGTCGAGGCGCTTGCACTTTATGCGGGTCAGAGCGTCGGGATGATACATGACGTCAAAGGCTGCGCCGAGATCGTGGATGATGTGGTGTCCGAGGCTGAAGCGCTGCTTGGACGCTCTTTGCGTTCGTAAGCAGAACCTTCAAAGGAGGTAGGTATAATGAGCGAAGACCCCAAGCATTTCGTCGCAGAAATTACCTACCGTGCGCCAGAACAGACGTTGGCTCCGTTCATGGAGGCCCACGTGGCCCACCTTAAAGATGGGGCTGAGCAACGTGTCGTTCTGGCATTCGGTGGGAAACCAGCCGGCGGGGGTGGGATCGTGATCTTGCGCTGCCTGAACGAAGAAGCCGCGCGGAAATTTATGGCTCAAGATCCGTTTGTTGAAAATGGCCTTGTGGACGTCACGCTGACGGCTTTCAATGCTTCGTTTTGGCAGACCATTTGAATTGGCAAGAGACGCAATGGCTGCTTTCCTCAAAGCAGCTGTTTGGCAATTGGCGTCTCAAGCCCCTTCCTCGTAACGCTTGCGTTCTGCATCCGTCGCATTGCGCCACTCAGCGCGTAGTATGTCCATGCGCCGAGGAATACTGTCTTCAAGGACTTCCGCCTCAAGGATCCGTTCTGTCCGAAAGTACCGAAAGCCCTCCCGCATCTCACACCATGCGGCGACGATGCGGCTGGTGTCCCGATACCCCAGCAATATGGGCCAGATCACACGACGGGTCTGCTGGCCCGAGTTGTCTGAGTATTTCAGGGCTATCTTTTTCCGACGCCGGATTGCCAGACGAATGGCGGCGGCGCCCAGCACCTCATCCGGCTGGGCGACAGGCGCCACGCTGACGGCCGGCTGAAGAAACGACGTCCGGTACTTGTCAGGGGCAACAGCTTCCAGTTTGGCGATCAGCTTTTCAGCCGCCAGTGCAAGTTCGGGCTCGCCCCTGGTTTTCACCCAGAGAACTCCCAGCGTCACGGCCTCGATCTCGTCTGGGGTCAGCATAAGCGGCGGCATGTGAAAGCCGGGTTCCAACACATAGCCGACCCCTGCCTCGCCATTGATAGGCACGCCTTGACCGATCAGCGCGGCGACGTCGCGATACACCGTGCGCTTGGTTACGCCCAGCTCTTCTCCGATGGACTGGGCAGAGATCGGGCCTTTGGCACGTCTCAGAATCTCTATGACTTCGAAAAGCCTGTCGCCGCGTCGCATGTGATCTCCTTTCGGTGCAGCAGACCATACTGACACTATGCTGACAACACGCTGTCAGCATAGGCGCGGTAGAAGCAAGACGAACACCAGAACGGAGATCAATACATGAGACGTTTCATTGCCATCGCCCTCACCGCAGTCCTGCCCACGGCGCTTGTTGCAGAACCGACAGAGACCCCGGGAACCGCTCCGATCATGGCCATGGGCGCATATGTCCCGACCGACGACATGGAAGGCTCGGAAGCTTTCTATCGTGCTCTGTTCGACAGCGAACCCGTAATCGGACTAACGGATTTCGTGGCCTTTGATGTGGCGGGCGGATGGTTTGCGCTGGTGTCGCGGGACAAATACGCACCGGGGACCAGGGCGGGAACGGGTGCGGTTCCTTACTTGCAATCGTCAGATCTGGAAGCCGTGCAAGCCCGTGCCATGGCCGCCGGTGTCGTTGCGCCAGAAATCATCAAAGAACCAGGTATCCAGCTGCTCAAGATTTCCGACCCGAACGGTCAGTTGATCGAGTTCTTCGAACTGACCGGTCAGTGACGCCGGCACGACAATACACAACGCAATCTCAAAGGACATCGCATCATGCAGATGAACTACGTCGTCGTTGGGACCAACGATATGGCCGCAGCGACGCATTTCTATGACCGGCTCTTCGAGCAATCTGGCGTCGAGCGCGTCTCGCCCACGGACAGGATGACATACTGGCTCGGACCTGATTTTGCATTCGCAGCCGCCATTCCGTTTGACGAAAACCCGGCCACAAATGGCAACGGAACCATGGTTGGTTTCAGCGTCGGATCTGCTAAAGAGGTCGAAAGGCTGCATGCCCTGGCCATCGAGCTTGGTGGCAAAAGCGAAGGTGCACCGCACCAGCGCGGTCCACGTTACTCGGCCTATGTTCGAGACCTGGACAGCAACAAGATTTGTTTCTCTGACTAACGCCGGTCGGAATCTTCACATCGCTATGGAAAGGAAAAGACCGTGAAACTTGTTCTCTTGGGCGCGAACGGTCGAACTGGTGCGCTTGTGCTCAAGGCCGCACTTGCAAAAGATATGGATGTTACAGCTGTTGTTCGCTCGGCAGAAAGTGCACCTGATTTTCAGCATTCAAAACTGCATGTCGCAGTTGGTGATCCCTGCGATCCTGTGTTCCTTAAGTCGGTGTTTCGCGACCACGACGCCGTTGTTTCGACGTTGGGTGGCCGACTGCCAACAAAAGCGGCGACATCGGTGTACTACCGATCTGCTCAGGCTATCGTTGATGCGGCCTCCACCACGGGTCTCAAACGCGTGTTGGTGACCTCCACGGCTTTGCTGTTTGCAGACCAAAAACCGCTCGGAAGGCTCCTTCGTATCCTTGTGCCGCATGTTGTGCGCAGCGCCGAACGCATGGAAGGTATCTTGCAGAGGTCCGGCCTCGACTGGACCTCGGCCCGCGTGGGGTTTCTCAATGACACCCGCGTGGCAACATACCGCGCTCAAAAAGATACTCTCCCTGAAAACGGAACAGCGGTTTCGAGGCTGGCCCTTGCACATTTTCTGGTCGACGCCATTTCGGATCCCGAGACCAAAAGGGCAGCGTACGGGGTGTCACAGACGCCCACATGACAATAATCACATTTGCGCGCCGACCCGAAGGTGCGGTCGTGCGGCGGCGTTGCGTCGGGAGCTGTCACCACCGTCGAACCGACCCGCACAACAAAGGCACAGTGTGCCCTTTACAATTGAACGAGTGTTGAGCAGCTAGGGCACGCCGTGCCCGGCTGTCGTATGCGAAAGACATAGCAGGGCGCGGCTTCGAAGGTCCGCTTTGACCTGTCTTGGCCTCAGTCTTTCACCGGCAGTAGGCGCACAGTGCGTGGCAGTTCGGACAGGAATTCGACACCGTTGGGATGCAGGAAGGCCACGTCCTCCAGCCGGATCCCGAATGCGTCCTTCAGGTAGATGCCCGGCTCAACCGAAAACACGTTTCCGGGCCTCAGCGGTTCGGGGTAATTGGCTGCAATATAGGGAGGTTCGTGTACGTCAACACCCAGGCCATGACCGGTGCGATGCAGGAACTCCGGGCCATAGCCTGCGTCGTTGATCACCTCGCGGGCGGCCTTGTCCACATCACTGCACAAGACGCCGGGCAGGGCGGCCGCTTGAGCGGATTGGACTGCCTGTTCAACGATGCCGGCGACCTCTTCAAACCGTTCATTCCGCGCGTTGCCGTACCAGGCGCAGCGGGTCATGTCGGATGGGTAGCCCCGCAAGCGACAGCCAGAGTCGATCAGTACGGCCATATCCGGCTGCAAGGTGTCCGTGCCCGTATGATGGTGCGGATAGGCGCTGTTCTTGCCAAAGGCCACGATGCAGAACTCAGGCTGCGCCCCGTTTGCCAGATAATGATCAATGATGATGTCGCGCACTTCGACCTCGGATATGCCGGTCCGCAGTGCGGCGAACGCCTTCTCAAAGGCGCCGTCGTTCAGGACCGCGCTGTCCTTCAACAGCTGGCGTTCTTCGGCGTCCTTTTCCGCGCGCAACAGGCCCACCGTGTCCAGGGTGAACCGATGGGTCGGGGCGTCCAGCTGATCCAGCAGCAGGAAGGAGAAATCGGTGCGCATCATCTCGTCCAGCACGATGTTCAGGCCGGGGCGTTTGGCGTTCGCCTCTGACAACAGCTGGGTCAGCGCAGCCAGCGGACCGTCGGCATCGCTCCATTCGTAAAACGGTACGCTCCCGCATTGGGCGCGGGACGCCTCGGCATTCAGAAGCGGCATCAGCACGCCGACATGATCGGCCGTGACAATCGCCATGACCGGGCGTTCATCGCCATGCGGGTTCAGCCCCAGAAGCCAGTACATGTGGCTGCCCGGTCCGACAGCGACCAGATCCGTATTGGTTTCCACCATACGCTGACGCAGCCGCGCCAACCTGTTTTCCACAATATCAGACATAAGAACCTCTTCTGAATGGCGCTCTGTTGGCTGGGTCAGCTGCGATGTCCGGGCAATTTGCTGTTCTGCTCGCCCTGCAGCACCACCAGGGTGCCGGTCCACAGCATCCGTGCGGGCGCATCGCCCAGGGTTTTCCACGCATGGGGCGTCATGCCGTTGTAGTGCAGACTGTCGCCCTCGCGCAGGGTAAAGGTTTCGCCGTCCAGGCTTTTTTCGATGGTGCCGCTCAGGACGTAGATGAACTCCTCACCCTCGTGCTGAAAGATCTCGGACTGAAACCCCGGCGGGCAGTTCATGATGAAGGCAGACAGCTCATGGCCCGGAAACTCGGTGCTCAGCGCCTCATACGTGACGCCGGTGTCCGAAATCGAGAACTTGCGCCGCCCCTCGGCATAGGACACCGCATCCCCCGGTTTGGGCCGGGTGACAAAGTAATCAAGGCCCAGATCCAGCGCCCGCGCAATTTGCGCCAACGTCCCAAGCGAGGGCGTCGCATTGCCCCGTTCGACCTGCGACAGATAGCCGACGGACACGCCGGCCTTGTCGCACAGCTCCTTGAGGGTCAGCTTGCGCTTTTGGCGGCACTTGCGGATCAGATTGCCCAGCTTGGTCCGTTCAAGTTGATCTGACGCCATGACGTTACCCCTCTTTACGCTTGGTAAAGTCGAGGCCTACGCGGGCGGCCGGAGGGATGCAATAGGACCACATGTCCTCAGCCCGACAGCTGTGCCAGACGCGGCATCAGGTCAAGCAGTTGGGCGGTATACTCCTGCTGGGGATTGGCGAACAGGGTTTCGGTGTCCTGCACCTCGATCAGCTGACCCTGCTTCATCACGCCCACGCGGTCGCACATCTGACGCACCACCGGCAGGTCGTGGCTGATGAACAGCATGGTCAGGCCCAGGTGTTCCTGCAAATCCTTGAGGATATTCAGGATTTGCGCCTGAATGGACACGTCCAGCGCGCTGGTCGGCTCATCGCAGATCAGGAAGCGGGGTTGCGTCGCCAGGGCCCGCGCGATCGAAATCCGCTGCCGTTGCCCGCCCGAAAACTCATGCGGATATTTCGCCGCCGCCGCACGGGTCAGACCGACGCGATCCAGCAGCTCATGCACCCGCCCGCTGATCTGATCGTGTGGCAACAGCTTGTGGTGGATCAGCGGCTCGGCCACGATGCTTTCCACCTTCATGCGCGGGTTGAGGGATGAGAACGGATCCTGAAAGATCATCTGGATCTGCTTGCGGTAATTCGCCATGTCGGCGGCGGACATTGTCGTGATGTCATCGCCGTCGAAATGAATCTGACCGCCATCGACCGGCAGCAGCGTGCCGATCATGCGCGCCACGGTGGATTTGCCCGATCCGCTTTCCCCGACCAGGCCGAACACCTCGCCATCCTTGATGTCGAAGGACACATTGTCCACGGCGGTGAAATAGGTGCGCCGCGAGGGCAGGAGGGCCGATTTTTCCAGGAATTTCTTGGTGATCCCTTTGACCTCGACCAGCTTGCCGGATTTGGAGGGTTCCGGCTTGTGCCAGTTGCGGGCCAGATCTTCGATCTTGAACGTGGTCTCCCGCCCGCCATAGCTGACCTGCGGAAAACGGTGCAGCTTGACCTGCGGGCGCGGGACGGCGGAAATCAGCGACTTGGTGTATTCATGCTCCGGCGCGCTCAGCACCCGGTCGGTGGGGCCGCTTTCGACCACCTCACCCGAATACATGACAGTGACCTGTTCCGTGGTGTCCGCGATCACGCCCATGTCGTGCGTCACCAGGATCACGCCCACCTGCGTTTCCGAGGCGAGTTCCTTGATCAGGTCCAGCACCTGCGCCTGAATGGACACATCCAGCGCGGTGGTCGGTTCGTCCGCGACGATGACCGAGGGTTCGGAGCACAGGGCCAGTGCGATCACCACGCGCTGGCGCATCCCGCCCGAAAACTGGTGCGGATACTGATCAAACCGCGTCTTGGGGTCGGGGATCGACACCCGGTCCAGCAAAGCAAGCGCGCGTTCCTTGGCCTCTGCCGCCGACACCTTGAGGTGCAGTTGGATGGTTTCAACCAGCTGCTCGCCAATGGTGAACAGCGGGTTGAGCGAGGTCAGCGGATCCTGAAAGATCATGCCGATCTCGCGCCCGCGAATGGCGCGCTTTTCCTCGACGCTCAGGTTGTCGATGCGACGGCCTTTCAGCCAGATCTCACCCGAGGCAACGCGCGCAGGATCGTCCAGCAGGCCAATCACGGCATTGCCGGTCATCGACTTGCCAGCGCCGCTTTCGCCAACCACGCCGCGGATTTCGCCGGGACGGATGTCATAGCTGACATTCTGGACCGGTTTGAACAGCCCGCGACGGGTGGGAATTTCGACCGTCAGATTGCGGATGGAAAGTACGGGTTCGGTCATTTCAGCCTCGGGTTCAATACATCACGCAACCAGTCGCCCAGCATGTTCACACTCAGCGCCAGCGCCAGCAGGGTGCAGGCGGGGAAGAACAGGATCCACCACTCACCTGAGAACAGGTAGCCCTGTCCGATCCGGATCAGCGTTCCCAACGAGGGTTGTGTGGGCGGTGCCCCAACGCCCAGGAAGCTGAGCGTTGCCTCGGCAATGATCGCCAGCGCCAGCGAAATGGTCGCGATCACCAGAACAGGCGACAGGATGTTGGGCAGGATGTGACGCAGCATGATCACCCCGGGACGCCGCCCGATCAGCCGTGCCGCCGACACGTAGTCCTTGTTCTTTTCGACCAGCGTGGCGCCGCGCACGACACGGGCGAACTGCACCCAGTCGCTGAGCCCGATGGCCAGGATCAGCACCCAGATCGCCATCTGGTCGCGGTGTTCGATCGGGGTGATGCCCTTGGCGATCCCAAAGATCAGCATGGCAACCAGGATCGACGGGAAGGTCAGCTGCACGTCAGCGGCGCGCATGATGAAACTGTCGATCCAGCCTCCGAAATATCCCGCCAGCAGACCCAGGAAGATGCCCAGAACCACCGCGAACATGACAGCAGCAAAGCCCACGAACAGCGAGATTCGCATCCCGTAGAGGATGGTGGAGAACACGTCCCGCCCCTGATCGTCGGTGCCCATCAGGAAGGTTTCGCTGGTGAAGGCATTCGGCGTCATCGGGGGCGTGAACCCGTTCATAAGGTTCAGCGAGGACGGGTCAAACGGGTTGGTTGTTGCAATCAGCGGCGCAAAGACGGCCGACAGGATCAGTAACAGCGACACAGCGGCCGACACCATCGCGACAGGCGACCGGCGGAACGCGTAAAAGAAGTCGCTGTCGAGCGCACGGCGCAGCCGGGTGGGCGCTACGGAATTGGTTTGGTCGGTCACTTTGCACTCACCCTTAGACGTGGATCAATGAAGGCATAGAGGATATCAACCAGCAGGTTGATGACGACGAACATCACCGAAATCATCATCAGATAGGCGGCCATGACCGGAATATCGACGAACTGAATTGCGTTGATGAACAACAGCCCAAGACCGGGCCACTGAAAGACGGTTTCGGTGATGATGGCAAAGGCGATGATCGCCCCCAGTTGCAAGCCGATCACGGTGATCACCGGAACCATGGTGTTCTTGAGCGCGTGACGGAAGTTGATCACCCGCTCGCTCAGGCCGCGGGCGCGGGCGAACCGGATATAGTCCTGACGCAGCACTTCCAGCATTTCGGACCGCACCAGACGCATGATCAGCGTCATCTGGTAGAGGCCCAGCGTAATCGCCGGCAGGATCAGCGCCTTCAACCCGGATTCCGTCAGGAACCCCGTGGTCCAGCCACCGATCTGCACCACCTCTCCCCGGCCAAAACTGGGAAGCCAGCCAAGTTCGACGGAAAACAGGTAGATCAGCAGAATACCGATCAGGAAGGTCGGCAGCGACACCCCGATCAGCGAGGCGGACATGATGAAATTCGCGGCGAACCCGTCGCGGCGAATGGCGGTGAAAACCCCCAGCGCAATCCCCATCAACACGGCAAAGATCGCGGACAGAGCGGCCAGTTCCAGCGTGGCTGGCGCGCGTTCCATGATGATCTCGGACACTTCGCGGCCCTGCCGGTAGCTGACACCGAAGTTACCCTTGGCGGCCTCGTTGAGGAATTTGAAGTACTGGACCGGCACCGGTTGATCCAGGCCCAGCTGCGCACGCAGACGTTCGACGTCTTCCATCGTGCGCTCCTGGCCCAGCATGTTGTCAATCGGGTCACCCACGAAGGTGAACATGGAAAACGCAATCGCGCCGGTGATGACCAGTACCAGAATGGACTGGAACACACGCTTTAGGATGAATGGCAACATCACAGAGGCTTTCTTGTGCCAATACGCGTGGGGTCACGCGTTGAATTGACGGATCAGATAGAGGTGCCGGGGCAGGGGGACCCTGCGCCGCCCGGCACGGGCGGGCCACCCGCATCACACGGGTGGCCCGGATCGATTTACTTCATGGTGAAGTATTTGACGCGGGGCTGATCTTCGGGATCAACCTCGATGCCGACATTGTCAGCCATGCCCCAGTTCAGCACCTGGTGGTGGATCGGGATATACAGCTGTTCGTCCTGCACCACGCGCCAGATGGCGGCGATATCCGCGTTCCGCGCGTCCAGATCGGTGTTCGAGGCCAGCGACTTGATCTTCGCATTCACGTCCGCGTTGTTGAAGCCGGTGCCGTTCCAGGTGCCGATGTCGCTTTCACGACCATGCACCAGGAAGTTGAAGATGTATTCCGAATCGTAGGTCGGAACACCCCAGCCCAGCATGTAGAAGTCGGTCTTGCCGTCGGTGATCTTGGGGAAGTGCTGCGCCTTCGGGATCGCGTCCAGGTTCACCGTGATGCCGATCTGACCCAGCATACCAACTGCGGCCTGACAGATCGCTTCGTCGTTGATGTAGCGGTCATTCGGGCAGTCCAGACGGATCGAGAAGCCATCTGCGTAACCAGCTTCGGCCATCAGCGCCTTCGCGCCTGCCAGATCGGTCGAGCTTTCGCCGTCCATCGCGGCGGTCCAGCCGTTCACGAAGGGCGGTGCGATCATGCCTGCGGGCTGCGACTGGCCACGCATCACGACCTGACGAATGGCGTCGCGGTTGATGGCCATGGACATCGCCTTGCGCACACGCACGTCCGCCAGCGGGTTCTTGCCGTCGATATTGTCGGCCTCGATGTCATCCGCACCCTGGTTCATGCCAAAGAAGATCACGCGGTTCTGCGGTGCCTGCTTGACCATCAGACCATCGGCGCTGTCCACGCGTGCCAGATCCTGCACCGGCATGTCCTGGAGGAAGTTCACCTCACCCGACAGCAGCGCGGCAACACGGGTCGCTGCGTTCTGGATCGGGGTATAGATGATTTCGCTGACTTCCATGGGGAAGTCGTTGCGGCCCCAATACTCCTCGTTGCGCACCATGACGGTTTTCACGTCAGGCTCGCGGCTGACCAGACGATAGGCGCCGGTGCCGTTCACATGGGTGGTGGCATAGGTGATCTCGCCGCCCTCAAAGTCTTGCACGTTGACGGTGTTGTTCGCCTCGGTCCAGCCCTTGTCCATCATGAACAGGTTGGTCAGGTTCGACGGCAGGATCGGGTTCGGGCCACTGGTTTCGATCTCGACAGTGTGGTCATCGACGGCGCGCACCGCGACGATCGAACCGATCAGCTCTTTCATGTCCGAATTGGGCTGTTTCGCACGCTCGAAGCTGAACACCACGTCCTCGGCGGTGAAGTCCGCGCCATCGTGGAATTTGACGCCCTTGCGCAGGTTGAACACCCAGACGTTGGGGTTGTCGGCGCTCGGGGCCCAGTCGGTCGCCAGGGTTGGCACGAAGGCACCGCTGGTGTCGCGGATGATCAGCGGCTCATACATCTGGTGACGCATGGTGTGGCTGGGACCTTCGTTCTGCGAATGCGGATCCAGTGTCAGGGCGTCACCCGCACGGGCCCACTTCAGGGTCTCGGCGCTGACCACGGCCGTTGACGACATCAGCGCCGCAACTGCCAGGATAGTTGTTGTTTTCTTCATGATGACCTCGCTGTCAGTATGTGTTTTCCGCAAGCCGTCTTAGTTGTTTTCTGTGATCAAGTTACTCGGCAACGACGCCCGCATTGATCCTCTGGGTTGCTTGTATTTCTGGAACAAGAAACGCCCCGTCTCGGTGATTGCCGATCAAAGTTCTGGCTTGCAGACTCGCCACGCCACGGTGTGGCGCTGCATGGTCAGGACCCTAAAAAAATTGTTTGAGTTATACAATAATAATTTTTCTCGCCGTTACGGCAGGCCTCCGGAGGGCGTTCTTGATGGAAAAAAAAGCCGTTTTTGGGGCTGTGAGATGGGCCGCCCGGCGCACCGGGTCAGCGGGCTGGGGGGATGCTTTACAGACCGGGCAACCTTGTTTCATAGACTTTTTTGAGGGGTCGAACGCGGCCTGATTGGAAAGAAGCCGGGGTCGCGAACAGGACCGACTCGCGGACAAGACGGTCCCATAGGCCGTGTCGCTCAGGCCAGTTCAATCAGTCGATCTGCCCAGTTCGACGCGATGCAGGGGTCATGGGTGACCAGAACAACCGCAATATCTTCTTTGGCTGCGACCCGTGCCAGCATCGCCAGGGTGTCGCGTTGCGTGATCGGGTCCAGCCGCGATGTCGGCTCGTCCGCAAGCAGGATCCGAGGACCCACGGTCATCGCGCGGGCGATGGAGATCCGCTGCAGCTCGCCGCCCGACACGGCATCCGGGCGGCGTTCCAGCAGGGATGGATGAACGCCCAGGTCCTCAAGATACAGTTCGACGCGGTCCCAATCCGTGCCATGCAAGCGGGCCACATCCTGCAAGGTCAAGCGCAACGGGACGCGCGGGGGAAACGCGGCTGGCGGATCCTGGTACAGTTTCTGCACCGTGGTGCGTGACAGGGAAGGCGCGCGTTTCACTGTTCCCCTGACAGGAGACAGAAGTCCCGCCAGCGCGTCCAGAAGCGTTGTCTTGCCGACGCCGCTGGGCCCCGTCAGCGCGACGCGCTCGCCGGCGCGCAGGGTCAGGTCGAAGCCTGAAACCAACGGCGATCCATTTCGGGCAAGGGTCAGATCACGCGCCGTCAAAACGACCTCGCCGGCTGTGTGCGGCTTGGATCTGGGCCAGTTTTGCGGGGCCGCGTTCAGCAGGTCCTGCGTATAGGGGCTTGCCGGGGTCGTCAGCACGGTTTCCGCATCGCCCTGTTCCACCAGCTGGCCATTGCGCAACACGATCACCTGACCACCCAACCGCCGTGCGACAGAGACTTCGTGCGTAATGGTCAGCAGTGTTCCACCTGAAGCGGGAACCTCTGCCAACAGCGAGACAACTTTGTCATGTCGTTCGGCATCAAGCCCTTTTGTGGGCTCATCAGCCAGCAGGATAGGGGCATTGCCTGCGGTGGTAGCGGCAAAGGCGACCCGTTGCGCCATGCCGCCTGAGAGGGCGCCCGGCAGGCGCCATTCGGCACCGGTCAGGTCCAGCGTTTCGAACGCGTATTCCGTTGCGCGGCGGGCCTGTGCCGCGGACATGTTGGCGACGTGGCGGAATGTCTCTGACACCTGGGGAAACGCACGCATCAGGGGGTCCAGGGCCCGCCAGGGCTCTTGCGGCAGCGTCGCCAGTTCGTGCCCCCACATTGCGGCACGTTCAACAGGTGTTAGCGTGTTGAGATCGCGACCGTTCACCACGATTTGCCCATCGGCCCGCAAGCTGGCAGGCAGAGTGCCCAGAATGGCCTGCGCGATCAGGCTTTTGCCGGCTCCGGTCTCTCCCATGATCACCAGGGACGCTTCAGGAGAGACTGCGAAGCTGACCGGCCCAAGAAGGCGGGTGTTTCCGGCAAAGACTGACAAATCCTCTACTTTGATGGACTGGCTCATGGGCGTCGGGCTCCTCCGGCTGAAAGATGCAGGGCCAGCACGGTCAGGACCAGGCAGGCGACAGGTTGCAGGATCAGGAACGGGGCTTCGCGCCAGTAAGGCAGAAGTTCGGTCATCATGACGCCCCATTCTGCGGTTGGCGGGCGGATCCCAACGCTGACGAACCCAAGCGCCGCGACCGCGGTCACGGCAGTGGCGGCCCCAAAGGCGGCGACGGTCAACAGGCCGGGGCCGATTTCCGGGATCAGGTGTCGGCGGATCAGGAGCCAAGGCCCAAGGCCCAGAAGGCGTGACGCTTCCACCGCCGGCTCGGCCAGCACGATACGCGCCCGTTGGCGGGTGTAGCGGAAGTATTCAACCCACAGTGTCAAGGAGATACCGGCGTAGAGCGCCCACCAGGATCCCGGTGAAATCGCTGCCAGCATCAACACCAGCAAAAGCCCCGGCAGCGCCAGAACCGCGTCGGCGAAAGCCCCCAGCACCCGGTCGGGCCAGCCGCCGAACCAGGCAGCGGCCACACCCAACACGGTGCCGGGCAGCCCAGCGGTGATCACGGAAAGAAAGGCCAGCGACAATGACAGCTGCGCCCCCGACAACAACCGCGAGGCCATGTCCCGGCCCAGGTTGTCGGTGCCCAGAGGATGGGCGGGGCTGGGGCCTTCTAGCGTGTGCAGGAGTGATTGTTTGGCTGGGTCGCCACCGATCAGGGCGGGACCTCCGATCGCAGCGATGGCCAGGAGGGCCATCAACCCCAGCCCCAGCATCCGCGATGGCGAAAGCCTGACCCGGGCGACGGGCTGGGAGGTACCCATGATCATATCCGGATGGTTGGTCATGCCGAACGCTCCCTTGGGTCGATGCCGCGACAGGCAAGATCCACGATCAGGTTCAGCGCCACATAGGTCAGGCCCAACACCAGGGCCGTGCCCTGCACCATGGCGATGTCGCGGCCGAAAATCGCGTGGACCAGCGCGTGACCGATTCCGGGCCAGGCGAAAACGGTTTCCACGATCACCACGCCTTCGATCAGATAGGCCAGCTGCACCCCGACATAGGTCACAACCGGCAAGGCCGCATTGCGCAGCACATGGCGCCACAGGGTCATCCTAGCCGACAGGCCCTTGGTGCGGGCGAACAGACGCCAGTCGGCGTTCATCGCGTCGGCAACGGCATCGCGGACAACGCGGTTCGACACGGACGCCAGCCCCAGGCCCAGCGTCAGCGACGGTAGCACGAGGTTGGCAAAGGATTTGAAGCCTGCCACCGGAAACAGCTTGAGCTGGACCGCAAAGACCAGCACCAGCACGACACCCAGAGCAAAGGCGGGGATGGCGCGCAGAAAGATCGAGACGCCAAGCGTGGCGCGGTCCAGAGCCCCACCGGGGTTGAGCCCGGATGCGATCCCCAGGGGCAGGGCGATCAGCAAAGAGGTCACCACGGCACCCGCCGCCAGCAGCATTGTATAGCCCAGCTGGGTGGCAATCTCATCTGCGACGGGGGTGCCATAGACCGCCGAAATACCCAGGTCGAACTGGGCCAGCGTGGTCAGCCAGGACCAGAGCTGCACCAAGGCGGGGCGGTCCAGGCCCAGCTCAACACGCACAGCCTCGGCAGCTGCGGCATCCATCATGTCATACCCATACCGCCCCGCCGCGATGCGGTAGGCGGCGTCACCCGGTAGCGCCTGCATCATGGCAAAGCTCACGACGCCAACGATGACGGCAACGATGACAGCTTGCAGCCCCCGCGTGGCGAGGGCCGCAAGAAAAGACCTTGCAAAGGAGCGCATCAGGTCACTCGGTCCAGTACATCTCGCTCAGGCCGTAGCTGCGCTGCAACGGATCGATCACCACGCCGCCCAGCTTTTTGTCGATCGACACGGTGTGCTGGTACCAGACCACCGGAATGACCGGCAGTTCCCGATGCAGGATGCTGGCAACCTTGGCGATATTTTCGCCGCGAATGCTCTGATCTGCGGTCGAGGCGATGACGTCGATGGCCTTGGCCACGGCGGCATTGTCCCAGCCCATTGCGCCCCAATCACCACCGCCGGTGCCGAAGTCCTGCATGACCGAGCCAACCGGATCGGGGGTCAGACCATAGTTGCGGGCGTAAAGCGCCACATGCAGCGATCCGTCCTGGTGACCGGCTGGAATCTCCGAATAGCTGGCTACCGAAACCTCAAGCTCAATGCCAAGTTCGCGCCAGGTGTCCTGCAATGCGGTTGCGATCAGCGGCAGTTCCGGACGGTCCGGGAACGTCCGCAGCAGGATCGAGAACCGGTCGCCATCCCGGGTCAGGATGCCATCGTCACCTTTGGTCCAGCCCAGTTCTGCAAGCAGCGCGGCGGCCTTTGCCAGGTCGGTTTCCAACGGTGCAAGATCTTTGGAATGCCAGCCCCCTAGCGCAGGTGGGAACAGCTGATCCGCAGCGGCTTCGGGGAAGCGGGTGATCGCCTTGGCAATGCCGTCACGCGGAATGGACAGGCTCAGCGCCTGACGGGCGCGCGCATCGTTGAAGAACGCGTGGCCGGCATTGACCTTGAGCGCGACAACACGCGGAATAGGCACGGCCTTGGTTTCGATCGCATCCACGTGCTGCAAGTGGCTGTAGCCCGAAGGATCAAGCGTGAAGACGATATCCGCGTCGCCGCTTTCGGCAAGCAGCGCGCGGGTTTCGGCGCGGCCGGCGGCCAGATAGCTGGCGGTTTCAATCTTGGGCAACGCGCCCCAGTAGCCATCGTTGCGCGCCATTGAAATGCTTTGCGGCGGAACGAACTCGGTCACTTTGAAGGGGCCGGTCCGGATCAGGGCAACGGGCTTTCCTTCCGCGTCAAAGGCCGTGGGCGCCGGGATGATCGTGCTGGCGTGGGCCAGGAAGGCGGGCAAGGCCGTGAATGGGGTTTCAAGGGTGAACACCACCTTGCCGTCCATGTCCGAAATGCCGGTGATCGGGGCCTTTTTCAGCACACCGGGCTGGCCCCAGGCGCGGGTTAGCGCGCTGACCGCTGCATCGACGTCAAACGGCGATCCGTCGTGAAAGGTCACGCCTTCACGCAGGGTGAAGGCCCAGGTCAAACCATCTTCCGAGGCGGACCAATCGGTCGCAAGACCGGGGCGCAGCACACCTGAGGCGTCTGCATCCACCAGGTTTTCCATAATCTGCAACTTCTGGATGGCGAACCCGGCGACCGCAGGGTCAAAACTTGCGACCTCCCACGGCGACGCGATTGTCACGTCGGTCTTAGGGGCTGCAACAACGGGTGCGGTTGAGAGCGCGATGGCCAACCCAATCGCCATGCCAAGGGGTTTCATCATCGAAAGGCCTCCTGTTCGAGTTTTGGCTTGGGGGCCAGTTACAATGATTCGTTATGTAATAACATAACAAACTTTGAAGGCCTAACATCCCGCGTACGGACCCCGTCATGGTTTCGGGGCACCGACAGACCAGTGTGCGCTTCGCTTGCTAGGGATAAGCCTTCGCCTCAGCCGAAACTGAGGCGCAGTTCTATTCTCGGATCAGGTCAGGTGATTTCTTCTGCGTACTCCCTGACATCGAGTCCTCCGATCGAAGAGAGCAGTTTGACAACCTGGGCAACGCCTTTTCGGTGCTTCAGCGAGGTAAAAACGAAGGGGCGGTCCTGCCGCATGCGGCGGGCGTCGCGATCCATGACCTCCAAGGACGCGCCGACATGTGGGGCAAGGTCGGTTTTGTTGATGATCAAGATGTCGGACTTGGTGATCGCCGGCCCGCCTTTACGGGGGATCTCTTCACCCGCTGCCACGTCGATCACATAAAGCGTCACATCGGCCAGTTCCGGGCTGAAGGTGGCCGACAGGTTGTCGCCGCCGCTCTCGATCAGGACGATCTCAACCTCGGGGTGGCGATCGACCATCTCGGCCACGGCGGCAAGGTTGATCGAAGCGTCCTCGCGGATCGCGGTATGCGGGCAGCCCCCGGTTTCCACGCCGATGATCCGATCCTGCGGCAGGATCTGCAGGCGCATCAGCGCTTCGGCGTCTTCCTGAGTGTAGATGTCATTGGTGATGACACCAATCGAATGCGTCTCGCGCAGGGCTTCGCTGAGGGCTGCGGTGAGTGTGGTTTTTCCAGCGCCTACAGGGCCGCCGATGCCCACGCGCAGAGGGCCGTTCATCGTGCTCATGTTCGGAAGATCCTTGAATACTGGGTTTCGTGCTTCATCGCGGCGATGTCGCCAAGGAAGCTGGTGCTGGTGAGGTCGTCGAGCGAGGCCGCGCTGCCCTCTTCTGCGATCACGGTGCAAAGCGGTGCAAGGTCGCGGATCAGCTTCTGGCCGTCGGTCTGGCCCAGAGGCACCAGCCGCATGGCGACGGCCGCGAGGTTCGAGACAAAGGCCATCAGGTAGAATTGGGTGGTCAGCTCAAGCGGCAGATCCTCAAGACGCGCCGCGCGCCCTACCGCAACGGGATAGGTCAGGCCCGCAAGATCCGTTGACCAGACCTTGGCCGTCACGTCGCAAAAGGCCTCTCCCTGAAGGCGGGTTTCCTTCAGCCGTTCCGATGAGGCGGCAAAGGCGCGGGCGGTTGCGTCAGTCTCGTGTAGGTCTTCGGCCTCTGCCCGGTAGGCCGCGGCAAGGAACAAGCTATCATTCCACCCTGCACCATGGCGCAGCACCTCTTCGATCCATGCGCTGGTCTGCGCGGCGGTCGCCACGTCACCCACATCAATGGCCCATTCCAGCCCGTGGGAATAGGCAAAGGCCCCCACCGGATAGGCCGGCGAAAACCATTGCGTCAGGGTCAGGATATCAGTGGCTGTGGCCATGGGTGCGTCCGTGCCCATAAGCGCCGCCTTCGGGGGTGAAGGGTTCGACCACCTCACGCACCGTGGCGCCGATCTTGCCCAGCATGTCGCGGATCACGTGATCGCGCTGGATCAGCAGGCGGCCGTCTTCGATTTGACAAGGGGTGTGGCGGTTGCCGATGTGCCAGGCCAGGCGCGGCAGGTCGTCGCCTGTCACCTCCAGCAGGTCTTCGGGCGCGGCCACGATGCCGATCTCGCGGCCGTCTTCCAGCACCAGAACGCCGCCGTGATCCAGCGAGGTTGTTTTGGGCAGATCGACCAGCACCGATTGACCGTCATCCGTGGTCAGCACCTTGCGGCGCAGGAAACGGCCTTCGTAGTCGAGCGCGATCTGGGCCGCGAGGGCCTTGTGGGCGTGGGCGTGGTAGGCCCGGGCGATGGATTGTGTCATGTTCACACCTTCAGAACAGGAAGTAGCGTTGCGCCATGGGCAGGACCTCGGCCGGTTGGCAGGTCAAAAGCTCGCCGTCGGCGCGCACTTCGTAGGTTTCGGGGTTCACCTCGATCTCAGGGGTCGCAGTGTTGAGCTTGAGATGCGATTTGCCGATGTTGCGGGTGTTCTGCACGGCCAGCGTCTGCTTGGCGAGGCCGAGGCGGTTGCCGATGTCGGCGTCCTGTGCGGCGGAACTGACGAAGGTCACAGCAGAGTGTTCCACCGACCGGCCGTAGGCGCCGAACATTGGACGGGAATAGACCGGTTGCGGTGTCGGGATCGAGGCGTTCGGATCACCCATCTGGGCCATTGCAATGGTGCCTCCCAGGAGAACCATTTCCGGTTTCACGCCGAAGAACGCGGGGTTCCACAGCACCAGATCGGCGCGTTTGCCTTCTTCGATGGAGCCGATTTCGTGGCTGATGCCGTGGGCTATGGCAGGGTTGATGGTGTATTTGGCGATATAGCGGCGGACGCGGAAATTATCGTTGTCGCCGGTCTCTTCCGGCAGCTGGCCGCGCTGCTTCTTCATCTTGTCAGCAGTCTGCCAGGTACGGATCAGCACTTCGCCGACGCGGCCCATGGCCTGACTGTCCGAGGCGATGATCGAAAAGGCGCCCATGTCGTGCAGGATGTCTTCGGCGGCGATGGTCTCGCGGCGGATGCGGCTTTCGGCAAAGGCCACGTCCTCGGGGATGGATTTGTCCAGATGGTGACAAACCATCAGCATATCCAGATGCTCTTCCAGCGTGTTCACGGTGAAGGGGCGCGTCGGGTTGGTCGAGGACGGCAGGACGTGTTCCTCGCCGCAGATCTTGATGATGTCGGGGGCATGGCCGCCGCCTGCGCCCTCGGTGTGGAAGGCGTGGATGGTGCGGCCCTTCATGGCGGCGACGGTGTTTTCGACAAAGCCCGATTCATTCAGGGTGTCGGTGTGGATCATGACCTGCACGTCCATGGCGTCGGCCACCGACAGGCAGCAGTCGATGGCGGCGGGCGTGGTGCCCCAGTCTTCGTGCAGTTTCAGTGCACAGGCACCGCC
Organism: Paracoccaceae bacterium; assembly: GCA_022763485.1. GTDB lineage: Bacteria > Pseudomonadota > Alphaproteobacteria > Rhodobacterales > Rhodobacteraceae > Aliisedimentitalea. The sequence continues at coordinate 31,545 of JALEGX010000075.1, read as the reverse complement.
CAGCACCTGTTCTTCCAGCGCGGCAGGCAGCGAGGCGTTGCCCTTGCCCGCAAAGGCCAGGTTCATCGGAAAGGCGTCCGCGGCCTGCAACATGCGCCCGATGTGCCAGGGACCGGGGGTGCAGGTGGTGGCCAGCGTACCATGCGCCGGGCCAGTGCCGCCGCCCAACATGGTGGTCAGGCCGGAATGCAGCGCGTCGTCGATCTGTTGTGGGCAGATAAAGTGGATATGGCTGTCAAATCCGCCCGCCGTCAGGATGCGCCCTTCGCCCGCGATGGCCTCGGTTCCAGGGCCGACGGGGATGTTGACGCCCGGTTGCGTGTCGGGGTTGCCGGCCTTGCCGATGGTATGGATGCGTCCGTCCTTCAGGCCCACGTCGGCCTTGTAGATGCCGGTGTGGTCCACGATCAGCGCGTTGGTGATGACGGTGTCCACTGCGCCTTCGGCGCGGGTGGTCTGGGCCTGGCCCATGCCGTCTCGGATCACCTTGCCGCCGCCGAATTTGACCTCTTCGCCGTAGAGTACGGCGTTCGGGCCTGATCCGCCGGTTTGTGCGGCACCGGCCAGTTCCGCCGTCAGATCACGTTCGACCTCGATGATGAGGTCGGTATCGGCAAGGCGCAGGCGGTCGCCTGTGGTGGGGCCGAACATGGCGGCATAGTCAGAACGGTGGATGGTGGCGGGCATCAGTCAGGTGTCCTTTGTGATGTAGCGTCTTGCGAATAGTTGGGGCTGAAGGTCACCGGATCGCCTGCGATCCGGTTCGCCCCCGACCCGCCCCCCAGGGCGGGGGCGAAATCGCCCCCACCCCCGGGTCGGGCGCGAACCTGTGTGAGCGTGTTCCTCACAGGTCTCCCATCACCTGTTGATTGAAACCAAAGACCCGACGAGCCCCGGAGATCGGCACCAGCGATACTTCGCGCCGCTGACCCGGTTCAAAGCGCACAGCGGTGCCCGCCGCGATGTCGAGGCGCAGGCCATGGGCCGCGTCCCGGTCGAAATCGAGCGCGGGGTTGGTTTCAGCGAAATGGTAGTGGCTGCCGACCTGCACCGGGCGGTCGCCGGTATTGGCAACCATCAGCGTGGTGACCTCGCGTCCTTCGTTCAGGATAAGGTCGCCATCAGCCGGCAACAGCTCACCCGGAATCATCGGCGCGGGCCTTTGCCGCCACGGATGCGGACAAGGGCAATGGTGCCCACCACGGTCACGGCTGCCAGGGCCACGACCAGCCAGGATTCCGCACCATGCGGGTGCAGATGGGTCCCGGAATGGGCGAATGCCGGAAATGCGGTCAGCGCGGCGACGGGGGTCAGGACATATTTCATCGTGGGGCTCCTTCAGCGGATCGGATTGTGAACGGTGACAAGCTTGGTGCCGTCCGGGAATGTGGCTTCGACCTGCACTTCGTGGATCATCGAAGCGATGCCGGCCATGCATTGGTCGGCAGTGATGACATGGGCACCCGCTTCCATCAGGTCAGCAACCGAGCGCCCGTCGCGCGCGCCTTCGACAACGGCGTCGGTGATCAGCGCGATGGCCTCGGGATGGTTCAGCTTGACGCCGCGGGCCAGCCGCTTGCGGGCAACCTCGGCGGCCATGGCCACCAACAGCTTGTCTTTTTCTCTCGGGGTCAGGTTCATGTCATATCTTCCAGCATCGGGGCAGGGGGCCGCCGTTCAGGTGGTGCAGAACGGGCAGCAGTGTTTGTCGCAGGGCAAAGCTGTCTTCGGCCAGAAGCCGCATCACCAGCACGTCCTCTTGCAGCAGGCTGACGCCACCCTGTGCGGGCAGGGCGTCGCGCACAGTGGCAAGGTGGGCTTCGGCGTCCGCAGCAACCAGCACAACCAGCGCCATGGCGCCGGCGCCCCCGGCCCCAAAAGGCCGGGCAAGGTGATCGCGGGCATTGCCGTGCAGGGTCATCGCGTCCAGAAACAGGGGCGCGCCGTCTTGGCGGATTTCGATCCGGTCATGGAAGCGGAGGTCGGTGACCTCTTCCCCCATTGCGGGGCGGCCAAAGATCAGGGGTTCCACCATCAGCAGGGATGCGCCCTTTGCCAGATCGACCCTCAGGCGGCGGGTGAGGGCGCTGCCATTGAACAGGATGGTTTCCTGTGGCAGCCAGTTGATACGTGCTTCTGTATCGACGCGCAGGCGGTTGGTGATTTTGCCGGTCTCGCCCGGTTGCGCCTTGTACGCACGCTCGCAGGCCTGTGTGGTCAGCGTGAGTGTCGTGCCCGAGGCAGCTTTTGCGGAAAAGTCGAACTGGTCCCCGCCGGTTACGCCACCTGCTGTATTCAAGAGAACAGCATCCAGCGCTGCGCTGCGGCGCCCGGGGAACAAGCACTTGAACGACCCTGATTGGCGAAACCCGTCCAGTACCGTGCCCGCGGCAGCGCCTTTGGTACTGAGCTGAACCGTACCCCGCGCACGAGGCTGCGCGGAAAAACTGGCGGGGGCTATGTCTGCCTGATGAGTGATCGGGCCATCCTCAGTTCATGTTGCTGTTTCCTTGGTTTTGCTGCCACGGGAGCAATGCGCCAATGCAAAGGGCATTTTGCGGACGCTGACCGGGTCCGTTTGTTGAATTGTTGTGCAGGGGGCGCGATGACTGTTCAAAAAACGGGCAATCGCGATCAGGGCCCGGAGATTCCCGGATGGCAAGTTTGCTTAATTCGCTGCGATGCAGAATCGATTGAGCACCTGCCGGGGACACGATGTCCGGAAAAACGGGTGTGTGGCGACCATACGAATTGGACCTCGAAGCGGCCGCCACACGAAATGCAACATCAAGTTGCGGGGGATAGCTAAAGGGATCGGGCACATATGTGCAAGCTCCGACGCGGACGCCCCGCCTGGAGGATCATATGAACTTTCTCAAATCCACGCTTGCCGGATCGGTTGTTTTTGCCACGCTGGCGGGCGCTGCCATGGCCGCTGAAGACACTATCAAGGTTGGCGTGCTGCACTCGCTGTCGGGCACCATGGCGATTTCGGAAACCACTTTGAAAGACACCATGCTGATGCTGATCGACCAGCAGAACGCAAAAGGTGGCCTTCTGGGCAAACAGCTGGAGGCCGTGGTGGTTGACCCGGCATCGGATTGGCCGCTGTTTGCCGAAAAGGCCCGCGAGCTGCTGACCGTGCACGAGGTGGACGTGATCTTTGGCAACTGGACCAGCGTGTCGCGCAAATCGGTGCTGCCGGTGATCGAAGAGCTGAACGGCCTGCTGTTCTACCCGGTGCAGTATGAAGGCGAAGAAAGCTCAAAGAACGTCTTCTATACCGGCGCGGCCCCGAACCAGCAGGCCATCCCGGCCACGGATTATTTCCTGGAGGAACTGGGGGTTGAGAAGTTCGCGCTTCTGGGCACCGACTATGTCTATCCGCGGACTACCAACAACATTCTGGAAAGCTATCTGAAGGGCAAAGGCATCGCGGACAGCGATATCTTCGTGAACTACACGCCCTTTGGGCATTCGGACTGGTCCAAAATCGTGGCGGACGTTGTCGCGCTGGGCGCGGACGGTAAGAAGGTTGGCGTGATCTCGACCATCAACGGCGACGCCAACATCGGTTTCTACAAGGAACTGGCGGCGGCTGGTGTTTCGGCGGATGACATTCCGGTTGTGGCCTTCTCGGTCGGTGAAGAAGAGCTTGCCGGTCTGGACACCTCGAACCTTGTTGGTCACCTGGCGGCGTGGAACTATTTCCAGTCGGCGGACAGCGAGGTGAACGCATCCTTCGTGGAAACCTGGAAGGCCACCATGGGCGAGGAGCGCGTCACCAACGACCCGATGGAAGCGCACTATATCGGCTTTAACATGTGGGTGAACGCGGCAACCGAGGCCGGTTCGACCGAAGTTGATGCGGTCCGCGCCAAGATGTACGGACAGGAATTCCCGAACCTGACCGGTGGCACCGCCGTGATGCTGCCGAACCACCACCTGGCCAAGCCGGTGCTGATCGGCGAGATCCAGGAAGACGGCCAGTTCGACATCATCAGCCAGACCACCGAAGTGCCGGGCGATGCCTGGACCGACTATCTGCCGGAATCGGCGGTTCTGGTCTCGGATTGGAAGGATCTGGGTTGCGGTATGTACAATACCGAAACCAAGAGCTGTGTTCAGACCCTGTCGAACTACTGATCCTGACATGGGGAAGGGGCCGATACCTGGCCCCTTCCACTCACAGACGCGGACATTCCCCACATGTTACGACTTCTCCTTGCGGGTCTTGCAATCCTCTTGTCATGCCTGATGGCAACCGCCGAAGAAGGCGCGATCCAGCCCGTGCTGCAAGAGCACCGGGAGGTGATCGCCAAAAGCTCGCGCAAGACGATTGCCCCGGCCATTGATGCCATCGCGGACAGTGGTCTGCCGCAGGCGCAGAGGGTGCTGGAGACCTGGGCGGCGAAATCCATGTGGATGCGCAAATCCGACGGGTATTTCTTTGCCGGCGAGAAGCTGGACAGCAAGACCTATCAGTTATTGGATTTTGACAGTGGTGAGGTGGTCGGGACCTTTGCCAAGAAAGACCTGAAACAGCTGAAGCCCAACAGCGGGATCCGGGCGATGATCGGCACTGCCTTGGTGCGGTTCCAGTTGCTGGACGCCGATATTGCCAAGCGGCAGGCGGCGTTGACCTCGATCCAGCGGGATCCTGAGGCGGCCCTGCTGGCCCCGTTGCGGGCGTCGATCGCGGATGAGCCGGATGCGGGGTTGAAGGCGCAGAAACAGCGCTTGGAGCGGTTGCTGACCATTGGCTATGACGATGACACGGCGGCGCGTGTGGCGGCGATCGAAGGGATGTCGGGCGATCTGGGTGTGGACGTGCGGGCCACGTTGAACCCATTGGTGGCCAAGACGCGAGGCGTGGCTCCGGGGGCAGCGCCCCAAGGGGTAAACATCGCCGCCATCCTGACACCGGGCGACGATGATTTTCCGGAGGAAGAAGCCTATGACCTCTTGGTCGCTGAAGGTTTTGCCCCAGCAAGGGTGAGCAAGGATGAGGTCCGCCTTGCGTTGGCGGAGAATATTGAGGGCGGATCTGTCGGTGGGGTCCCAGTTGCGCAATTGGACAAGGACGAAACCCGCGCCCGCGCCTACGCTGCTTTGGCGGCGGCCGGGAAAGTGCCGCCAATCGTAACGGCAGCGGATGTTCAAACCGCCTTGGCCGCGCATGTGTTCTTTGAAACCTATGCCGAATCTTCGGCCGACGTGACCACAGCGGCTCAGAAGGCGCTCGACACCATCGCCTTGAAAGTTGGGGTGAACCAGACGCTGGACCTGACGCTGGATGCGCTGTCGCTTGCCTCGATCTATTTCCTTGCCGCCATTGGCCTGGCGATCACGTTCGGAGTGATGGGCGTGATCAACATGGCACATGGCGAGTTCATCATGATGGGTGCCTACACCGGCTATGTGGTGCAGCAGATCATTCCCGATCACACGGTGTCGATCATCGTGGCGATCCCGCTGGCCTTTGCGGTGACATTTGCGGCGGGTGTGGCGATGGAGCGGCTGGTGATCCGCTGGCTTTATGCGCGTCCGCTTGAGACGCTACTGGCAACCTTCGGCATCTCCATTGCCCTGCAACAGCTGGCCAAGAACATCTTTGGCACGCAGGCGCGTCCGCTGACGGCGCCGGGCTGGCTGGATGGGGCGCTGGTGATGAATGACGTGGTGTCGATCAGCTATATCCGCATTGCCATCTTCATTTTGGCGCTGATCTTCCTGGGTGTGTTCCTGTTCATCATGAAGCGCACGCGGCTGGGGCTGGAGACCCGCGCCGTGACGCAGAACCCGCGTATGGCGGCCTCGATGGGGATCAACCCGGGGCGGGTGAACATGCTGACCTTCGGGCTTGGCTCCGGGATCGCCGGGATCGCCGGGGTGGCGATTGGGCTCTTTGCAAAAGTCACCTCCGAACTGGGCAGCGATTACATCGTGCAAAGCTTCATGACCGTGGTCGTGGGCGGGGTTGGCAATATCTGGGGCACGCTGGCGGGGGCCGCGATGATTGGCTTCCTGCAGAAGGGGATCGAATGGCTGAACCCGTCGAACACGCTGGCGGCGCAGACCTACATGATCGTCTTCATTATCATCTTCATTCAGTTCCGGCCAAGGGGCATCATCGCCCTCAAGGGCCGCGCGGCGGGGGATTGATCCATGCAACGTTCCTTTATCGCCAGGAACCCCTCTGTTCTGATCTTCCTTGCCTGTCTGGCGCTGTTCACGCTGATGGTGACGGTGCTGTCGGAGGGATTAGGCGTCGGCATGATCTCGACCAGTTTTGTCAAAACGCTGGGCAAGACCCTGTGCCTGTGCCTGATTGCGGTGGCTATGGATCTGATCTGGGGCTTCACCGGCATCCTGTCGCTTGGCCACTTCGCCTTTTTCGGCTTGGGTGGGTACATGATCGGCATGTGGCTGATGTATGAGCGCACCCGGTTGATCGTGGTCGAGTCGCTGTCTCAGGCTGAAATCCCGCCCACCAGCTCCGAGGTCGTGGACGCCATTGGCAACCAGATCTTTGGCGTTGTCGGATCAAGCGAGTTTCCGTTGATCTGGGCCTTTGCCGACAGTTTGTTCCTGCAACTGGTGCTGGTGGTGCTGGTGCCGGGGCTGTTGGCGCTGGTCTTTGGTTGGCTGGCGTTCCGCAGCCGGGTGACGGGCGTCTACCTGTCGATCCTGACACAGGCGATGACCCTGGCCCTGGCGCTCTATCTCTTCCAGAACGACAGCGGTTTGCGCGGCAACAATGGCCTCTCGGGCCTGCAGAACCTGCCGGGGGTTGAGGTCTCGCAGGATGTGGTGTCGCTGTGGTTCCTCTGGGCCTCTGCCTTTGCGCTGGGCCTTGGCTATCTGCTCGCCGCCTGGGTGGTGTCGGGCAAGTTCGGTTCGGTCATTCGCGGCATTCGCGACAATGAGGCACGGGTGCGCTTCCTTGGGTACTCGGTTGAGGCCTACAAGCTGATGATCTTCACGCTGACGGCCTGCATCGCCGCGATCGCCGGTGCGCTCTACTACCCGCAGGCGGGTATCATCAACCCGGCCGAAATTGCTCCGATTGCCTCGATTTACCTGGCGGTTTGGGTCGCCATTGGGGGACGCGGGCGGCTGTATGGGGCCGTCATTGGGGCCGCCTTTGTCAGCCTTTTGTCGACATGGTTCACAGGGGGGCAGGCGCCGGACATTCCGCTTGGCTTCTACACGATCAAATGGGTTGACTGGTGGCTGGTGCTCTTGGGCCTCTCGTTTGTCGCCGTCACGCTCTTTGCGCCAAAGGGCATGGGCGGGTTGGTCGATCTTTGGACGCAACGCCGCGCCCCCAACCGTCATGGCGCAGATCTGGGACCGGATGACGGGGCCCTGCGTGAACAGGAGGCCAGCGAATGAGCACGCTTCTCGAAGTGTCCGGCGTCTCTGTCACCTTTGACGGCTTCCGAGCCATCAACAACCTGTCCTTCCGGATTGGTGAGGCTGAGCTGCGCGCCGTGATCGGGCCGAACGGTGCCGGCAAGACGACCTTCATGGACATCGTAACCGGCAAGACCAAACCCGATGAGGGCCGGGTGATCTGGGGCGAGAAATCAGTGAACCTTCTCAAGATGAATGAGGCCAAGATCGCGCAGGCGGGCATCGGCCGGAAATTTCAGAAGCCTACGGTGTTCGAAGATCAGACCATTCAGGAAAACCTGCTGATGGCCCTGAAGAAACCACGCGGGTGGCTGCCGGTCCTGTCCTATCGGGCGACCGCAGGGGATCTGGACAAGGTTGCTGAACTGGCGCGTGAAATCGGGCTGCTGGACGAACTGCCCCGCAAATCCGGTGAGCTGAGCCACGGGCAGAAACAGTGGCTTGAGATCGGCATGTTGCTGGCGCAGGAGCCACGCTTGCTGCTGGTTGATGAACCCGCCGCAGGGATGACACCGCAGGAACGCGAACACACCACCGACCTGTTGCTGGAGGCGGCCAAGACCCGCGCCGTTGTGGTTGTGGAACATGATATGGAGTTTGTCCGCCGTCTGAATTGCAAGGTCACCGTGCTGCACGAAGGGTCCGTTCTGGCCGAGGGCAGCCTGGACCACGTCACCTCGAACCAAGAGGTCATTGATGTCTATCTGGGGCGCTGAACCATGCTGAAACTGACCGATCTGACCCTGCATTACGGGCATTCGCAAATCCTCAACGGCATCTCGATGGAGGCGGCCCAGGGTGAAGTGACCTGTGTCATGGGGACCAATGGGGTGGGGAAGACCAGCCTGATCAAGGCAATCTCGGGCACGCATCCGCGGTCTGGCGGCGAGGTGGAGCTGGATGGTCAGGCGCTGGGCGTGCTGCCGGCGCACAAGCTGGCGCACAAGGGCATTGCCTATGTCCCGCAGGGGCGCGAGATCTTTCCGCTGCTCACCGTGCGCGAAAACCTTGAAACCGGGTTCGTGTGTTTGCCGCCTTCGGAACATGTCATCCCCAAAGAGATCTTTGAGCTGTTTCCCGTGCTGGAGAAGATGCAGAACCGGCGGGGCGGTGATCTGTCAGGCGGGCAGCAACAGCAGCTGGCCATCGCACGGGCCCTGATCACCAAGCCGAAGCTGTTGCTGTTGGACGAGCCGACCGAAGGCATTCAGCCCAACATCATCCAGCAGATCGGAGAGGTGATCCGGCTGTTGCGCGAGCAGGGCAACATGGCAATCGTCCTTGTCGAACAGTATTTCGAGTTCGCCTATGATCTGGCCGACAGCTTCGTCGTCCTGCGCCGGGGCGAAGTCATGCTCGCCGGACAGAAGGCAGACCTTTCGAAAGCAGAGGTCCTGAAGGGTGTTTCGGTCTGAATCGGGCAGGTCGTCGTCTGCTATCAGTCCTTGCAGATATAAACCTCTGTCTCGGCCGCTTTCGCGATCCGCGAAAGTTCTGACGGCAGCGGGGTGTCGGTGAACAAGGCGTTTACCCCGGAGAGATTGCCAATCTTGCCGGGCGCAGAGCGCAGAACCTTTGAGTGATCGGCCACAACAAAAGCTGTTTTGGACTGGCGCACGATGGTTTTGGTCGCGTGCACTTCCTGCAGGTCATAGTCCAGCAGATCGCCATCCGCATCGATCCCGGCGCAACTGATGATCGCATAGTCGAACTTGAACAGGTCGACGAACTGCGTCGTCATGTTGCCAAGCAGTCCGCCATCCGTCCGGCGAAGCGTGCCACCGGCCACCACGATTTCGATGTTGGGGTTGGCGGCAAGGATGTTGGCCGTGTTCAGGCTGTTGGTGACGATCAGCAGGTCTGAATGGGTCATCAACTCGCTGGCCACGGCCTCTGTCGTGGTGCCGATATTGATGAAGACCGAAGACCCGTTCGGGATATGGCGCACACATTCGCGCCCGATCCGTCTCTTGCCTTCCATATTGCGGTTGCGGCGCTGGACATAGTCAAGATTGCCGATGCCGGAGGAGAGCACCGCACCTCCGTGAACCCGTTCCAGCTGACCTGCCTCGGAAAGCTGAGCCAGGTCGCGCCGAATGGTTTGCTCCGCGACCCCGAACCGGCGCGCCAGGTCTTCGACTTTCAGCGTGCCTTCGGACTGAGCAATGGAAAGAATCTCTGTTTTTCGATCTCGGCCTAGCATGCGCTTTTCTTTCTGTTTTGCGGAGGGTCCCCAAAATCGGCGCGACCTGCAACCGGATTTTTTATAGGTTTTGCGCGTATTTGCGCGTAATTGGCCAAAAGTGAACATGATTATTGCTCGAAAATGTTGACATTTGACTGAGATCGACAAATGTTAGCGATAACTAATGGGGTCCCGTGGGATTGCTCGCCAGAGGTCGAGGATCGAATGCTCAGAAATCGAAATGTCAAAATTGTCGCGACACTTGGGCCTGCCTCCAGCAGCTACCAAATGGTGCGGGATCTGCAGGCGGCGGGCGCGGATGTCTTCCGCCTGAACATGAGCCACGGGCAGCGCAAAAGCATCATTCGGCGACCGATCTGCATCCTGGCGGACCTGCGGGGGCCAAAGCTGCGCTTTGTTCGCTTTGAGGGCGAACGGACCGCACTTGAGCAGAGGGTGGCGTTCCGGCTCAGCCTCAATGGAAAACATGGGGATTTCAAACGGGGTCAGCTGCCACAAGCGGCGATGACCGCATCGGGGCCACGGTGGGTGTCCCGTTCAACACCGCCGGAACCACCAACATTCTGCGTGTCGTTTCGATGAGCGAAGCCTTGGACACATTGTCCGACGCCGCGTTCTGAAGCCGCACACCACAGGAAAAACATGGAGACGAAAATGACTGTCAAAGTTGCTATCAACGGGTTTGGCCGTATCGGTCGCTGCGTTTTGCGGTCCCTTGTCGAAACGGGGCGCAATGATGTCACAGTGGTGGCGATCAATGATCTTGGGCCGGTCGAAACCAACGCCCATCTGCTGAAGTATGACAGTGTGCACGGTCGGTTGGACGCCGATGTCCACGTCGAGGGAAACACTCTGCTGGTCGGCGGTCGCGAAATCCGGGTCAGCGCCGAAAGGAACCCCGCGGATCTGGCCTGGTCTGATGTCGATGTGGCGCTTGAATGCACCGGGATCTTCACCAATCGCGATGCCGCGCTTCAGCATCTGGGAAACGGATCCAGGAAAGTTCTGGTGTCGGCCCCGGCTTCTGGTGCGGACAAGACGATCGTCTATGGCGTCAATCATGCCAGCCTGACCGGCAAGGACATCGTGGTGTCCAATGCCAGTTGCACCACCAATTGCCTGTCGCCGGTTGCAAAGGTGCTGGACGACGCCTTTGGTGTCCAGACCGGCTACATGACGACGGTGCATTCCTACACGGGTGATCAACCGTCTTTGGATACCATGCACAAGGACCTGTACCGTGCCAGAGCTGCGGCCATGTCGATGATCCCGACCTCGACCGGCGCGGCGCGCGCGGTTGGGGAGGTTCTGCCGCAGCTCAAAGGCAAGCTGGATGGATCGGCCATTCGTGTTCCAACCCCGAATGTCTCGGCCGTGGATCTGTGTTTCATGCCCAAGCGGGAGGTCACGGTCGAACAGATCAATGATGCGATCCTCGACGCGGCGGAGGGGCCCATGAAAGGTGTGCTGGCTGTCACGGACGCGCCGCTGGTATCGACAGATTTCAACCATGATCCGCACTCCTCGATTTTTGCCACGCAACAAACGCGTTTGACCGAAGGCGGGATGGTCCGGGTGATGAGCTGGTATGACAACGAATGGGGGTTTTCCAACCGGATGCTGGATACGGCGTGTGCGATGGCAATGGCCTGAGGGCCGACGTCGACAGCCACGCGCGCGCGTTTCAGGCCCGCTATGGGCCGCGCGGCGCAACGTAGTTTTGTCGGATGGGGATCAGAGACCCAACTGATCCAGCTGAGCGTTGGCATGGGGCATCGCGTTCACGCGCGCGGTCCAGTCTTCGGGCACGCCGTACAGCACCCCGGTCAGGGCGCCCAGCAGGATTGCGCGGCCGCAGCTGTCACCCCCGGCAAGGATATTGGCGCGGATGGCGTGCTTGTAGGATCCGGCGGTCAGCAGGGTGTGCAGCACACTGGGCACTCCCATCTCCAAATCACAAGCCAGACCAAGCTCTGCCGTGAACTCGGGCGTGCTGCGGGTGGGGCTGGTGCAGGCCAGGTCCAGACGCGGCCGGATCGAAGGATCAGCCGTGGCCAGTGCGGCGTCTGCAATCTCTTGGGCGGACCCGCTATCGCGGGCCGCAACCAGCATCGCGGTGGCAACGGCACCGTAGAGATCCGCGGCTTCTGAAACATTGGTGCTGCGCACGGCATCGGGTGCGTGGCTTTCCAACCCTGCAGCGACCAACGCCGGCAGTTTTGCGATGGCGGGTAGCTGCACGTCAGTAGCTCCTTGTGGGGCATCCATTTCAGTGCCTGCCAGGTTGTTCAGCGTTCCCCGGATGGCGTGGTCGATATACCCCACATAAGTGCCGCCATAGCCGAAATGCCCTGCAAACGCAGTGTTGTAGGCCTTTTGGTCATAGGTGCCATTGGTGACGGCCAGAACGCGCAGCAGAACCAGTAGCTGTTCGCCATACTGTGTCAGGTCTCCCGGTTGCTTCAGCGGGTGGGCGAAATAGGAAGGGACACCTTCGTAATCCCCGGCCTCCGTGGCGCAGAATTCCGGCGTGTCGCCGCCCAGCCCGGCAATCCGGTCCTGGTCGTAGAGCCAATGCAGCCCCAGTGATGCCGCATCCGCGACCAGCGCCCCCGTGACAAGGTTTCGGCGTGTAGACATGTCTTGCGGTTCCCTGGCCCTGTTGTTCATCCCTGCGGCGCACGGCGTTTCACCTGCGCCTGCGGGCAACGCTATTTGCCGCCAGGGCGAAGGCCAAGTAAAGGCAGCTCAAGGCAATGTCATCTGCCTGCTGCGCGATCCTGCAGGATCATGTCGCTGGCCTTTTCACCGATCATGATGGTGGGGGCGTTGGTGTTGCCTGACACGATGTCCGGCATGATCGAGGCATCCGCGATCCGCAGCCCGTCGATGCCATGCACGCGCAGGCGGTCATCGACAACGGCAAGCTCGTCATGACCCATGCGGCAGGTGCTGGTCGGGTGATAGATCGTCTGGCTGATGTTGCGGGCACAGTCCAACAGCTCTTCATCGCTTTGCGGATCCCCTGCGGGGACATGTTCGCGCACGATGAAGGGGCTCAGGGCTTGGGTTTTCGTCATGGCGCGGGCGAATTTCACCGCACGGACTGCGCATAGCTGATCCGCGGTCGCTGACAGATAGTTCGGCACGATCTTGGGATAGTCCGATGCCTTGGGCGAATGGATGTGAATATGGCCGCGGCTCTCCGGGCGCAGCTGGCAGACCGAAGAAGTGACGCCAGAGAACGGGTGCATCTCAATCCCCGGCTTGTCGGCGCTCAGCGGCTGGAAGTGGAACTGGATGTCGGGCGTCTCCAGACCTTCCATGGACTTGGCGAAGATGCAGACCTGGCTGGCCCCCAGGCTCATCGGGCCCTTACGGAACAGCACGTAGTTTAGGCCGATGCCCATCCGTGGAACAAATCGGTTGATCGCGTCATTCAGCGTCTGGACATTGACCTCATAGACCAGACGGATCTGCAGGTGGTCCTGCAGGCATTCTCCCACGCCGGGAAGTTCGTGCCGCACCTCGATCCCCGCCTTTTGCAGGACGTCCCCCCGGCCAATGCCCGAAAGCTCCAGGATCTGGGGGGAGCCGATGGCGCCCGCCGAGAGGATCACTTCACCACCGGGGTTCAGCAACGCCTCCTGTGTCTGGCCGTGACGCATATAGCGCACGCCGATGACGCGGCGGGGGTCCGCGGGGTCGAAAATCAGAGCCTCGGTGTGGGCCTGGGTGATGACGGTCAGATTGTCCCGCTTCTTGGCCGGGTTCAGAAACGCACGCGCCGATGAGCAGCGAAACCCGCCTTTGGCGGTCTGGTGGAAATACCCCGCACCTTCCTGTTCGGCCCCGTTGTAGTCATCGGTGCGGGGCACACCCATTTCCTCGGCCGCGCCGATGAATGCCTCTGAAATCTGGCTCTTGGTGCGAATCAGCGAAACCGACAGGCCTCCGTCGCCACCGTGATATTCATCTGCGCCGTTTTCATGCGCTTCCGACCGCTTGAACAGCGGCAGGACGTCTTCATAGCTCCAGCCCTTGTTGCCGCGTTGCGCCCAGCGATCATAGTCTTCTTTCTGCCCGCGCACATACAACAAGCCATTGATAGAACTGGACCCTCCCAGTGTTTTGCCACGCGGCCAGTCCAGAGAGCGCCCATTCAATCCCGGGTCTGGTTCGGACTTGTAGCGCCAGTCCGTTGCCGGGTTGTGAAGCGTCTTGAAGTAGCCCACGGGCACATGAATCCACGGGTTCAGGTCACGCCCGCCTGCCTCCAGCAGGATCACGCGATTCTTGGGATCTTCGCTCAGTCTGTTGGCAAGAACGCACCCGGCCGATCCGGCTCCAACTATCAGAAAATCGGCTCTTTTCGGCGACATATGCGTTTCCTCCGGCCACGTGGTGAATTGAGGGTTCCAGAAATCCCTTGCGCCATCATTCAATATAGGACTAAAAATGAGACCACAAGTCTCAATAAATGTCAAAATGGGAGGAAAGGCATGAGTGTCTCCAACAATCTGAGCAAACTCTCGAGGCGCGACGTATTCCGGGTGGCCGGGCGCTTCGGGTTGAGCTCGACACTGCTGGCAGCTGGAGGATTCGGTGGTGCAATGAGCCTGGCCAATCTGGCGAGCGCGGCTGAGTTGACCTACGAGAAACGTTTCTCCAAACCGGCGAAGCACACGCTGAAATTTGGGGCTGCGGGCTTCAACGCGCAGAACCTGCTGATCGAGCGGGCGGGCGCTTTGGAATTCGCCCGCGATCTGGAAAGCCGCACCGATGGTGAGATCCGGATCGAGTTCATCGGCAACAATCAGATCTGTGGTCAGACCTCCTGCGTTGAAAAGACCCAACAGGGGATTGTGGACATCTATGCCGCCTCGACCCAGAACTCGGCCGGTGGGGCGCCGTATCTCAACGTGCTGGACTATGCCTATATGTTCCCGGGCCGCGCGTCGCAGTACCACTTCCTCTATAGCCCCGATTCCCAACGCATCCTGCGCGACCCGCTGGAAAAGCGGCACGGCCTGAAGTTCCTGTTCAGCCATTGCGAACTGCGTGGTATCCAGCTGGGTCTTGGCTGGGAAGACAAGCCGACCGTGACCAAGCTGGAACAGCTGTTTGGCACCAAGAACCGCGTCACCGGCACCCAGCTGGGCCGGATCGCCATGCAGGCGCTGAACCTCAACCCGGTTCCCGTCGCATGGGAGGAAACGCTGGACGGGCTGAAGCAGGGTCTGATCGACGGTGCGGAAACCTGGGCCTCGGCCGTGGCTTACGCCAACATGTCGCCGGTAGTCAGCCAGTCGGTCGACCTGAAATTCTTCTGTGGCACCGAACACACCTCGATGAGCGCCAGCGTCTTCGACAGCCTGGAAGGCTACCTGCAGGACGCCGTGATGGAGTCGGCCTATTGGGCGCAGACCCACGTACAGGCCGCCAACGAAGCCGCGCTGGTCAAAACCGTGGGTCACTCTGATCCGCAGATGCCGGGCACCATCTTTGCGGAAAACAACGTGCGCAACGCCTTCCTGGCCGATGATCAGATCCGGATGGCCGAAGAGATGTGTTCGCCCGAGTTCCAGCCGCAGCTGTGGGAGCAGTGGCGCGATCGTCTGAACAAATGGGCCGGTGGCATCGACACCTACCAGGAGATCTATGACATCGCGCGTCAGGTGCCCAAGGACATGAAGCCTGAAAACGTAGAACCACGTCGGTGGTGGAAAGCCTGATCAGAGGCTGAGACGATTGGGCCGGCGTGCCGTGGCGCGCCGGCCAACGATATTGTGCCAAAGGCTGTTTGGGCCCTTTGCACGTCAGGGAGGAAATAATGGCACTCTGGTCAGAGATCGGGGACATTCTCAGCGCGTTCGCAACGATGGACAGCTGGGAGATCCGTAACGCGCTCAAGGCAGACGGAGCCTGGGTGTTTGGAGCAGTGGCGACCGCGATAGGCGGATTGCTGGTTTTGTGGGTCTACAAAATGGTCCCCTGGCTGGACCGCCATCTGGAACGCACCATCATGGTCTACAGCTATCTGGCGATTGCGTTCATCATCTTCTGGGGGGTGATCGACCGGTTCATCTTCTCGAACCAGCAGCCCTGGTCGACGACGATCCCGCCGTTGCTGTTCATGATCATGGCGTGGTTTGGTGCCGCCTTCAACGTGCGGCTGCGGACCCATCTGAGCTTTGCCGAATTCCGCACGAACATGCCAAGGACCGGTCAGATCGCCTGTCTGTCGCTGGATGCGGTATTGTGGTTCATCTTTGCGGTGATCATGGTGGTGACAACGACCCGCGCCACCGCGCTGTCCGCATCGAATTTCCAGATCGTTTTGGGAACCGATAATACTCTGCAATGGTGGTTTCTGATCACGGTTCCGCTGTCGGCGGTTCTGATGACCGCACGGGTGTTTGAAAACCTTTCCGAAGACCTGCGCAACTACCGCAGCGGCGCCCCCATGATCAAACAGGCGGTGATCGGAGGAGACGTGTAATGAGCGATGGAACTCTGGTCACTCTGATTTCAATCGGGGTTACGTTTTTCTTCATGCTGGGCGTGCCTGTGCTACTGGTCATCGCCTATTGGGTCATTGGCTGTTCCTTCGTACTGGGTCTGACACTGGACAATGTCGGGGCAGAGCTGATGAATGTGTTCAACAAGGGGTTTGCCCTGTTGGCCATGCCGCTGTTCATCCTGACCGGCGACCTGATCAACCAGTCCGGCATTGCACGACGGCTGTCTGATTTCGCCTATGCCTGCCTTGGATGGCTGCGCGGCGGGCTGGCCATGGCCTCGCTTGGGGCCTGTGGCCTCTTCGCGGCGATTTCAGGCTCGAACTCGGCCACCACCGCGACCATCGGCTCGATGCTGCATCCAGAGATGGTGAAGGGCGGCTATGACGAACGGTTCTCGGCGGCCACGGCAGCCGCAGGCGGCACCGTCGGGATCATCATCCCGCCCTCGATCATCTTCATCGTCTATGGCTTCCTGTTGAACCTGCCGATTTCGGACCTGTTCGTGGCCGGTATTCTGCCCGGTGCGCTGATGGTGATGGGCATGCAATTGGCCTGCTGGATCATCTGCCGCATCAACGGTTGGGGCTACCTGATCCCGCTGCAGCTGAACCGCATCCTCAAGACCGCGTTCGGCGCCTGGCTTGGCTTTTTTGCCATCGGGCTTGTGCTCTGGGGCATCTACACCGGCAAGTTCTCTCCGACCGAGGCAGCGGGCGTGACTGTCGGCTTCTGTGTCATCGCTGGCCTGGTGAGCTGGCCGCTGAACAAGCTGCTCGGCTCAGACAAGGACAAACCGCTCAGCGACAAGAGCTTTGCCGAGATGTTCGTGGTGGAAGGCTTCACCGTTCCGCAGATCCCGTCGATTGTCGTGCGCTCGGCACAGATCACCGGTATTCTTGCTCCGCTGATTGCGATTTCGGTGGTGATGCAACAAATCCTGTCCCTGCTGGGGGCGCAGCAGACAATTGGGGATTTCGTCACTTCGATGGGCGGCTATCACGCGGTTCTGTTCACCTCGATGGTCATCGTCTTCTTTTCCGGCATGGTGCTGGAAAGCCTGCCGGTGACGATCATTCTGGCCCCGATCCTGGCCCCCATCGCGGCCTCTGTCGGAATTGATCCGATCCACTTCTCGGTCATCTTCCTTGTGGGGGCGTCCATCGGCTTCATCACGCCGCCATATGGGCTGAATCTCTATGTCGCGTCTGGTGTTACCGGTGTTCCCTATTTTCGCCTTCTTCGCTATACCGTACCTTATCTTGCAGCGCTGATAGGCGTCTGGGTCCTTGTTTCCCTGGTTCCGGACCTGGCTTTGATGCTGCTGCCCGACAGATAAGACCATGAGAAGCGATGCCCGACGACGCGCCACCTTCGAAAGACACCCAGATCCCGACCAACCTGCGTCTATTGGTGCTTCTTGAGGAAGTTGCGCGTCTCGGAGAGGCGGTCCGACCGACCGACCTGATCGAGTCCATGGGCCTGCCCAAACCCACCATCCATCGGCTTCTGCAGACCGCGGAAGCCGAAGGCTTTTTGCAGCGCGATCTGGATGGGCGGTCCTACGGTCCGGGGGACCGTCTGCGCGCTATGGCGGTCAATACGATGTCGTCCGAACGCCTTCGGACTGCGCGTCTCGCGATCATGAAAGGCGCGGCCGAGGAAATCGGGGAAACCATCAACCTTGCCACGCCGGACCGCGAGGGCATGACCTATCTGGACCGGGTGGAAACCAAGTGGCCGCTGCGCATCCAGTTGCCGATCGGAACCCAGGTCCCGTTTCATTGTACCGCAAGCGGCAAGATGTACCTGTCATCGCTCAGGTCGACGACCCTGAACGGTGTCCTGAATGCGAAACCTCTGGAAAAGCTCACCGAACAGACCATCACGGACCCCGAGGTGCTGCGCAAAGAATTGTCCGAGGCGCGGAAGAGAGGGTTCACGCAGGACAACGAAGAATTCATGACCGGAATGGCGGCGATTGCCGTTCCAATCCTGGATCCCCAGAACCGGCTTCTGGCGACGCTGTCCGTTCATGCCCCCGTCATGCGTTGTTCGCTTGAGCAGATCATCGGCTTCCTTGAGCCCCTCCAGATGGCAGCGGCAAAGCTCTCGGATCTGAACCGGAACCAATAGCTTTGTCCTTCTGGGGCGGGCATGCCTCCGGAGTTCAGCGTTCAAAACACATTAATTTCCCAAGTGATGAGTGTCGGCCGGGTCATTTCTCAGTGCGACCTCTGGCAGGAAAACATGGAACAAACGACCATAAGGTGATGATCCGGCAGGGCGCTCGTCTATTTCCTTGTCGAGGGTCTGAATGGATCGGAAGTGGCGGGATTGGCCTCGATGATGGCAATATCGCCTCTGATGTTTTGGCGGCGCGTTCCTCATTTTTGGCAAAAGACCCCAATCAAGGACCCAACCATGCCGAAACTTCTCCGCTATGGCCTGCTGGCCTGTGTTGCCTATTTCATCTGTATGTCTGTCGCACATTTCTTTGGTGTGAAATTGCCGATCCTGTTCGTCTACTACGACACGCCCTTCTATGCGTATCAGGACAAGATCATTTCCTTCGCCGTGGTCAGCTATATCGGCCTCTTCTTTGCCGCGTCACGTGACATCAAAACCGTTCCGATCGCGCTGGCTGTCTTGGGCGTCACGGTTTTGGGTCTGACCTCTGTCAATCTGTCGGACGCACTGGCGTCGGTGCTGAAGGAGGGGCAGTCGACAGGGGCCTATTGGATGCAGACCGCCATGCTGGCGAGCATCTGGATCGTGTTGACGGTTCTGTATCTGCGCAGACCTCAGGCCTGATGCTCATCCCCCCGGTCCAAACCGGCGTCGGTATTCGGACGGGGTCAACCCGACAATCCGCTGAAAGATCCGCCGAAACGCCGTGGTGTCGCCATAGCCGACATCCCAGCTGATCCGTTCGAAGCTGTCACGGGTCAGCTCCAGACGGGACCGGGCCGCTTCGACCCGCAAAGACTGCAGGTAGGTCACGGGCGTCAGTCCCGTGGCCTGTTTGAAACGACGCAGGAAGCTGCGTTCGGACAGTCCCGCGTGTTGGGCAAGGGACGCAATCGAGTGATCCGCGCCGGGCGTGTTCCGCAGCAAGTCCTGTACCGCCGCGATCTGCGCGTCCGCGTGTGACATGTTGGGCAGGAAAGTGGCGTAGTGGCTTTGTTCACGTTCTGGAGGATCCAGAACGAACATCCGGGCAACGTCCAGCATCAGCTTTCTGCCACCAAACCGCTGGATCATGTGCAGGGTCAGATCCGTCCAGGCCATCACGCCCCCGGCGGTGATGATGTCACCCAGATCGACCAGCAACCTGTCGGTGTCGATGACCGAGCCGGGGTATTTCTGGCGAAAGGTCGTGGCGTGGCGCCAATGGGTTGTGACCCGTCGCCCTTCCAGCAACCCCGCTTCGGCCAACAGGAAGGCCCCTGAACAGACAGAGGTCATCACGGTTCCTGCCGCGTGCTGGCTGCAAAGGTGGGCCTGCCAACCGGGCGGAAGTGGTGGCGGATCCAGCGACAGGGCAGGGGGCAGAAGAACGACGCCGGGCGTCCCTTGTGGCGCGGCGGCAAGCTCAACCTGAAACAGGGCCTGACCCGAGGCGTCCACGTGACTGTTTGCATGATCCAGCAGATCCCGGACACCCCAGATCGCGGATATCTGAGAACCCGGATAATCAAGCAGCTGGATCGTGACGCTTTCCCTCATTCCTGTTGAGTAGCAACAATCCGGTGCGGGGGAAATCTGGCACGGCATATGTCCTGCCGTACCGCCAGTGCTCTGATGCGGCCCGTCGCGCAAACGGGTGACCGAAGGCACGGTCGTTTTCAGTTGTCCCGGCGCTGTTCCGCCTGCCGAAGGCCTTGCTCGAAGTCAGCAAACTCAGCCGCAATGGCCTGCGCCGAAGCGCGCAGAATCCGATCACCATCTTCAGGCGTAGCCAGGGCAGAATGGGAACCGACCCGGCCATCGGGAAACATTGCGCGATGTTCGTCCGGCAGGCCGTGACGATCCCCGGCATGGTCACGCAGGTAGTCCGGCGACAGCTTCTGTGGCGGGTCGCTCGCCTCATTCGCGGGCAGCACCCCCAGCAGGGATTGGGTGATGGCAATCTCCGATGGGGTGGCGTGCATACCTTCCCAATCGCCATAGAGCGATTTTCGCAGGGTATTCGCGGCCTCCGGTTCCCACCAGCTGCGAATGTGCAGGCGGGTCAAGCTCAGCTCCGCCGCGATGGATTGCAGGGGATCGACGTTGGCCCCATGCCCGTTGACCACGAAAACCCCCAGAAAACCCTGATCCAGCAGACCGCAGATGACCTCGCGCGCGTAGGCTGTGAACACGGCAGGGGACACGGATACGGTGCCCGGAAAGGCGGTGTTGAACGGAGCGGGCGTATAGGCCAGCGCCGGGGCGACGATTGCGTTACATTGCTGGGCTGCCGTCTGCGCCACCGCATCGGCACAAATCGTATCCGTTCCGATGCGCCCCATCGGCCCATGCTGTTCGGTTGACCCGACGGGCAGAAGGATCGCGGCCCCGCGCCGGATGCGGCTGTCCACCTCCTGCCATGTCATGTGTTCGAGTTTCATTCGCGTTCCTTGCAGTTTTTGAAGGGGCTGATCCGTGCATCGCTTCCTCTTTTGGATTTGGAGCGATACGTTACTGGGATGGAAGATTCATCGCCCGTCGAAGTCGAAAAACCCCCGCTGGATCATTTGATCGGAGCGGCCGTCAAGGCCCATCGCATATTGGCGGGGCTGACCTTGGCGGAGCTGTCGGCCAAGGCCAAAGTGTCCCCTGCGATGATTTCCAAAATCGAACGCGGTCAGGTCTCGGCCTCGCTCAGCTCGCTGGAGGCATTGGCGCAGGCCACTGGCGTGCCGCTGATCAATTTCTTTGCTGGAACGGTAGAGCGCACGGATGTGTCCTTTGTCGCAGCAGGCGAAGGGATGACGGTGCAGAGGCTGGGCAGTGGCTTTGGTCATATCTACAAGCTGATCGGGCGGGCCGAGTCCGGCCATGTGAATTTCGAGACCTTCAATGTGACCCTCGAAGGGCCCTTGTCGCCGCGGCCGCTCTATCAGCATGAGGGGATCGAGTTCGTGCATGTGACCCATGGCGAGATGATCTATCGCTGTGGTGAAGGCGTGTATCACATGCGTCCCGGCGACAGCCTGAGCTATGACGCCAGTACCGCGCATGGGGCGGTGGAGCTGAAGAGCGAAAAGGTCAGTTTCATCACCTTGGTGGCCAAGGCGGTGACCTGAAAAAAGCCCGCCCCAACAAGGGACGGGCCGGCGCCGTGAGCGGGCGGGGTTACAGCCCCCATTTCGCCTTGTTTGCTTCAAAGAAGCCCTGGGCCTTTTTCACTTTGACCCAGTTGTTCACGTAGTTGATCCAGACCTGATCGGATTGGGGCAGCAGCATCGCGATGGGCGATGGCGAGCGCGGGCCGGTGCCGCTGACACGCGTTACGGGGAACTTCGCTTCCAGTGTGGACCCTTCGATGTTCGACGTGATGAAGACATCCGCGCGCCCGGCCAGCACTTCCTGGAACCCGCGGGCCGGGGCCTCAACCACCTTGATATCGGCATTCGGGAACCATTCGCGCACGCGCTTTTCAAAGGTGGTGCCCAGCGTGGTTGCAACCTTCACGTCCGGCTGGTTGATCGAGTCGTAGCCGTCAAAGCGATCTGCCTTGTCCTTGGTGGTAAAGGGGTAGAGTTCGACGGAGATGTAGCTTTCGGAGAAACCCGCAACTTTCATGCGCGGAGGTGAGATCGAAGCCGAGCCGGTCATGTGGTATTTGCCTGCGACCACGCCATTGACCAGCGTTTTCCAGTCGGTCGGGACGAATTCGACCTCGACGCCCAGATCCTTGGCCAGCTCGGTCATGATGTCGATGTCAAATCCCTTGTAGCTGTTGGTCGCCGGATCGCGCAGGGTCATCGGGTTCCAGTCGCCGGTGGTGCCGACCTTCAGCACACCGCCGTCCAGAATTTCATTCAGTGCGGATTGGGCGTTGGCGACCCCTGCAAGGGCAAGGCTGATGGCGGCCGCGGCGGCGACCTTGAATGCGCGTCTCATTATGTCTCTCCCGTTGGTGGTGCTTTGATTGTCTTCTATATAGCAGCATTTTTGATACTTGATTTAACGCCAAGAGCGACGTTAACCTCAAGAAAAAAATTTCATGACAAGAAAAAACGTGCCAGGGGAGCCTAGCCAGTGAGCGAAACGGCAATCGAACTCGTGGATGTCAACAAGTGGTATGGCACCTTCCATGTCCTGAAAGACATCAACCTATCCATCAAGACCGGTGAAAAGGTCGTGATCTGCGGGCCTTCGGGGTCGGGAAAGTCCACGGTGGTGCGCTGTATCAACCGGCTGGAAGAGCACCAGAAGGGCACGATCCGAGTGGATGGGATCGAACTGACCAATGATCCCAGGTCCGTGGCGGCGATCCGGTCGGACGTGGGTATGGTGTTTCAGCAATTCAACCTGTTTCCGCATCTGACGGTTCTGGAAAACCTGACGCTGGGCCCCATCAAGGCCCGCGGCATGTCCCGGTCCGAGGCCGAAGCGAAGGCCATGCATTATCTGGAGCGGGTGCACATCCCCGATCAGGCAAAGAAGCGGCCCGGACAACTGTCTGGCGGGCAGCAACAGCGCGTGGCGATTGCGCGGTCTCTGTGCATGGAACCCAAGGTGCTGTTGTTTGACGAGCCGACCTCGGCCCTGGATCCCGAGATGATTTCAGAGGTGTTGGACGTGATGGTGGAACTGGCGCAGGAGGGCATGACCATGGTTGTCGTGACCCACGAGATGGGGTTTGCCCGCAAGGTCGCGGACAACATGATCTTCATGGACGCCGGTGAAATCGTGGAGCAGGGCACGCCCGAGGCCTTCTTTGGGTCTCCCAGATCGCCGCGTTGCCAGCAATTCCTCAGCCAGATCCTTGAGCATTGAGAAGGGGCACAACGATGAAGAAGTTTCTTGTTCTGATGGCGCCGCTTCTGCTGTTGGCGGGCTGCTCCAGCTCATCGACATGGGGCTGGTACGTGATCAACCCGATGACGGCCTCTGGTTGGATCAACGTCAAATTCCTGATCTCCGGGATGGGGGACACGATCCTGATTTCGGTGATCGCGGCCGTGATCTCGATTGTCCTGGGCTTGATCGTGGCCCTGCCGGGGCTGGCGCAGAACCGGTGGTGGCGGCTGGTCAATCGGGTCTATGTGGAGCTTATCCGCTCAATTCCCCTGCTGCCGATGCTGTTCTGGGTCTTCTACGGCTTACCGATCATTTTTCGCGAAATGGGGCTGGATATCCCGATTGATCCCTTCTGGGGTGCCATCATCACGCTGGCCCTGTCGGACAGCGCTTTCACCGCCGAGATTTATCGCGCGGGCATCCAGTCGATTGCCAAAGGGCAGACCGAAGCCGCGCAGACCATTGGCCTGAACTATATCCAGACCATGCGCTATGTGATCCTGCCGCAGGCGATCCGGCGCATCCTGCCGCCGCTGGCCAACCAGTTCATCTACATCGTGAAGATGAGCGCCTTCGCCAGCGTCATCGGCATGCAGGAGCTGACACGGCGCGCCAACGAATTGGTGGTGACGGAATACCGCCCGCTGGAAATCTATTCATTGCTGATCCTCGAATACCTGATCCTGGTGCTGATCATCAGCGCCGGTGTGCGCTGGCTGGAACGGCGCATGGGATCGGACGAGCGCGGCTAAAGGAGAAAATCATGGATTGGAACACCTTCATGGCCGAGATCGAGGCCGACATCGGGACCTTTTCCAAGGAAGTCCCCGAGACGGTCAAGGGCTTTGGCATCATGGGCAAGGCCGCCAAATCCAATGGCGCGCTGAGTGAGAAAACCAAGGAGATCATGGCGCTGGGGATCGCGATCGCGACGCGCTGTGACAGCTGCATCGGATTTCACGTGCGCTCGCTGGTCAGACTTGGGATCACGCGCGAAGAACTGTGCGAAGCGCTGGCCATGGCCACCTACATGGGCGGCGGCCCGTCCTATGCCTATAGCGCCAAGGCGTTGAAGGCGTTTGATGTCTTTTCAGGGCAGGAGTGAACCATGCGACCTGACCTGATCGGTGCAGACGGCTACATACGCGACTGCTGGTACGTGGCCGGGCGCAGCGAGGACTTTGGCCGAGAGCTGAGCGCGGTGCGGATGCTGGACGAAGAGATCGTGATCTTCCGCGACACCAAAGGCAAGGCCGTCGCGCTGGAGGATGCCTGTCCGCATCGCAAGCTGCCGCTGTCGCGTGGCACGATCGAAGGCGACAATGTGGTCTGCGGTTATCACGGGCTGACCTTCGACTGCACCGGGGAATGCGTGATCGCACCAACGCAGCTGGACAATCCACCGCGCCGGGCCGCCGTGCATTCCTACGCGGCAGAGGATCGTTGGGGCTTTCTGTGGCTGTGGATGGGGGATCCGGCGAAGGCCGATCCGAGCCAGATCATCGATATCCCGAATTTTGACAACCCGACCTGGGGCAAGACCGCCAAGGGCGCGATGGAGATGGCCTGCCACTATCTTTACATCACCGACAACCTGCTGGATCCAAGCCACGTGGCCTGGGTGCATCTGACCTCGTTTGCCGGGGCCGGGACGGACAGCCGTCCGCTGGATCTGGAGGAGCTGGAGAACGGGGTCGTGGTGTCGCGCTGGATCTTTGATGAACCACCCGCACCCTATTACAAACCCATGCTGCCCTTTGGCCCCAACTGTGATCGAAAACAGCACTATGAGTGCCGTTTGCCATCGACCGCCATCAATATGTCGGTCTACGCGCCGGTGGGCGAAGGCGGAGCGGACAAGCCGATTTCCCCCAATGCGCTGGTGAATATCTCCTATAATTTCATCACACCGGTGGACGGGGAAAACTCGCGCTATTTCTGGTTCCAGCATCGCAACATGCATGCCGAGGACACCGAGCTGTCCGAGCGTATGTTCCAGGGCGCGATCATGGCCTTCACCGAGGACAAGGACGTGCTGGAATACGTGCAGACCGGCATGGCGCGACGCAAGACGCCCTATCTCAACCTTGGGCTGGATGCCGGGGCAATGCGGTTCCGCTCACGCGTGGCCAAAGCCATTGCCGCGGAAGCACCCGCGCCTGCGTAACCCTTGGTGCGGCGGGCCGGGCCGGCCTGCCGTGCGGCCCTCAGGCAGCGCCCATCAATCGGCCGTTTGCACCCTGTCCAACCTCCTGCGCCGGGGCCGCGAATACCGCCTGCATTGACGGGTGCCGGGCCAGGATCTGGGCGCCGCCGGGCACCAGCGCGGGGTCGAATACGCCGTCTTTCCAGACCGCCACGCCATCAATGCGGATGGTCGGATCCAGCACGTTCAGCGAAATCTCACCGGGGGCGTAATGTCCGCAGGTATGGAAATGCATCAGGCGGGGATTGCCAAAGGCGCCGCCGCTCCATCGTTCGAAGTTATCGGCTGCGGGCATTGTGTAGGCGCATCCGGGGTGGATGCCCGCATGCCAGGA
The DNA here is from genome assembly GCA_022763485.1 of Paracoccaceae bacterium. Taxonomy (GTDB): domain Bacteria; phylum Pseudomonadota; class Alphaproteobacteria; order Rhodobacterales; family Rhodobacteraceae; genus Aliisedimentitalea. The sequence goes on along the minus strand of JALEGX010000075.1, from coordinate 5,845 downwards.
GTGCATGGTCAACGGATCAAGGTCGAACATCTGGCCCACTTTGGCATAATGCATCTGGGCACAGTGCACATCCATGTCGTGACCGCTGAAATGGGTCAGGCGGGTGTTGTCGAAGTGAACCGCCAATGGTTCGCGCAGATCGCAGCCATAGGGCGCATAGAATTTGGAGCCCGTGCCCACAAGGAAGCCATCCTGCATCACCACGCCGGAGAAGCCGCGCGCCGGCACAGGCGCAAAGACCGACATGGGAAAGCGGGTGACGCTGACATCCGCCGCACCAGAAGGGGCATAGGCCGCACCCGGGCCTGAGAAGTCGGTGCCCAGCGGGCAGGTCACGCGGATTTCGCTTGCTCCGGCAAACAGTGCATTCACCGCATCCTTGAGAGCTACGAACCCGTGATAATCCGCACGACCGAAGCCCGAGGCCAGCATGTCGGCATCCAGCGCATAGGACATGATCGGGCGGATGCCAGCCATCGAGGCGTCAAACCGAATCTGGTCACCGGTGCGGGACAGGAACACGGTGCGATCCGCTTGCTTCATCGCGTCAATCAGCTCTGCGGAAATCGTCCCGCCCATCGGGTCAAAGGGCACGGTGCGCAAGTCGGTCATCATGTTCAGTTCCTGCGCGGTCTGCACCACCGCGTCGACAATCCCTTGATCGTAATAGCCATTTTTCGGCTCTTCCCGCAGCACCAGCACCCGGTCGCCCGCCTTAAGCCCGCCACAGGTGACCAGAAGGTTCTCTGCGCCCAGACGCAAATCCGACTGCTGCATGACTTTCATCCCCACAAAGGTAACTCGTGGCGGCGATTTTAGCGCCGGACCGGCTCTGCAATCCACAAAAATTTCATCAGGGTTGAAAAATTTACTGACAGTAACCGTACCTTTGCCTTTAAGATGAGGCAGCGGAACAGGAGACACAGATGAGCGCATGGATTGAAATGGTGCCGGATGAAGATGCGTCCGGGCGTCTGAAAGAGTTGCTGGACAAGGCGCGCACGCCACATGGCACCGTGGATACGGTGATGCGGGTGCATTCGCTGCGTCCGGAAACCATGAACGGGCATGTGACGCTCTACCGGTCGGTTCTGCATGCGCAGGACAATGTGCTACCGTTCTGGTTTCTGGAGGTGGTGGCCAGCTACACGTCGATCCTGAACGATTGCACCTATTCGCTGACCCATCACTTCATGAACGTGCGCAACCTGATCAAGGATCAGCCCCGAAGTGATCGCATCTTTCTGGCGCTAAAGGCGCACCGCCCGGAGGATGAGTTCGAAGGCAAGGAACTGGCGCTGCTGCGCTATGCGGCCAAACTGACCACGGATGTGGGCAAGATGATCAAGTCGGACTTCGAAGCCCTGAAAATCGCAGGATGCGAAGACGGGGAGATCCTGGAGGTCAACCAGGTCTGCGCCTACTTCAACTACTCCAACAGGCTGTTGAACGGGTTGGGTGCGACGACGGAAAGCGATGTCATCGGCTACTACACAGGCGACGAAGAAGACAGCTGAAAAGCTGCGAAACGGTGTTCACTGCTGTGAGCGCCGTTTCCCCTATTATTATACAGAAAACCGGGTGCTTCGTTCCGCATCCGGGAAGTGCCGGGCCCCTTGGAATCGGTCGCGGTCATTCTGAAGATCGAGTTTGGCGGGGCAGCGTGCACAGACCACATGCCAAATTGGCCTGAAGGCTGCATCTATGCTGATTTTCAGGGAATTTGGCTCCGGCGGTAGGGATCGAACCTACGACCAATTGATTAACAGTCAACTGCTCTACCGCTGAGCTACGCCGGAACGGTGAGCGCCGTATAGCGCCGTAGATCGGGGGCGTCCAGAGGAAATTTGAGACTTTTTTCGTTTCTCCGGACGCGCGTGTTTTCTCACTCTTCCAGAGCGGCTTCGACGATCTGCGTCAGCAGGGTCTGAACCTCTTGCATCGGGCCTTCGGGAAACTGCCGGAACCCGATGGTGACGCTGTCCGGTGCATCGGGGAGTTCGGCAACAAAGATGTCATAGGGGCAGAAGACGATGTTCATCGGGTCCGCTTCCATCACGCTGCGCGACACCTTGGCCGAGCAGAAGGAAAAGACATCTGCATTGGAAAACAGCACCACATCCGACCCGACGTCACCACGGGTCCGCTCCAGCATTTCACCCACATGGCTGACGTGATCGACAACGAGACCCGCATCCACGATCGCGCTCTCGATCGCGAAGGTCGCGTCGTCAAAGCTCATATCCGACGTATAGGTCACCATATCCTGGGCCGCGGCGAGCAGCGGGGTGACACCTATTAGAGATGCGAAAAGAAGATGTTTCATAAAGTTCGGTCCTTTGTGATGTGTCGTGGCTTGTGTGTGCGTTCAATCAAGGACACGATTTCCCGGACGTTCGTATCCTGCCTTGCGCCATATCAAACATATCGGAGAATTTGAATGGGTTTTGCAATGAATGCCATCGAGTTCATGGCAATCAGCTTTGTTTCTGTCCTCGGGTTGCTCGCGGTTCTGGGGCTTGCCCTGTTTGTTGTTGACCGGACCCAGACCGGGGACGCCATCCGGCGCAACTACCCGGTGATCGGGCGTTTCCGTCATCTGTTCAGCGAACTGGGAGAGTTCTTTCGTCAGTACTTCTTTGCGATGGACCGTGAAGAACTGCCGTTCAACCGGGCGCAGCGGGACTGGATCGGACGGGCGTCCTCGGGGGATGGCAATACGGTTGCTTTCGGTTCGACCCGCAATCTGAACGTGCCCGGTACACCGATCTTCGTGAATGCGCCGTTTCCGCCGCTGAACGACCAATATGCAAAGACCGAACCGCTGGAGGTCGGGCCGACCGCGCACACGCCCTATATGGCGCCGTCCTTCTTCAACATCTCGGGCATGAGCTATGGTGCGATCTCGCGGCCCGCGGTCGAGGCGCTGAGCCGCGGTGCGAAGGAGGCCGGGGTATGGCTGAACACCGGGGAAGGGGGGCTGAGCCCGTTCCATCTGGAGGGGGGCTGTGACATCGTTTTCCAGATCGGGACGGCCAAATATGGCGTGCGCGATTGTGACGGCAACCTGAGTGATGAGAAGCTGAGCGAGGTCGCCGCGCATGAACAGGTCCGGATGTTCGAGATCAAACTGTCCCAGGGTGCCAAACCCGGTAAGGGCGGCATCCTGCCCGCGGAAAAGATCAGCGATGAGATTGCCCAGATCCGCGGGATCGCCAAAGGCAAGGACAGCCAATCGCCGAACCGGCACAAAGAGATCCGCTCTTTCGATGATCTGCTGGACATGATCGTCCGGGTGCGCACGGTCACGGGCAAGCCTGTCGGCATCAAGACCGTGGTCGGTTCCGAAGAGGTCATGCGGGATCTGTTTGACGCCATTGTGGCCCGGTCCGAGGATTGCGCGCCAGATTTCATCACCATCGATGGTGGGGAAGGGGGCACTGGTGCCGCGCCGATGCCGCTGATTGATCTGGTGGGCATGTCCGTGCGCGAAGCCATTCCCATGGTCGCCAACCTGCGCGATGAACGCGGGCTGAAATCCCGGATCCGCCTGATTGCCTCGGGCAAGCTGGTCAATCCGGGCGATGTGGCCTGGGCCCTGGCAGCGGGTGCGGATTTCATCACCTCTGCGCGCGGCTTCATGTTCTCGCTGGGCTGCATTCAGGCGCTCAAGTGCAACAGGAATACCTGTCCCACCGGGATCACCACCCATGATCCCCGGTTCCAGAAGGGGCTGGTGGCCGAGCGCAAATATCGCCGGGTGGCGCGCTACGCCCGCGAGATCATTCACGAGGTGGAAACCATCGCTCATTCGGTTGGCGTCTCCGAACCCCGCCAGATGCGGCGACGCCATGTCCGCATCATGCAGTCCAACGGGCGGTCGGTGCCGATGAATGAGATCCTGCCAAGTTACAATCCCGTCTCTGAATCGTGACTTCTTATGTTTTGGCCAGCGACGCATTCACGTCTATTTCTGTTCTGAACGAGTGAACTGAGGGAAACAGAAATGGCGTATCGTTGGAGCAATGACCTGACACGGGCAGATATCACCCCCGAAGCGGTGTTCATGAACCGGCGTCAGGTCATGGCAGGACTGTCCGGTATCGGGCTTGCCGCGATGGCAGGGCCGGCGCTGGCGCAGGAAGAGCTGGAGCCCAACACCTGGGAAGAGGTCACCACCTATTGCAACTTCTATGAGTTCGGAACCGGCAAGGGGGATCCGGCCCAATACGCCCATCGCATGACCACAAAGCCGTGGGCCGTGACCATCGACGGTATGGTGGATCGTCCGGGCGAATACGGTTTGCAGGACATTCTGTCGGAAATGACCATAGAGGAGCGGATCTATCGCTTCCGCTGTGTCGAGGCCTGGTCGATGGTGGTGCCGTGGAACGGGTTTGAGCTGGCGGATCTGCTCAATCTTGCCGGTGTGCAGGAAGAGGCGAAATACGTGTCTTTCGAAACGCTCTATCGTCCCTCCGAAATGCCCGGCACGCAGTACCGTGTGCTGGACTGGCCCTACCGCGAAGGCCTGCGTCTGGACGAAGCGATGCACCCGCTGACGCTGATGGCGACCGGCATCTTCGGCAAACCCCTGCCCAACCAGAACGGCGCGCCGCTGCGTCTGGTGGTGCCGTGGAAATACGGTTTCAAGTCGATCAAGTCGATTGTCCGGATCACGCTGACCGACAAGCAGCCGGACACCAGCTGGAACATGGCCAATGCGCGCGAGTATGGATTCTACAGCAACGTGAACCCCAATGTGTCGCATCCGCGCTGGTCGCAGGCGTCCGAGCGTCGCTTGGGCGGGGGGCTCTTTGCGCGGCGTCAGCCGACCTTGATGTTCAATGGCTATGAAGAAGAGGTGGCCGCGCTCTATGATGGCATGGATCTGACGGAGCACTTCTGATGCGCGACCAGTTGAACGCCGTTCTGCGCCGGATCCCCAATGGCCTTGTCTATGTCCTTGGGGTCCTTCCTGCGGTGTGGCTGTTCTATCAGGGTCTGACCGGTGGCCTTGGGGTCGAGCCGATCAAGGCGCTGGAACATGAATATGGTGAGCTGGCGCTGCAATTTCTGATTGCCGGCCTGGCCATCACCCCCTTGCAGCGGTTCTTCGGGATCCGGCTGATCAAGCTGCGCCGGCCCATCGGCCTCCTGGCCTTCTTCTATGTGACCTGCCATCTGTTGGTCTGGCTGGTTCTGGATGTGCAGATCCTGGGTCAGATCTGGTCCGATATCCTGAAGCGCCCCTATATCACCATTGGCATGCTGGGATTCCTGTGCATGGTGCCGCTGGCCATCACCTCCAACAACCTCTCAGTGCGAAAGCTGGGTCCAACCTGGCGTCGGCTGCACAAGCTGACCTATGTGGCGGTTCTGTTGGGGGCGGTCCACTTCCTGATGCTGGTCAAGGGGTTCCAGATCGAACCCATGATCTATCTGGGTGTCGTCTGCCTGCTTCTGGCTCTGCGTCACAGGCCCAACCGGAAGGCGCAGGCCGCCTGAGGTGGGATTCGGCGGGAAACCCTACACGATTCTGCTCGGCGGCAGGCTGAATCGGGGGCCGGGCTGCGGCGACTCTGTGGATAACCGCCGATCGACGCGCAGAGGGCCGCCATCCCGGGCAATTTTCTTTCGTCCTGGCGCGTTCTGATGAAATCAAATCCTGTTAACCCCGCGAAACGAATGCAAAAATCGGATAAATGAAGAAAAAATGACGAAAGTCATAAAAAGGGGTTGCGGGTATTTGGTGTTAGGCATAGAACCCCCTTCACCGGCGGCGCTGAGGCGCTGACGGGGCGCCAGACGGGCCGGGGAGCAGAGCTTCGGGGGTCGGATGGCG
>JALEGX010000074.1 GCA_022763485.1 Paracoccaceae bacterium | reverse complement strand
TCGCCCAGATACTGAAAGCCGAGGGCGCCAAGCAGAAGCGCCGCAGAGCCGCCGCCGGCCAGAAGAATGAGAAGGATGCGCATTACAGATACCTGATCAGGAAGAAGCTGCCGAACAGCAGCACGATGAAGACGGTGAACACCAGGCCCAGCCGCTTTTCGATGAATTCGCGGATGGGGGCGCCGAATTTCCACAACAGCGCGGCCACGATGAAAAACCGCAGCGCCCGCGCCAGGATCGAGGTCGCCACAAAGGTGGCGACCGGCATGCCGGTCCAGCCCGACATGATGGTGATCACCTTGTAAGGGAAGGGGGTCACGCCCGCACCCAGCACCGCCCAGAAGCCGAAATCGTTGAAACGGGTGTTGAACTCGGCCATGGCGTCGCCCTTACCCAGGGCCTCCAGGATCGGCTGGCCAAGGCTGTCATAGAAGAAGGCGCCAATGGCATAGCCCAGCAGTCCGCCCGCGACCGAGGCCACCAACGCGACACCGGCAATCAGCCAGGCGCGGGACGGGCGCGCGATGATCATCGGGATCATCAGGACATCGGGGGGGATGGGAAAGACGGAGCTTTCGACAAAGGCCACAAGAGCCAGCCACCAAAGGGCGTGCGGGTGATCTGCCAGGGCCAGCGTGCGGGAATAAAGACGATTGAGCATGAAACCGGTGTCTGCCTGTGTTGTCCTTGGTTGAGCATGCCGTTGCGACAAGGTCAAGCGCGGGACACCTCTGCAATTTTTACAACCTCAGCCAAGTTGGCTTTACCTTTGCCGGAGACTTGGATACCAGACGAAGAGGGATCGGAATCATACGCCGCCGGTTCCATTTTGCGAGTGTGGCGGAATCGGTAGACGCAGCGGATTCAAAATCCGCCGGTGGCAACACCTTGGGGGTTCGAGTCCCCCCACTCGTACCACGTCCTGAAAGATGTAGCTTGATCTGGCACAGCCCCGTGTGTGGCCCGTGGCGTCCGGTCCGTTCGGATGTCTTTTGCCAAGAGGGCGGTGCCCATAGCTAATCAGTTTGATCCGCTTTTGTTCCTCTTTCTGGTCGCAGGGCCGGGAATCAGGCTTGATTCGAGCGGGTTTTCCGCGAATTTATTCAAAATTGATTTACAATTTGGCAGAAATTGCGGGATTGGTTCTGGAACCGGGCTTTTTCGAGAAACGGTGAAATCTGCGGATCTTTGGCAGGGGCGGCGCGCCCCGGGTCGCAGACTGTTCAGGCTTTCGAAACAAACAGATGCAATGCTTGGGCAGGGAAACCCGCAAAACAGGTGTTTTCGGGCCTGTTCGCTTGGGTTGGGGATCAAGCCCTAAGGATTTTTGGAAACAATTTCGAACGCAACCGCCATCCAAATTCGCGCGGTTTACATACTATTGATCTGAAACGTGGCATGAATTGGGCGCTTTTTCCTTTGTGGCCCTCGGGGCTGAGGGTACAAATAAGACAGCCCAACTGGGGGGCGATGTCTGTTTGGTCACGGGGGCGACCGCACTTTTGTCTGCATCGGATGATGCGGAGAGAGCGTGTCGCGTTGCTGCGTGTTTGTAGCATGTGACGTCTAAATCTGTCCTGAAGCCATAGCGGTTTCGGGTGCAGGGTACCCGTGCGCGGGTAGGATATCTCTCTCCATCATTTCGGGCACGGGGTGCTGGTCGCCGAGTTCTACGGCATCGGTCTCTGGGTTGCAGCAAGTATCCGCGGTTAGGCGGTAAGGCATCTTGGTTGTGCCGAAGAGGAGAATGTGATGGCGAGAAACTTTGACAACCCGTATTCGGCCAAGGTTATTGGTTTGTGGGATTTCCGGGACGGTTTTGAAACCGATGATACCGGGCTGGGCGATGGAATTGCCCAGGATGGCACCGGCGAGAACGGTGCGGGATATGGCGGCGGCTGGCTGCTGACCGGGGGCACCGGCCAGCGCTTTGACGTCGATGACGGGGATGATCACCCCTTCGATCTGACCGAAGGCACGATCTGCACGGAATTCCGTCAGTTCAACCATGTCGGCGACAGCACCAACACCGTGGTCAGCCGCGGTTCGGACGGTCCGGAAGTGGCGGCCCTTGGTGGCGGCGGCGAACCGGCATTTGACGACGGTTTCTTTGAAATCCGCGTCACCCCTCAGGGGGCGGTCGAAGTCTACCACATGGACAATGGCAACACGGTCCTGCTGGGCTCCGAAGACGGAACCGTCGGCATCGGCGATGTGATCAAGGTTACCTATTCCTGGGATGAATCCGGCGTGAAGCTGCTGGTGGAAAACACCACCACCGGCACCGCTCAGACGCTGACCAGCGATCAGGGTGGCATGACGCTGGACGTGACCAACCCCGATGAGCAGAGCTTTGCGATCGCGGCCAAGGAAACGACCCCGGACACCTTCGACAACCACTTCAGCGGCGCAGTCGACTTCGTGGCCGTTCTGGACAAGCCGGTTCTGAAGGGTGGCGATGGCATCGTTGAAGGTACCGCAGGGGATGACGACATCGACACCGCCTATACCGGTGACCCGGAAGGCGACGTGATTGATGGCGGCGATGCGATCCTGCCCGGTGAAGGCCCCGACGATGATATCGTTGACGCAGGCAACGGTGATGACACCGTCGATGCGGGTGCGGGCGATGATGACGTCTATGGCGGCGGTGGCTCTGACAGCCTGAGCGGCGGTGACGGGGATGACCGTCTGGAAGGCGACGCAGGGGCGCCCGGCGGCGGTGCCGGTGGTGCCGTTCGCGAAGCGCTGCTGTGGCGCGAAGGCGAAGTTCAGGGGGATCCGGATGTCTACACTGCCGGTGACAACCTGAGCGGCGGTTTCACTCAGGACACCGGTCAGGTCGATGTGGCCTTCGACGTGGTCAACGAAAGCCCGGGTGCGACCACCGAGTTCACCCCGGAAACCCAGTTCGTCGGAAATATCGACACCAATGACGGCAATCCGGCCAACCCCAACAGCGGTATGACCTCCACCCTGAATGGTCCGGGCGAAAGCGCGACCTATTGCCTGGAGTTCTCTAACCAGGTCGGTGATGTGTCGTTCCGCGTGAATGACATCGACGGCGATGGCATGGTCGAAATCAAGGCCTTTGACGAAGATGGCAATGCCATGGTCGTCAACCTTGCGGTAGGTCCGCGTCTGGTGCTGGAAGACAACAATGCGGTGCCGGGTGACGACACTGCCGTCAGCGATGGCAACTATGCCTCCGCAGACGACTCCAGCCGCTCGATGCTGGTCACCATTCCCGGCCCGGTCGAGAAGGTCATCATCGAACACATGCAAGACGGTCCGAACAACTCGGCCATCATTGTGTCCGACGTGTTCTTCGACGTGCCGGTCACCGATCCGGGCATCGTCGGCGATGACACGCTGGACGGCGGTGATGGCGATGACGTGCTGCTGGGCAATGGCGGGGATGACCTGCTGATCGGTGGCGACGGCAACGACAGTGCCGATGGTGGTGACGGGGACGATGACATCGACACCCGCGGCAATGAGCCGACGCCGCTGCCGGACCGTGGCTTTGCCGGCTACACCGGGACCACGCCGAACATTCCGCCGGTTCCGGCTGATGCGGATCCGTTTGATGACCGTGACACCGTCGATGGTGGCGAAGGCAACGATACGATCCGCACCGGTGACGACAATGACGTCATCTCGGGCGGTGGCGGCAACGACATGATCGACGCCGGTATCGACGATGACCTGATCGACGCGGGCACCGGGGATGACCTGGTTGTCGGGAGCGAAGGCAATGACACCATCGTCGGCGGCGACGGTGCGGATACCATCTATGGCGGTCTGGACCCGGTCTTCCCCGATGGTCTGAACATCATTGATGATCAGCCCGGCGCGCTGGCCGATCCCGATCCGGACAACGGACGTGACGACATCGACGGTGGCGAAGGCAATGACGTGATCTTCGGTCAGGATGACGACGACACGCTGCAAGGCGGGGCCGGCGACGACATGCTGGACGGCGGCATCGACGATGACGAAATCCACGGCGGTGACGGCGAAGACACCATTGTTGGTGGTCAGGGTGTCGACACGCTGACCGGTGGTTTCGGCAGCGACACCTTCCGCGGCGCGAACCCGGGCGACACCATCGTCGGTGGTGAGGACCCGGATGGGCGTGACATCGATACGCTGGACCTGACCAACTCGGCCGAGCCGGGTGGCAGCCTGCGGGTCGAATATGCGGCCGGTGATCCGGAAGCGGGCCAGGTCATCTTCTATGATGGCGCCGGCGGTGAAACCGGACGGGCCAACTTTGCCGAGATCGAAAACGTCATCGTTCCCTGCTTCACGCCGGGCACTCTGATCGCCACCCCCAAAGGTGAGCGCAAGGTCGAAGACCTGCAGGTCGGTGACCGTGTGATCACCCGTGACAACGGCATCCAGGAGATCCGTTGGATGGGCAAGCGCAGCCTGACCGGTGTGGATCTGGACAAGGCCAAGCATCTGAAGCCGGTGCTGATCCGTCAGGGCGCGCTTGGCAACGGTCTGCCCGAGCGGGACATGATGGTCAGCCCCAACCACCGGGTTCTGGTCGCAAACGACAAGACCGCGCTTTACTTCGAAGAGCGTGAAGTTCTGGTCGCGGCCAAGCATCTGACAGGTCTGGAAGGTGTGGACGTGGTGGAGACCCCCTGGGTGACCTACATCCACTTCATGTTCGACCAACATGAGGTTGTTCTGTCCGACGGGGCCTGGACCGAAAGCTTCCAGCCCGGCGATCAGACACTGGACGGTCTTGGAAACGCCCAGCGGAACGAGATCTTCGAGCTGTTCCCCGAGCTGATGACGCCGGAAGGCCGCAAGGGATACCAGTCGGCCCGTCGGTCGCTGAAGAAGCACGAAGCCCAGTTGCTGACCCTTTAAGGGGGTCGGCCTCTCCGGGGGTCGCAGCTACTTCACAGACGCCCCGGAAGGTGGGGAGAGCAGGGCGCGGCAACCGTCCTGCTCTCGTATGTTCTGGGGATACGTTTAGGGGGTGTTCAGGAGGACTGTTCAGGAGGATGGCGATCTGGCGGCGCGCCAGGCGGCCCAGGCCTCGGGCGTGTCCAGATCGGTCAGCGCATGGGCGTTCGGCAATGGCACCGGCTGGATCGGACCATCGTGGGTGCCGACTACCTTGCGGGCACCCTGATCGCCGCCAAGCTGCGACAGGGTAGCAAAACACGCGCGTGGAAAGATCACCGGATGGCCCGGCCGACCCTCCGTGCTGGCGCCACGCAGGATGGCGTTGTCGGGGGCCTTGTGCCACGCATCGGCCATGGTGCGGAAATCTTCGCGCGTCAGCTCCGGCATGTCACCGGGCAGGATCATGACGGCGGTTGTTTGCGCAGGCAGGGCGGCCACGCCGGTGGCGATCGACACCCCCATGCCCAAAGCCGCGTCGGGCACCGGGACAAGATCCACCGCAAGCCCTGCCAATGCGCCCGCGCGTGGATGATCCAGGTCAGGCAGCGCAACCAGCACTTTGGGGGCCTCCGAGGCAAGGGCACGTCGTGCCATGGTGGCGACCAATGGTGCGCCTTCGACCTCTTCCATCAGTTTGTCGGCGCCGCGCATTCTGGATGCGGATCCAGCGGCGAGGATCAATATGGCTAGCATCTGCGCCCTTTCTTGCAACGCTGCGCCGGAGGCGCTGTCAGGCTGCCTCCGGCGGGAGTATTTTGAGCGAGAAGAAGGCGGAACGCCAGTGCGGGGACGATCAGCCGCGCATACGGGCCCCATCCGGGTCAAACAGCGGTTCGGTGATCAACCGCGCCTTGCACATCTTGCCCAGGATCTCGATCTCGACCACCAGGTCGTCCCGGATCCGGTCAACCGGCACAAAGCCCTGTGCGATGGATTTCTGCGCGTAGTGGCTGTAGCCGCCCGAGGTGCAGAAGCCGACCACGGATCCGTCCAACCAGATCGGTTCATAGGCGTTGACATCGGCATCCTCGGCGTCGACCTCAAAGGCACAGAGCTTGCGGGTCGGGCCCGCGTTCCGTTCCGCTTCGGCCGCGCCACGACCGATGAAGTCGGCGTTTTTCCTGAAGCTGATGAAACGGTCCAGCCCGGTTTCCGCTGCCGTGTAGTCGGGTGAAAACTCTGCCAGCCAGGAGCCAAAGAACTTGTCCAGGCGCAGGGACATCATGGCGCGCATCCCGAAGGGTTTCATGCCGTGCGGCTCGCCTGCGGACCACAGCGCGTCCCAGAGCGCCCGCTGCGAGGGCAGATCGCAGTAGATCTCATATCCCAGATCACCGGTGTAGGAGACCCGCTGAACGATGCAATCCGCCATGCCCACGGTGATGCGGCGCACGTCCATGAACTTCATGTCCGAGATGTCAGAGCGGGTGCAGGCCTGCAGCACCTCACGCGCTTTTGGTCCGGCGATCTGGAAGCCGTTGCGGGTGTCCGAGATGTTTTCGATCCGTACGCCCTTGTCCTTGTTCTGCAGGAACCAGCGCATGTGATAGGCCTGAGAGCCATAGGACGCGGTCAGCTGGAATTCCGTTTCACTGAGGCAGGAGATGGTGAAATCCCCGATCAGACGGCCCTTGGGAGACAGCATCGGTGTCAGCGACAACCGGCCGGGCTGCGGCACCCGTCCGGCCATGATGCGGTCCAGCCACGCCCGCGCGCCTTCGCCGCGCACCAGGTATTTGCCGAAGTTGTGGGTTTCATTGATGCCCACCGCCTCGCGCACGGCTTTGACCTCGCGCGCGGTGGCGTCAAAGGCGTTGGAGCGCCGGAAGGACGGGGTTTCAAAGCGCGGCTCATCGCCTGTCGCAAAATAGTTCGGAACCTCCAGCCCATACTGCTGGCCCCAGACGGCCCCCATCTTGTCAAAGATGTCATACATCGGCGTGGTGCGGAACGGCCGCGCGGCGGGCAGTTCTTCGTTGGGATAGGCGACGGAGAAGCGTTTCTGATAGTTCTCTACCACCTTCGGCAGCGTGTAGCCCGGGGTGATCCAGTCCCCGAAGCGGGCCACGTCCATCGCCATCGTGTCGCGCTCGCATTCGCCTTCGACCATCCATTGCGCCAGCATCAGACCGACGCCGCCCCCCTGGCTGAAGCCTGCCATGACACCACAGGCCGACCAGTAGTTGCGCAGCCCCGGGATCGGACCGACCAGCGGGTTGCCGTCGGGCGCAAAGGTGAAGGGGCCGTGGATCACGGATTTGACGCCTGCACGTTCCAGATCCGGGAAGCGCTTGTAGGCAAAGGCGATCGAATCCTCGATCTTGTCGAAATCATCAGGCAGCAGTTCGTGGCCGAAATCCCAGCTGGTGCCGTCCACCGCCCAGGGTTTGCAGGGCTGTTCGTAGAACCCGATGCAGAGACCGCGGCCTTCCTGCCGCAAATAGCTTTCGCCGGCCGGATCCATCACGTGCGGGTGCTCGCCGCCAGCATCGATGATCTCGGCAATCATCGGGACCTCATCGGTCACCAGATACTGGTGCTCCATCGGGTGCAGCGGCAGGTAGACGCCCGCCATCGCGCCCACTTCACGCGCCCAGAGGCCGCCCGCGTTCACCACGTGTTCGGCGTGAATGGTGCCTTTTTCGGTGACAACATCCCAGGTGCCATCGGGGCGCTGGTTGGTTTCCAGCACCTTGCAGTGGGTTTCGATCGTGGCGCCGCCCATACGCGCGGCCTTGGCATAGGCATGAGTGGTGCCCGAGGGGTCCAAGTGACCGTCCAGCGGATCGTAAAGACCACCCAAGATCCCGTCGACATTGGTCACCGGGGCGATTTTCTTGATCTCTTCGGGGCCGACGATTTCGGTTTCCAGCCCCATGAAGCGATGTTTGGCGCGCTCGGCCACCAGCATGTCGAAGCGTTCCTGGTTGTCGGCCAGGGTGACGCCGCCAACGTGGTGCAGCCCGCAGGACATGCCGG
>JALEGX010000006.1 GCA_022763485.1 Paracoccaceae bacterium | reverse complement strand
CGGCGATCCCTGCGGCTTCGGCTCCCACAATGCACTGTTCATCCCGGCACATCATCTGGTCAGCCTGTCCTTCGGGCGCCAGACGATCGGCCAGGTTCTGCATATCCCCGGAGCCTCTGCGCTCACCGTGCCGCAATATCCGCAAAGGATACAGGTGCTGGACAGCCGAGATCAGGCGGAGTTGACCGCCCTCTTCGAAGCGCTCAACCGCGAGCAGTCGCTTGCCGCGCCGCTCTGGCAAAGCGCCATGGAGGCGCAGGCCGAACTTGTCGGGATCTGGCTGCGGCGGCACATGAAGGGGGAAAACCTTGCGCACGAACGGCCCACGGCGGCACAGAAGATCGTTCGCGCGTATTTTCAACGTCTTGTCCATAGTTTCGCCAGCGGCATGAGCATGGCCGACCATGCGCGCGAATTGGGCGTGACACCGACCCATCTGACCCGCGTCTGCAAGGCCCAGACCGGTCAGACCGCGGCTGCGCTTCTGACCGGCAGATTGGTCCATGCCTCACGCACTCTGTTGGAAGAAACAAAATTTCCCGCAAGGGACATCGCACGGCATCTTGGTTTCAATAGCGCCGCCTATTTTTCGAGATTCGTTGCGCAGCACTGCGGTTGTTCGCCAAGTGCGCTTCGCAACCCGAATGAGCGGCGCTGATTTCCGGCAATCCGACTCACTCTGTTCACATTTGTCCAGAAATCTGATCGCAAGTCGTTTTTTCAACAGCCCGATGTCGCTTTTTTGCTCTGAAATGACGAAAGCTTAAGTTGACGTGGCTTCGAAACTGGTGCCGAATACCCCTCATGGGGGACAATCCAACATAACATTGAGCACGAAGCGCCTTTGCGGAGGCACCGTGAACGCGTCGTCGTGCCATCAGACAACTCATTGTCAGAACAGGGAGAAGTAAATGACAATCGAAACCATCAACGGCAAGCCGGTACATTGGGCAGCGGAGATGCACGCCCAGGAAGTTGCGGACGGCAAGCTGAGCCGCCGTGAATTCCTGACCCGTGCCACCGCGCTGGGTGTAACTGCGACAGCCGCTTATGGCATGATCGGCCTGCAGGCACCGGCGCAGGCCGCCGCGCATGCCAAGCAGGGCGGCACCATCCGCGTGCAGATGGAAGTTCGCGCTCTGAAGGACCCGCGCACCTATGACTGGTCCCAGATCGGCAACTTCAGCCGTGGCACCCTGGAATATCTGGTCGAGTACAACTCGGACGGTACCTTCCGCGGCATGCTGCTGGACAGCTGGGAAATCAACGGCGACGCAACCGTCTACACCCTGAACGTGCGCAAGGGCGTCAAGTGGAACAACGGTGACGACTTCACCGCCGAAGACGTGGCCCGCAACATCGCGCGCTGGTGTGACAAGACCTCGGAAACCAACTCGATGGCGGGTCGCTTCGCCACGCTGGTTGACAGTGACACCGGCCAGGCCGTCGAAGGCGGCATCGAAGTGGTCGACAGCCACACCCTGCGCCTGAACCTGCCGGCCTCCGACATCTCGCTGATCGCGGGCATGGCCGACTATCCGGCCGCCATCGTGCACAGCACCTTCAGCGAAAACGATCTGCTGAACAATGTCGGCACCGGTCCGTACCTGATGAGCGAACTGGAAGTTGGCGTCAAAGGCGTGATCGTGCGCAACGAAAACCACACCTGGTGGGGTGAAGAAGTGTTCGGCCGTCCCGCGCTGGATCGCGTCGAATACATCGACTACGGCACCGACCCGTCCGCATGGCTTGCGGCGATGGAATCCGACGAAGTCGACATGCTGTACGAATCGGTTGGTGAATTCATCGACGTGATGGACGGTCTGGGCTACGCCAAGTCCGAGGTCGTGACCATGAGCTCGATCGTGATCCGCCCGAACCAGTTGGCCGAAATCGACGGCGTGAAGCCCTACGCAGACAAGCGCGTCCGTCAGGCGCTGTCGATGGCTGTGGACAACAATGTCTGCCTGGAACTGGGTTATGGTGGCCGCGGTGCCCCCGCTGAAAACCACCACGTTGGCCCGATCCACCCGGAATACGCAGAACTGCCGCCGCGCAAGGTTGATCCCGCAGGTGCAAAGGCGCTCATGGAAGAAGCCGGCATGGCCGACTATGAGCACGAGCTGATCTCGATCGACGACGACTGGCGCAAGAACACCACCGACGCCGTCGCCGCGCAGCTGCGTGACGCGGGCATCAAGGTCAAGCGGACCGTTCTGCCGGGCAACACCTTCTGGAACGACTGGGCGAAATATCCCTACTCCTCAACCAACTGGAACCACCGTCCGCTGGGCGTTCAGATCTGGGCCCTGGCCTATAAATCTGGCGAAGCCTGGAACGAATTCGGCTGGGCCAACGAAGAGTTCGATGCCATCCTGGCCGAAGCGCTAGCGATCGCCGATGCCGACAAGCGCGCCGAAGTGGCCGCACGCGGCATGGCCCTGATCCAGGAAGAAGGCGTCACCATCCAGCCGTACTGGCGTTCGCTCTATCGCCACATGAAGGAAGGCCTGGTCGGCACCGACATGCATGTGTCCTTCGAGCACCACCACTACAAGTGGGGCTGGGCAGCCTGATCCGACCCGGATTCTGAAAAAGCAACGGAGCGCCTTGGACCAAGGCGCTCCTTTCCAGCCGCAGACCTGCTGCCGCACCATCAGGCAGATGTCAGAAGCCAGAAAATGGTCAACTTTTCTGCGGATAGACCTGACCGACAGGGGCCATCATGGGACTCTTCATACTTAGACGGTTCGGCGTCATGATTTTGACGGCGCTGTGCCTCACGCTTGTGGTCTTTTTCCTGACCAACCTTTACCCGAACCTCGAAAAGCTCGCCAAAACCCAGGGCAACCAGCGCATGAGCGACGAACAGGTCGCCACCTGGCTGGAAAACCGCGGGTATTCGCAACCGCTGCTGACGAAATACGGTCAGTGGCTTGGCGTCGTTCCCGGGTTCACCAACACCCTGTCCGATGGCCAGGTCGTCGGATCCTGTATCCGCGCCGGTGTCGATATCGAAGAAACGCCCCGGTTCTGCGGCGTCCTGCAGGGTCAGTGGGGGTTCTCCACCGTCTTCAAGGATGACGTCGGCTCCATCGTTTCCAAGCGTCTGGGCAATACGGGCTACCTGATGTTCTGGGTGCTTGTGCTGATGATCCCCTCGGCCCTTCTGGTTGGTGTTCTGGCCGGGATGCGCGAGGGCTCGGTGCTGGACCGCAGCCTGTCGACCTTCTCGATCATCACCACGGCGACGCCGGAATATGTCTCGGGCGTGATTTTCATCGCGGTCTTCACCTCGTCCACCGTTGGACTGAAGTGGTTCAAGGGCACCGCGACCTCTGCCATGGACAACCCGACGTTCGAGAACTTCTTCCTGCCGGTTCTGACCATCTCGCTTTATGGCATGGGCTATATCGCCCGAATGACGCGGGCATCAATGACCGAGGTCATGACCGCGCAATACATCCGGACCGCCCGCCTGAAGGGCGTGAGCTTTCACAACATCGTTCTGAAACACGCCCTGCGCAACGCGCTGATCGCCCCCTTCACCGTGATCATGCTGCAATTCCCCTGGCTGCTGAACGGCGTGGTGATCGTTGAGACCCTGTTCAATTACAAGGGCTTCGGATGGGCTCTGGTGCAGGCCGCCGGCAACAACGACATCCAGCTGCTGCTTGCGGTTTCGGTGGTGTCGGTCATCGTGGTTCTGGTGACCCAGCTGATATCCGATATCGGCTATGTCTACCTCAACCCGCGCATCCGCATTTCTTAAGGGAGGAGAGAAGATATGGAACCTCTCAGCGGATTTGAGATTTTCACCCGGATCATGTACCAATTCACCTCGGTGTGGGTTGCTCTGATCCTCCTTTACGCCGTGTCGATCGCCTTCAAACGTCGGCTTGGCCTCTATGGTAAACTGTTCGACAGCCCCATCGGCATGATCGGCTTCGGCCTGGTGATGTTCTGGGTGTTCACCGGCATCTTCGGGGCGATGGACATGATCGTCACCCATGATGCCCTGTCCCAGGTTTCCGGCATGAAGAACAAGGTGCCCGGCACGCCGATGCGCGGAGCCGAGGACGGCGACTATCACTGGTACCTTCTGGGCGGTGACAACCTGGCGCGTGACGTGTTCAGCCGCATGGTCAAAGGTGCAGGCGTGGTGGTGCAGATCGCACCTCTGGCAACGCTCTTTGCCTTCATGGTCGGCATCACGCTGGGGCTGCCTGCGGGCTATTATGGCGGTCGTCTGGACACCATCCTGTCCTTCCTGGCGAACCTGATCCTGGCCTTCCCGGTGATCTTGCTGTTCTACCTGCTGGTGACGCCCGAAATCGTGGCCACCGGTGTTCCGAACTACATGGCCATCGTGCTCTTCGTGTTCCCGATCATCTTTGTCGGGGTGCTGCTGAACTCGCGGTTCTACACGCGGCCCAACTTCCGCACGCCGCTGCTGGTGGCGGTGCTGGGCACGGCGATCTGGCTGTATCTGTCGCTGGTGTCGACGGGTGGCTACCTGATCAACACCAAGGACTACGCGATCTGGGGTCTGCCCTCCTTCATGGACATGTTCGACGTGCCCGGCGGGATCCTGGTGGTCTTCGTGTCGGTGGTCTTCGTGAACTCGCCCACCGTGTTCCGGATCGTCCGGGGCCTGGCGATGGACATCAAGACGCGTGACTATGTGGCCGCGGCACAGACCCGGGGTGAAGGCCCGTGGTACATCATGCTGTGGGAGATCCTGCCCAACGCACGGGGACCGCTGATCGTCGATTTCTGTCTGCGCATCGGCTATACCACAATCCTTCTGGGGACCTTGGGCTTCTTCGGCCTGGGCCTGCCGCCGGAGAGCCCGGACTGGGGGTCGACGATCAACGAGGGCCGCAAGCTCCTGTCGATCTACCTGCATCCCGCTCTGCCGCCTGCCTTTGCCCTTCTGTCACTGGTTCTGGGTCTGAACCTGCTGGCTGACGGTCTGCGCGAAGAAAGCCTGAAGGATTGATGTGAAAGCGAGGCGGGGGGCCGACCCCCCCCCCCCCCGAGAAGAT
>JALEGX010000073.1 GCA_022763485.1 Paracoccaceae bacterium | reverse complement strand
TGGCCTATTGTTACTGGAGGAATCCGGATCTGTTGCTCAGCGCGGATTCGCTCATCAAGGTGGAGAAGTTCAAGATATGAGGCTGCCCGTCTTCATCGGTCACCGGCAACATCATCCGTAGAAAGCTGACCTTCACCGGCGCATCCATCCCCGGCATGTCCACGATGCGCGTCTGGGGCGTGATCAGACCCGCGCCGCTGTAGGATACAGTTGTTATGCATTTCCGCAGATCATCCAGATCGGCGTCATTCAGCGTGCGCATGAAATGCGTCATCGCGCTGGCGTCATGCGAGTTGAGCGCCTGTGCGGTCAGACTCTTGTGACCAACCTGCCGGACGCTCGGGATTCGTTGACCGGCCTTAGGAACGCCGACAAGATCAAAATGGGGGGCAAGCTGGTCGCAGGATTCCAGCCTGCCCCCACTTTCCTGCCACCAGGATGCGACCATATCCATGGTCGGACGTTCGCCCATCTCAACAAGTTTCTTGTGCGCGGACTGAAAGATCGCGTTCACCAGGTTCGACGCCTTGCGCTCGACCACACCGACCGGTTGGATGGTGAACTCTGTCTCGGTCACCTCCTCGCGTTTGCGAAACAGCTCTCCCACGTCGACATCGAACGCCTTGGCAATCCGAACAGCAAAATCGATGTTCGGCAAACTCGATCCGTTCAGCACAGTCGTCACCTTGTTGGAATTCTTGTAACCGGCCCGCCGCGACAGCTGCGCACGATTAACATGGTTGGCGCCCATCAGACGTTCGATGTTGAACTTCAGGGATTCCAGGGTTTCGACCGAACTGTCCATTTGTTTTCCAAGGCTCGCGCTATCAATATAATGATACTAGACATCAAAACTCTTACATCGGTCAAGCCGATTACCGAGCGTCACGCTGCCCTATTTCCATTTTCCAATTCAACAAAAATTTGATCGAAAATCAAAAAATCGCAACGTCATTTTGGAACAATGCATTTTCCGCGCAAATGAAGTCCTTTCCATTTGGTCAGATTACAAAAATTTCCAGAACAGGCGTTCTAATTTCGGCATCATTTTAGATGTGGCGGATATGCGCAACGCGTTCGTTTTCAATTATTTTTTCAACCATTCTCCTGGAATCACACCGGTTTTAGGTGAGACCGCGCCGGAGAAATTAGTTACAAAAAAGCAGCGACTCCAAATTAAAGACTCTTGCCGAGTTTGAGGCCAAAGGCGTTTGTCTAATTGGAATGGTTGATCCCTGCTAAACGTAATTCAACGCGACATTCAGTTCGGGATCTGTCCTGTGCCCAGGTTCAAGAAAATGTGATCATGTTGAACCATTGCTCGTTTCGTCACCGGGTTGAGACATAGCGGTAGAAGAATGTATGGCAACACGCTGCTTTGAAGTCAGAACGGTGACGTTCGGCTTAGGGGTCCGGTCAAAATTTGCCGCCTTTCATGGCTTTCATTTGAACCGCACGCTGCGATGGGCCAGTAAAACCTGGACCATCACTTCCAGCCGCGCAAAACAATCCCTTAAAAATAGATACTTGAAGAGAATGCGCGCCACATCTCCCACCCGTGGCAGCAGTCGAATTCACCGGTTGCCCCGCGCAGAGGCACTTGCAGCCTTCACTTGAAAGGGAATCTCTTTGGTTCACCCCCGCAAACAACCATATTGACTTTCATATGAATGTCACATCCACTGACTACACCGGGGTCAGGCAGCGGATCAGCGTCCTGCCAGTAGTGAAACACGACCTCCTGAGCCTGTTTGGAGACATTCAAATGAACATGAAAAATACCTTTGCCGCTGCTGCGGCCGCATCGGTTGCAGCAAGCTCGGCCTTTGCTGCCGACAAAGCCGAAGTCCAGTTCTGGCACGCCATGGGCGGTCAGCTGGGTGAAATCGTCGACAAGTTCGCCGCGGACTACAATGCGGGGTCCGACAGCTGCCAGATCAACGCGGTCTACAAGGGCAACTACACCGAGAACATGACCGCCGCGATCGCCGCCTTCCGTGCGGGTGAACAGCCCCACGTCGTTCAGGTTTTCGAAGTTGGCACCGCCACCATGATGGCCGCCGGTGACAAGGGCGCGATCTATCCGGTCTACAAGCTGATGCAGGATGCGGGCATCGATTTTGACCAGTCTGCCTATCTGCCTGCGGTGATTTCCTATTATACAGACACCGACAACAACCTGCTGTCGCTGCCGTTCAACAGCTCCACCCCGGTTCTGTGGTACAACAAGGACGCGCTGGACAAGGCCGGCGTTGCCGTTCCCACCACCTGGGACGAAGTTGAAGCCGCCGCCAAAGCCCTGAAAGCCAGCGGCGTTGCCAAGCCCTTCTCCTTTGGCTGGCAGTCCTGGTCGAACATCGAAAACTACTCGGCCTGGCACAACATTCCGCTGGGAACTGAAGAAAACGGGTTTGCCTCGCTCAAGACCGAGTTCACCTTCAACAATGAAGCGGTTGTGAACCACATTCAGCGCATTGCCGACATGGGCAAGGACGGCACCTTTGTCTACGGCGGCCGTCGTGGCGACAGCCGCGGCCAGTTCGTGAACGGTGAAACTGCTCTGTGGATCAACTCGTCGGCCTATTACGGTGGCTTCAAGAAAGACATCAAGGACTTCGAATTCGGTCAGACCATGCTGCCGCTGGACACCGCCGTTGCGGACGCGCCGCAGAATTCGATCATCGGGGGCGCAACCCTGTGGGTCCTGAATGGACATGAGAAGCCGGAATACGCCTGTGTCGCCGATTTCTTCCAGTTCGTTTCTGCCGCCGACCAGCAGGCCTACTGGCACCAGAACACCGGCTATGTTCCGATCACCACCGCGGCGTATGACGTGTCCAAGGAACAAGGGTTCTACAACACCGATCCGATGACCGACACCGCGATCAAACAGCTGTCGCTGAACGCGCCGACCCCGGCCTCCAAAGGGCTGCGCTTTGGCAACTTCGTGCAGATCCGTGACATCATCAACGAAGAGCTGGAAGCTGTCTGGTCGGGCGAAAAAGACGCACAGACCGCGATGGACGCTGCGGTTGAGCGCGGCAACGCGCTGCTGCGCAAGTTCGAAAAAGCCAACGACTGATCCAGTCACATCACATCCTGCCGGAGCCCTGAACTTCAGGGCTTCGGTATCATAACTTCCCGCTTGAGGTTTTGGGATGCAGAAACGCGTCGTCTTTCGATCCCGGTTGCTGCCCTATCTGCTGGTCCTGCCACAGATCGCAATCACCGTGATCTTCTTCTGGCCCTCCTACCAGGCCATCGAAAGCTCCTTCTTCATCGAAGATGCCTTCGGGTTTTCCCGTGAATGGGTGGCGCTGGACAATTACACCGAACTGTTTGATGACCCCGGCTACCTTAAGTCGTTCCGGACCACGCTGATTTTCGGCGTGTCCGTCGCCTTTCTGGCAATGAGCATTTCCCTTGGGCTGGCCGTGGCGGCCAATCGGGTGGTCAAGGCGGCCACCGGATACCGCACGTTGCTGATCTGGCCTTATGCCGTGGCCCCCGCGCTGGCCGGTGTGATCTGGTACTTCCTGATGAACCCGTCGCTGGGCATCGTGTCCTACTGGCTGAAGGGCGTCGGCGTTGACTGGAACCACTACCTGAACGGGGATCAGGCGCTCTTGCTGGTGATCGTGGCGGCTGCATGGAAGCAGGTCAGCTACAACTTCCTGTTCTTTCTGGCCGGGCTGCAGTCGATCCCGAAATCCATGTTGGAGGCCGCAGCAATTGATCGTGCGGGGCCGGTGCGCCGGTTCTGGACCATCGTTTTCCCGCTATTGACGCCCACCACGTTCTTTCTGCTGGTGGTCAATCTGGTCTACGCCTTCTTTGACACGTTTGCGCTGATCCATGCCACCACCGAAGGCGGGCCTGTCGATGCAACATCGGTGCTGGTCTTCCGCGTCTACAACACCGGCTTCATCGGACAGGATTACGGCTCATCCGCCGCCCAGTCGGTCATCCTGATGGGGCTGGTGATCGCCATGACATTTGTCCAGTTCCGCTATGTCGAACGGAAGGTGCAATACTGATGCTACGCCTGGTTCAGATGCCGAATTCTGTCACAGAATTCGGCCCGGTTTCCGACACGGAAACCGTGTCGCGCCCCTTGGAGATCGCGGATCCGAAATCCGCGTCGGATTTCGGCCCGGAATTCGTGTCGAATTCCGCATCCAACCCCGGAGAATTTGATGGTTGAGAATCGTCCCGTCCTGACCTTCGTCACCCACGCCGTTCTGATCACCGGCGTTGTCTTCCTGTGTTTCCCTGTGTGGATGGCGGTGGTCGCCTCCACCCATGGACCCGAAGCGCTGAGCCAGGCCCCCATCCCGCTATGGTTCGGGGACCGGGCCTGGGAAAACTATTCGCAGCTTCTGGCCGGCGGTCTGCCCGAAGCGGGCGGCGTCCCCATCGGGCGCATGATGTTCAACAGCCTGATCATGGCGCTGGTCATCACCTTCGGCAAGATCGCCATCTCGATCATCTCGGCCTATGCGATCGTCTATTTCCGCTTCCCGTTCCGGATGGGGTTCTTCTGGATGATCTTCATCACCCTGATGCTGCCGGTCGAGGTTCGGATCCTGCCCACCTTTGACGTGGTCACCAAATTGGGCATGCTGAACAGCTACTACGGGCTGACCATCCCGCTGATCGCCTCGGCCACGGCCACCTTCCTGTTCCGCCAGTTCTTCCTGACCATCCCGGACGAACTGGTCGAAGCGGCGCGGATCGACCGGGCGGGTCCCATCCGCTTCTTCCTGGACATCCTGCTGCCCATGAGCCGCACCAATATCGCCGCGCTCTTCATCATCCTGTTCATCTTCGGCTGGAACCAATACCTGTGGCCGCTGCTGGTGACCACGGATGAGGGGCTTTACACCGTGGTGATGGGGATCCAGCGCATGGTCAATTCCGGCGAGGCCCTACCCGTCTGGCACTACATCATGGGCACCGCGGTGCTGGCCATGATCCCGCCCGTTTTCGTTGTCATTGCAATGCAGAAGCTCTTTGTCAAAGGGCTGGTCGAAAGTGAGAAATAAGAATGGCTGACCTCAAGATCCAAGAGCTTGGCAAGACCTATCCCGGCGGCGTTACCGCGGTCTCGGACGTCAATATCGATATCGCCGACGGTGAATTCATCGTGTTGGTCGGGCCATCGGGGTGCGGCAAATCCACCATCCTGCGGATGATTGCCGGGCTGGAGACCATCACCACCGGTGAGCTGCAGATCGAGGGACGCCGGGTCAATAACCTGGAGCCCGGTGAACGCGATATCGCCATGGTGTTCCAGAACTACGCGCTCTACCCCCACATGAGCGTGCGCAAGAACATGGAATATGGCCTCAAGAACGAAGGCCTGCCCAAGGCGCAGATCGCCGAACGGATTGCCGAAGCGTCGCGCACCCTGCGGCTGGAGGACTATCTGGACCGCAAGCCGCGCCAGCTGTCGGGCGGCCAGCGCCAGCGGGTCGCCATGGGCCGTGCCATCGTGCGCGATCCCAAGGTCTTCCTGTTTGATGAGCCGCTTTCCAACCTGGACGCCAAGCTGCGCACCCAGCTGCGCGCTGAGCTGAAGGCTCTGCACAACCGGTTGGGCGCGACCTTCATCTATGTGACCCATGATCAGGTCGAGGCGATGTCGCTGGCCGACCGGATCGTCATCATGAACCACGGCGTTGTGGAACAGATCGGCACCCCGATGGATCTTTACCTGCGTCCGGCCTCGCGCTTTGTGGCGGATTTTATCGGCACCCCGGCGATGAACATGTTTGAGGGCAAACTGTCCGCAGATGGCGGCTCTGTGCTGGTTGATGGCGGCCACACGTTTGGCCTTAACACACCGGTCAACGGCAGTGCGGGAACTCAGGTTGTAATCGGCATCCGGCCTGAGCACCTGCATCGCGGTGACGGGCATGATATCCGCCTGCCCCTGACCGTCGGCTTTGTCGAACAGCTGGGCGCGGATACGGTTGTGCATGGCACGCTGAACGGCGGCAGTGAGGCGCTGTCCGTGCGCTTCTCCGGCGTACAGATGCCTGAAACCGGGTCGATCATTGAACTGGGCTGCGCGGCGGAGAACCTGCATATGTTCGACGTGGTAACCGGCCGGCGGCTGGGCTGACGCGGAGATCCGGCAAATGCACACACGCATTTTTGGACATCGTGGCGCCCCCTGTGCGCGGCCTGAAAACACGCTTGCGGGCTTTGCCTATGCGCTGGACGCGGGCGTCGAGGGGTTGGAGCTGGACGTTCTGATGACCCGCGACGGGGTGCCGGTTGTCACCCATAACCCGACCTTGTGGAAGGACACCACCCGCACTGCCGACGGGGCGTGGCTGCAGACGGATGGGCCGGCCATCTTCGATCTGACTTTGCAAGAGCTGCGGGCCTATGACGTTGGCGGGATCCGTCCCGGAACCGACTATGCGCTGAAATTCCCCGATCAGGTGACGGTGCCCAAGGCGCAGGTTCCGACGCTGCGCGCGGTTCTGGAGCTGGTCAAAGCGCATCCGCGCCAGATCGACCTGCTGGTCGAGCTGAAGCATATGCCGGGTGCGGAGAACCAGCCAGAGGCTGAGGTGTTTGTCACAGCGGTTCTGGCTGAGCTGCGGCGGGCCGGGCTGATGGCGACAAGCTACATCCACGCGTTCAACTGGGCCATTCTGCACGTGGCCCGCCAGATCGCGCCAGAGCTGCGGCGCTCCTACCTGAGCTTTGAGCGGCGCGACACGCGCAAGGGCACCCTTTACTCCGGATCACCCTGGCTGGCAGGGCTGGATGTCGATCGCGGCCCCCTGCCCCAGGTGCTGCATCAGGACGGTGCTGCGGCCTGGAGCCCGCATTGGTCCGATGTCACCGCGCAACATCAGGCGCTCTGCGACGATCTGGACCTTGAGCTTTTGGTGTGGACGGTGAATGAGGCCGACCAGATCCGGCATTGGCTGGATCAGGGTGTGTCCGGGCTCATCACCGATGATCCGGATCTGGCTCTGGCGCTCAGGCAAGGCGAAATCGCAAAGGACGCAGTGTTTTCATGACACCGGAACAGGCATTTTGCCGGTATGAAGCGGTCAGGGATCGGCTGCCCAAGCTGGTGCCTTCGGCCGCACAGGCCGAGCGCATTCGCGATCTGACGCAGATCGCCGACACGGTTGATGCCTTCGTGTTCGATGCCTATGGGGTGTTGAACGTGGGCGAAACCCCGATTGACGGCGCGTGTGAGCGGATTGCCGAGCTGCGCGAGAGGGGCAAGGACCTGTTCGTGCTGACCAATGCGGCCAGCTATTGCCGGGCCGATACACTGCTCAAATTCCGCAAGCTGGGCTTCGATTTCACCGAAGGCGAAATCGTGTCCAGCCGCGAAGTCTGTGAGACCTTCCTGTCCCGCCACCCGGAGGTGAAGCTGTGGGGCGTTGCGGCCACCGAGGACTGGACCCCTGCGGAAATGCATGTGCCGGCGATCCGGCTGGACGATGATCCCGACACCTATCGGCTGATTGACGGGGTGCTGCTGCTCAGCTCGGCGGAATGGTCGGAACGGCGGCACGATCTGCTGCGCGACAGCCTTGAGGCCCACCCGCGTCCGGTGATCGTTGCCAATCCGGATCTTGTGGCGCCGCGGGAAAGCGGCCTGTCGCTGGAGCCGGGCTATTTCGCGCATGACCTGCAGGACAGCCTGGGCATTGAGATCGAATATCACGGCAAGCCCTTCCCATCCGTCTATTCCGAAATCGAAGCACGGCTTGGATATGGCGGGGCGCGGATTGCGATGGTTGGCGACACGCTGCACACCGATGTGCTGGGTGCGCAGGCGCAGGGCTGGCGCACGGTGCTGATCAGCGATCATGGGCTGTTTGCCGGTTTGGATGTTGACAAGTTCATCTCGACCAGCGGATTGAAACCGGACTGGATCGCCCCGTCGATCTGAGCACCGCAACAAGGGAAGGTGGCGCATGAGCGATCTCAATGACCGGCAAAGACAGATCGTGGATCTGGTGCGCACCTCGGGCTTGCAATCCATCAACGAATTGTCCGCCATGTTCGATGTGGCGACACAGACAATTCGCAAGGATATCAATGCCCTCTGTGATCTTGGGCTGGCGCGGCGGGTGCATGGGGGCGTAGTTGCCCCCAGCAATCCGGTCAACCTGACCTTCCGCTCGCGCCGTATCCTGAACGAAGAGGCCAAGCGCGACATTGGCCGCGCTGCCGCCGCGCTGATCCCGCATGGGTCCAGCGTTTTGCTGGGCATCGGGACCACGGTTCAATATGTGGCGGAGGCGTTGCTGGATCACGCCGACATGACCATCGTCACCAACAACCTGGAGGTGGCGACGATCCTGTGCAACATGGCCTCGGCCGAGGTGCATCTGATTGGTGGCATCCTGCGCCCCGAGGACCGGGACCTTGTCGGCACTGCGGTGGTCAACGGCTATCGCGAGTTTTCCGCCGACTTCGGTGTGATCGGCGCGGGCGGCCTGCATTCCGCGAATGGCATTCTGGATTTCAAACTGGTCGACGCCGAAATCAACCGCACCATCGTTACCCAGTCACGCAATCGTCTGCTGGTGGCCGATGGCAGCAAATGGGACAAGGCCCCGCTGCATGTTGTGACCGGGTTCGAACAGATCGACACCCTGGTGACGGACACCGCCCCGCGCCTGCCGGATGGCGCCCCTGACCTGCCGATGCAGGTGCTGACCGCAGGATAAGTGCACCGCCCTGCGCGGATGGTCGCGGGCCGGTCCGCAAATAAAGCGCTTTAACATTGCGAACCACCCTCCATATAATACAGACAAGAACAAAGGAGGACGGAAGATGGAACTTCCCTTCGATGGCGCGATCAGCAGGTATTTCAACGAGTTGGCCCCGCATCCCGTGCGCGAGGCCATCAATGGCGCCAGCAAGGGCGACATCCTGAACCCCGACTATCCGCACGACAGCCGTCTGTCGAAGAAAGACTATGAACGCGAAATCGCTGCGCTGCAGATTGAACTGGTCAAGCTGCAATCCTGGGTCAAGGAAAGTGGGGAGCGGGTGGCGATTGTGTTCGAAGGCCGGGATGCGGCCGGCAAGGGCGGCACCATCAAGCGGTTTCGCGAAAACCTGAATCCCCGCGGTGCGCGGGTCGTGGCCCTGTCGAAACCCACCGATGCCGAACGCAGCCAATGGTATTTCCAGCGCTATATCGACCATCTGCCCTCGGGCGGCGAAATCGTCTTCTATGATCGCTCATGGTACAATCGCGGCGTGGTCGAAAAGGTGTTCGGCTTCTGTGAAGATGAGGAACGCGAGCGGTTCTTCCGTCAGGTGATCGGCTTTGAAAAGGCGCTGGTCGATGACGGCGTGCGCCTGTTCAAATTCTGGCTGAACGTCGGCCGCGCCGAGCAGCTGCGCCGTTTTCTGGCCCGTGAAAGCGACCCGTTGAAACAGTGGAAGCTCAGCTCGATCGACGTCAAGGGATTGGAAAAATGGGAGGAATACTCCTCGGCTATCCGTGAAACCCTGACCCGCAGCCATTCCAGCGACGCGCCCTGGACCATTGTGCGCTCTGATGACAAGAAGCGCGCGCGTCTGGGTGCCATCCGCTCGGTCCTGCATCAGATCGACTATGCCCGGCGCGATCTGGACGCGATCGGAGCGGTGGACCAGCATGTGTGCGGCGGACCGGATCTCTGGGATGCCTAAGCGCGGATACCACCACGGCAACCTGCGCCAGGCGCTGGTCGAGGCCGCCCTGAAGCTGATCGAGGCCAAGGGCCCCACCGGCTTTACCCTGTCGGAGGCGGCCAAGACCGCAGGCGTGACGCCGGCCGCTGTTTACCGCCATTTCGAAGGGCGCGAGGATCTGATTGCCGAAGCCGGGCGTCAGGGGTTCGTGATGTTCGCCGACCTGATGCAGCACGCCTATGAGAAATATCAGCCCTCGGCGCTGGCGGCTTTTGAGGCTACGGGCCGGGCCTACCTGGCCTTTGCGCGCAAGTATCCCGGCCATTACATCGCCATGTTCGAAAGCGGGATTTCCGTGAACCGCACGCCCGAGCTGGCCGATGCAGCGGCCCGTGCGCGTGGCATTCTGGAACAGGCCGCCGCCGACCTGAGCCAGCACATCCCACCGGAAAAACGACCGCCCGCGTCGATGTTTTCCGCCCATATCTGGGCGATGAGCCACGGCGTTGTCGAACTATTCGCCCGTAACACCCCCGGCACAGCATCGCCCTTTCCCCCCGAGGACCTGCTGGAAACCGGGATCGGCATATACCTGCGCGGGCTGGGGCTGATTGACCCTGACGCCTGAGTTGCCTTGTGCCTCTGCGGTGCAGAGGATAGAGATAAATCCAAATACCCTTGATCAAACCGAGTAGGCGCCCGTGTCCCACCTGATTTCCAACACGACCATCACCCGCAAGGACCGTCTGCATCAGCTGAAGGTGCGTGAACGCGGTTACTTTGATCTGGAATTCATCAAGGCCATGAACCCCGATCAGCGCAACCGCTGCATCGACCTGCTGGAGGCCTCGCGTTCGCAGCTGCGCCAGGATCTGTTCGCCCTGTCGCGGGTGGACTTCAAGAAAGGCGGGTTCTTTGTCGAATTCGGCGCCACAGACGGCGTTGAGCTGAACAACAGCTGGCTGATGGAAAAGCAGTTCGGCTGGCAGGGCATTCTGGCGGAACCCGCCCGCGGCTGGCATGGCGATCTGAAACAGAACCGCGACTGCACCATCGAAACCCGCTGCGTCTGGCGCGCCACTGGTGAAACCCTGCAATTCACCGAAGCGCCGCGTGGCGAAAACTCGGCCATTTCGACCTTCGTCAAACCGACCCGCAAGCTACGGGGGCAGAGCTATGATGTCGAAACCATCTCGCTGAATGACCTGCTGGAGCAGCACAATGCACCAGAGGTGATCGACTATATCTCGGTCGATACCGAAGGCAGCGAGTTCGAC
>JALEGX010000072.1 GCA_022763485.1 Paracoccaceae bacterium | reverse complement strand
GTTAAGCACTGTCACGCCAATGGTACTGCGGCTTAAGTCGTGGGAGAGTAGGTAACCGCCAAACCTAGTAAAATCCAAAAATCTCTCAATACGATAACAAATAAACGCATCCATAAAAACAAGCACTCTAACATCTTGGCCGCCATCGATGAGGCCGAAGACCGCTGACTTCTCGGTGCGGTTAAAGGGCGGAATAGGGACCGCCCTCAAACATTTGCCCTCAAAAACCTCTCAGGTCCGTTCGACGGAAGGGCCACCTTCTGCCGTCCATTTGCTGAACCCCCCTTCAAGATGCATCACAGGACCCAGCCCCATGTCCTGCGCCTGCTTTGCACTCAATGCGGAACGCCAGGCGCTGGCGCAATAGAACACGTAGGTCTTGTCCTGGTTGAAAACCTCTTTGTGGTAGGGGCTCTCTGGATCAATCCAGAATTCCAGCATGCCCCTTGGGCAGGAGAAGGCACCTGGGATCATACCGGTTCGCTGGATCTCGCGAATGTCACGCAAGTCAATGAACTGATAGGTGTCATTGTCGTAGAGGGTTTTTGCCTCGGCGACGGGCAGGGTGGTCACTTCGGCATTTGCTTCGTCTAGCAGGACCTTGATTCCCTTGGTAATGGTCTGTGGCATTGGCTCTCCGTGATCTGTTGATGCGACGCTGACGGATTTCCCGGGCTGGTGCAAGAGGGCTTGCGGTCGTCTTTTTCGCCGCTACGTTTGCCCAGCAGGCTATCTGGAGGATCGGCGATGAAAATGAACCCGCTGGGACGCACGGGCATGACGGTGTCCGAACTGTGTCTGGGAACGATGACCTTCGGGACGCAGACGCCCGAAGACGAATCCCATGCGCAGATCGATCTGGCGCTGGATCGCGGCGTGAACTTCCTGGATACTGCCGAGATGTATCCTGTCAATCCGGTCAGCGCCGAGACAATCGGCGACAGCGAGCGGATCATCGGCAACTGGAATGCCAGAACCGGTCGGCGTCAGGACTATATTCTGGCCACCAAACATTCGGGCGAAGGCATGCGGCACGTGCGGGATGGGGCGCCGATCTCTTCCAAGACCATTCGCCCGACAATCGAAGCCTCGCTGAAACGGCTGCGCACCGATTACATCGATCTCTACCAGTTTCACTGGCCCAACCGGGGCAGCTATATGTTCCGGAAAAACTGGACCTATGACCCGTCGGCCCAGGACCGGGCTGAAACCCTCGAAAACATGCAGGACTGTCTGGAGGCGCTGCAACAGGAAGTCGATCGCGGCACCATCCGCGCCTTTGGCCTGTCGAATGAGAGCGCCTGGGGCACCGCACAGTGGCTCCGTCTGGCTGAGCAAAGCGGCACGCCGCGCGTGGCCTCGATCCAGAACGAATACTCCCTGCTGTGCCGCCTCTACGATACCGACCTGGCCGAGCTGAGCGTAAACGAAGATGTCGGCCTGCTGGCCTTTTCGCCGCTGGGCACCGGTTTGCTGACAGGCAAGTATCAGGGCGGCGCAGTGCCGGCAGGGTCCCGGAAAGCAATCAACCCCGAACTGGGCGGGCGTCATTCTGCACGGGTCTATGATGCAGTCTCGGCCTACCTGGAAATTGCTACCCGTCACGGGCTGGACCCGGTTCACATGGCACTGGCCTGGTGCCGGACACGGCCCTTCATGGCCTCTGCGATTTTTGGCGCAACCCGTCTTGAACAACTGAGCCATATTCTGGCCTCCACGTCAGTGGAGCTGAGCC
Organism: Paracoccaceae bacterium; assembly: GCA_022763485.1. Lineage (GTDB taxonomy): Bacteria > Pseudomonadota > Alphaproteobacteria > Rhodobacterales > Rhodobacteraceae > Aliisedimentitalea. The sequence continues at coordinate 16,453 of JALEGX010000072.1, read as the reverse complement.
AGGAGGTTCTGGACGATATCACGGCCGCGCATCGGGCCAATCCGATGCCTTACTGATACCCGTGGGAAGGGGGCTCTGCCCCCTCGACCCTTCGGGTCTCACCCCCGGAGTTTTCTGGGCGAGATGAAATCAGGAGCTTCTTTTTTCTTCTCGTCAGAAAACTCCGGAGCGCGAGGCAGAGCCTCGCAAAATACTCCAGCCAAACGGGTTCAGTGATGGGTCGGGCGCAGGTTTTCCTGCCGCAGATCACGGGCAGAGGATCCATGCGCTGTTCTGAAGGCGCGAGCGAAGCTGCTTTGCGAGGTGAAACCGGTGGCCAGGGCGACATCCAGCAGCGGCATTTCGGTATCGGTCACCAGACGCCGCGCCTCGGCCAGACGCAGCTGCAGGTAGTGGTCCTGCGGCGTCGTATTCAGGCGCAGGCGGAACTGTTGCTGCAGGCTGCGCGAGGAAGTTCCCAGCGCCTTGGCAATGTCCACAAGCGGCAGAGGATCATCCAGAGCGGCTTCCATCAGGGCGTGTGCCTTGGCGGTCAGCGCGTTGTGCTTATGGGCGCCCAGACGGCTCTGTGGGCGTTCCGGTGCACCGATCCCGTCATAAAGGAAGAGGCCAGCCACCCGTGAGGCAAATCCCGCCCCGTGGCGGGCGCCGATGATGTGCAGCATCATTTCGATGGCCGGGGTGGCGCCGCCGCTGGTCAGCCGGTTTTCGGACACCACGAACCGATCGGATCGCACATCTACATCGGGAAAGCGGCTGCTGAAATTCTCCAGGTCCTCCCAATGGGTTGTCGCAGGGTGGCCGTCCAGCAGTCCGGCCTCGGCCAGCAGCCAGGGGCCGCCGTCGATCCCGGCCAGCGTCGCACCGGTTCCGGCGATGCGGCGCAGCCCCGCCAACAGCGAGGGGGTGGCGTGGCGCGCCAGCTGGAAACCCGCGACCACAATCAGCAGCTCACACCCCTCCAGCCGTGACAGGGCCATGCCCGGCACCTGCAGCCCGCTGGTCAGCGTTGCTGGCGCGCCGGTGGCGGTGACATAGTCCCAGTCAAACGCCGCACGTCCCGCAAGACGGTTCGCCGCGCGCATCGGATCCACCGTGGCGGCAAAGCTGAGCGTGTTGCAGTCGTCCAGCACCAGAACGGCGGTTTTCAGAGCCCGATGTTCGGGTTGCAGGATGTTTTTTGCGGATTTCATCAAGTTCGATTCGCATGTTGTAAAGTTCAGATCCAAAGGCTGCGGCACTCTGAGCGTCAAAGCAAATCGGAATCCGGGGAGAAGCCTGGGGATATCCCCGGGTAAAAGCCGGTAAAACACGGGGAAAACGAAAATGCCTCTCGAAATGAACCGCGAAGTCTTCATCACCTGTGCCGTGACCGGGTCGGGCGGCACCCAGGATCGCAGCCCCCATGTGCCTCGGTCGCCCAAGGAAATCGCCGACAGCGCGATTGCAGCGGCCAAGGCGGGTGCCGCGATTGTGCACTGCCATGTGCGTGACCCGGAGAGCGGCGCGCCGTCCCGTCGGCTGGACCTCTACCGCGAAGTGACCGAGCGGATCCGCGATGCGGATGTGGATGTGGTGCTGAACCTGACCGCAGGCATGGGCGGCGACATCGTCTTTGGCGGCGTCGAAAGCCCGTTCCCGGTCAATGAGGCTGCAACCGACATGATCGGCGCCAGCGAGCGCGTGGCTCATATCGCCGAATGCCTGCCGGAAATCTGCACGCTGGATTGCGGCACGATGAACTTTGCCGAGGCCGACTATGTCATGACCAACACCCCCGGTGCGCTGCGCGCCATGGGGCAGATGATGACCGATCTGGGGGTGAAGCCGGAAATCGAAGCCTTTGACACCGGGCACCTGTGGTTTGCCAAGCAGCTGGTGAAAGAAGGTATTCTGGAAGATCCCGCGCTGGTGCAGCTGTGCATGGGCGTGCCGTGGGGGGCGCCGGATGACCTGAACACCTTCATGGCGATGGTCAACAATGTGCCGGACAACTGGACGTTCAGCGCCTTTGCTCTGGGGCGCAACCAGATGGCCTATGCCTCGGCCGCGGTTCTGGCAGGGGGCAACGTCCGCGTGGGCCTTGAGGACAACCTGTGGCTGGACAAGGGCGTACTGGCGGAAAACTGGCAGCTGGTCGAACGCGCCAACACCATCGTTTCGAACATGGGCGCGCGGGTGATCGGGCCAGAGGAAGTGCGCGAAAAGCTGGGCTTGACCAAGCGCGCACCGGTTGCCAAGTAACGCGCCGATGTGCGACGGCACCGGTCCCGTTCCCGGATTTGTCCCGCCGGTCATCCCGGCGGGATATCCCGGCTCAGGCCGCGCGGTGGATACGGCACAGAAAGCAATTGTTGCTGGCACTGCGCAGATCCACGAAGGCGATATCGCCCCGGTCCAGCAACTGGGCCGCGTAGCGGGTCAACTGGTCTCGTGGGATCACCGCACCGGTGCCATAGACGATCCGTTCGTCTGCACTGTAGCCCCGCAGAATGTACTGCGGCGCGTTCAGAAAGGCAGGCGGCTCGGATGCAGGGGGCACCGGTGTGCATCCCGGGTCGCACAGGTAGATCGGTCCGGTTTCGGTAAACGGATTTCGGGTGCGGAAGGGGCGATGCGCCAGTGCCAGATAGGGCTGTCCGGCAGGCACGTTGCGCAGGCAATGCCGGCAGGGCATGCTGCCCTCTTCGGCACTGGCGTGACGTTCGACCGGGTCGCCGTAGCTGTCCAAACCGCTGCGGTGAATGGCCTCGACATCGGGGCTGGGCAATCCGTGAAATTCAACTCTCATCATGGGTCTCCTTTTCGGCTGATCCTGCGTCGAAGCAGCAAGCCAGGGCGACCCGAAACATGCGGGAATGCAATATGAACAAAACAGCAGCAATCATCGGTGGTGGTGTGATCGGCGGCGGATGGGCCGCCCGGTTCCTGCTCAACGGCTGGGACGTGCGGGTCTTCGACCCGGATCCGGAGGCCGAGCGCAAGATTGGCGAGGTGCTGGACAACGCCCGCCGGTCCCTGCCGGGGCTTGGCAATGTCGCCTTGCCTGCCGAAGGGACCCTGAGCTTTCACGACACCGTGGCCGAAGCGGTCAAAGGCGCAGAGTGGGTGCAGGAAAGCGTGCCGGAGCGGCTGGACCTGAAACAGAAGGTCTATGCCGAGCTGCAGGCCCACGTGGCCAGTGACGCGGTGATCGGATCCTCGACCTCCGGTTTCAAACCCTCCGAGCTGCAGGATGGGCGCGACGTGCCGGGGCAGATCGTGGTGACGCACCCGTTCAACCCGGTCTACCTACTGCCGCTGATCGAGCTGGTCACAACCCCAGCCAACCCGGCAGGTGTGGTTGACCGCGCAAAAGAGATCATCAGCTCGCTGGGCATGTATCCCCTGCACGTAAAGAAAGAGATCGACGCGCATATCGCCGACCGCTTCCTGGAGGCCGTGTGGCGCGAGGCGCTGTGGCTGGTCAAGGACGGCATTGCCACCACCGAAGAGATCGACGAGGCGATCCGCATGGGCTTTGGCATCCGCTGGGCGCAGATGGGCTTGTTTGAAACCTATCGCGTGGCGGGCGGTGAAGCGGGCATGAAGCATTTCATGGCTCAATTCGGCCCGGCGCTGAAATGGCCCTGGACCAAGCTGATGGACGTGCCGGAGTTCACTGATGAGCTGGTGGACCTGATCGCGGGTCAGTCGGATGCGCAGTCGGGCCATCTGTCGATCCGTGAGCTGGAGCGCGCGCGCGATGACAACCTGGTCGGCATGATGCGGGCATTGGGGGCCAACAACTGGGGCGCGGGCGCCCTGCAGAACGCCCATGACAAGGCGCGTGAAGGGGAGGCCGGCCTGGCCTCGACCATCGAAGAGGTGGCGGATCTGAGCCAGCCGATCCTGACGCAGACCCGTGTGGTGCCGCTGGATTGGACCGATTACAACGGCCACATGACCGAAAGCCGCTATCTGGATGCCTTCGCACAATCCACCGACCGGCTGATGCTGATCATCGGCTGCACACCGGAATACATCGCTTCGGGCGGATCGTATTTCACCGCTGAAACCCACATCCGCCACATTGATGAAGTCCATGCGGGCCATCCGATCCAGGTCAAAACCCGGGTGATCATGGGCGCGGGCAAGAAGATGCATGTCTGGCACGAGATGTTCGAAGGCGACCGCTTGCTGGCGACCGGCGAACACATGCTGCTGCATGTGGATCTTGAGACCCGCCGCTCGGCCCCACCTGCGCCCCATATCGAGGCGAATCTGGTGAAAATCGCCGAAGCACATGCCGGGTTGCCTGCACCCGAAGGTCTGGGCCGCGCGATCGGGGCACCGCGGTGAAGCGGGTCCTGATCACCGCCGGTGCGTCCGGGATCGGGCGCGCCATGGGCGAGGGGTTTGCCGAGGCCGGGTTCGAGGTCTGGGTCACCGATGTGGATGCCGGGGCACTGGAAAAGGTGCCGGGCGACTGGCGCGGCTTTGCGGTCAATGTCACCGATGAGGCGGCGATGAAAGCTGTCTTCGCCGAGGTCGAAGCGGCGGGCGGGCTGGATGTGCTCTGCGCCAACGCCGGCATCGCCGGGCCGACGGCTTTGGTTGAGGATGTTCAGCTTGAGGACTGGCGCGCATGTGTGAGCGTCAACCTGGAAGGGGCGTTTCTGGCGGCGAAATATGCGGCACCCCTGATGAAAGCGGCCGGGGCGGGGTCGATCGTGGTGACGTCGTCCACAGCGGGCCAATTCGGCTACCCGAACCGTGCGCCCTATGCCGCGGCGAAATGGGCCATGATCGGCCTGACAAAGACGCTGGCGATGGAGCTGGGCCCCTTTGGCGTCCGTGCCAACGCAATCTGCCCCGGCGCCGTGGAAGGCCCCCGGATGGAGGGCGTGCTGGGACGCGAAGCGGCGGCCAAGGGCATGACCCGCGATCAGGTCTATGAAGGCTACGCCTCGGGCACCTCCATGCGGAGCTTCGTTGAAGCCCGCGACATCGCCAATATGGCGGTGTTCCTTGGGTCCGACGCGGCGCGGTTGGTGTCAGGGCAGGTGATTGCCGTCGATGGGCATACGGAAAACCCGGACCCCAAAGTGTGAGTGACCGGGCGCGCGGGGGGACCTCTGCGCGCCTTTTCGGTTTGCCCCCTGATCAGGGCAGGGCGTTCTGACGCAAGGCGCGGACGTGATCGGGAAACTGGCGCGCCGTCACATCGGCTTCGCGGATCAGCCGGTCGAAATGTGATGTGAAGGTTTCGATCCGGTCGCGGTCGCGGAACGCCAGGTAATGTGAGCCGGCATAAAACACGCAGAGCAGCGGGCCGAAGATCGTGATCGGAGACGAATAGAGCCGCTTGGCATCAAACAGACAGATCCGCAAACGCGGATAGAGCTGCGCGCAGAGGTCGGCCAGATAATCCAGCTGCTCGCGCCGGACATCAGGCGACAGGCTCTGATAATATCCGGTGCCATCGGCAAAGGCCTGCACCTCATACAGCGGCATCGCGATTTCATAGTCCGATTGGGCCTGCCGCATCCACGCCAGACGGTCTTCAGACGCGCCAATCGCCTGATCGGCGGTACGGCCCAGATGGGGCGCATATTCCCATTCCAGCAGCGCGCGGGTTTTCAGCATGTCGGGCAGGGCGGCCGGGACATGGCGGATCTTGTATCCCGCCGCTTCCCGGTGCCACTCAAAGATCCGCTCATCCACCAGTGCGCGGGGGGCCTCGGTCAGCGACAGGGCTCCCGCCAGCAGTTCCGCCGCGCTTTCCGGTCGATCCGACAGCGACAGAAGCCAATCCGCCGAGACCCCAAGGGCAGCGGCACAGGCCCCAACCACATGGGCATTCGGCAGCCTGCCGCCCTCATCGGTCAGAAGCTGGGAAATGGTGGACCGATCCACGCCGATCTGTCGCGCCAGAGCGCTTTTGCTGAGGCCCGCTTCGACAAGCGCCCTGTTCAGACGGTCGCGGAATTGAGAGGCGCGCAGACGCTTGTCCATAATACTCGACATATGGTGATTTTTATCACCATATGGGAGATTTGTTAATCATTTTCTGAATTCCGCACAGCGGTTTTGGCCAGTAACAGTTTCGTGAACTTCGAGCAGATGAGGACGGAATGGAGACGCGAAGACGGTCGTTGGTCAAAGCGGTGATCTGGAATGTGATTGGTTTGTTTTCAATGGCATGTGTCGGGATCCTGACAACGGGATCAATGACGGCAGGTGGCATCATGGCGGTGATCAACACGGTGATGGGGTTCACGCTCTACCTGATCTACGAACGCGTCTGGTCCGGTATCCGGTGGGGGCGTCATGTCTGAGCGTGCGACCGATACTCCCCGCATTGAATGGATCACCCTGGGTTTGATTGTGGCCTGTTACGGCGGCTGGATCGCGACCCTTTTTGGTCTGACGCAAATCAGCCTGCTGCTGGCCTGTGTTGCGGCGATGGTTGTGGGGGCGCTGCATTCGTCGCTCACCCATGAGGTGCTGCATGGTCACCCGTTCCGCTCCAAGACGCTGAACGAGGCGACGATGTTCCTGCCGCTGACGCTGTTCATTCCCTATTGCCGGTTCCGCGATACCCATCTGGCGCACCATCGCGATTCCAACCTGACCGATCCCTATGATGATCCGGAATCCAACTTTCAGGACCCGCAGGTCTGGGCCGACATGCCCGGCTGGAAACAGGTGGTCATGCGGATCAACAATACCCTTCTGGGGCGGATCCTGATCGGACCGGCCATTGGCCAGATCTGTTTCACAGTCACTGACTGGCGCGCCATCCGGGCGGGCGATCGCTCTGTGCTGAACGCCTGGCTGCTGCACCTTCCGGGGCTGGCCATCGTGCTGTGGGTTGTATCGCTGTCGGCGATGCCGGTCTGGGTCTATGTGGTGTCGGCCTATGGGGCCTTGGGCGTGCTAAAGATCCGCACCTTCCTGGAACACCGCGCGCATGAGAAATCCCGCGCCCGTACCGTCATCATCGAAGACAACGGACCGCTGGCGTGGTTGTTTCTCTACAACAGCCTGCACGTCGTGCACCACATGCATCCCGGTGCGCCCTGGTACAGCCTGCCGTCGCTCTATCGCGCCGGACGCGCGCGCTATCAGGCCTGCAATGACGCCTATGTCTACCGCTCCTACGCCGAGATCTTCCGCAAGTACTTTCTCCGCGCCAAGGATCCGGTGCCGCATCCGCTCTGGCCCCGGCACTGACTTCCGGGCATACACGGGGGCATGAGTTTATGGATTCCCGTCACAATCGCGGCCGCATCGTTTCAGACGGTGCGGTTCATGCTTCAGAAGGTCCTGAGCGCCAGCACGCTGTCGCCCGCAGGCGCCACATTTTCGCGCTTCGCCTATTCGATGCCGCTGGTGCTGGTGGGGCTGTTCACCTACCTGGCGATCAGCGGACGTTCGCTGCCGACGCTGTCGCCCGCCTTCTGGGGCTTTGCCGCGATCGGCGGTACGGCGCAGATCCTGGCCACCATCTGTGTGGTGGCGCTGTTCAAACAACGTAACTTTGCCGTCGGCATCACCTTCAAGAAGACCGAAGTTATCCAGACCGCGCTGGTCGGGCTTGTGGTGCTGGGCGATGCAATTTCGCTGGGCGGATGGCTGGCGATCCTGATCGGACTGGCGGCTGTGCTGGTCTTGTCCAAATCGCCCAGCGGAGAGGGGCCGTGGTGGCGGCATCTGACCAATCGGGCGTCGCGGCTGGGGCTGGGCTCGGGCATCCTGTTTGCCTTTTCGGCCGTCAGCTACCGGGGCGCGTCCTTGCAGCTGCACGATCTTGAGCCGGTGTTCCGCGCCGCGATCACCCTTGCGGCGGTTGTTTCGCTTCAGGCACTGGGCATGGCAGCCTGGCTGGCCGTGCGTGACCGGGCCCAACTGGTGGCGGTCTGGGACGCGCGCAAGGTGGGGCTGTGGGTTGGTCTGACCAGCCTTGGCGGGTCCTTCTGCTGGTTCCTGGCCTTCACCTTGCAGAATGCCGCCTATGTAAAGGCGCTGGGGCAGGTCGAACTGCTGCTCAGCCTGCTGGCCACAGTGCTGTTTTTCCGCGAGCGCGTGTCCTCGCGCGAGGTGCTGGGGATGGGGCTGCTCTGCCTGTCCATCCTGGCGCTGATCCTGACGATCTGATCCCGTAGGGCACCGGAACGGGGTGCCCTGTCACGTCCCAAAGGTGCTGGCGGCCTCAGCCGTCTTCCGGCATCGGGTAGCCGCGCAGGCGCAGAAACAGGCTCGCTTCGTCATTGTTGTGGAAATAAGGGACCGAGCTGGGCGGCGTCGGGTCCTTGGCACGCCCGGCAACCTCGGCCAGCACCACCTCGGTGATGAAGGGCAGGTCGTATTTGCGCACGTCTTCCAGACGGATCCATTGCAGGTGCGACAGCTCATCCGAGGCATGGGTGAAGTCGTCCAGATCGCCAACGATATGTTCGGCGTCCACCAGGAAGAACCGCGCATCGAACCGGCGTGGACGACCCGGAGGGGTCAGCGCCCGGAACACGAATTGCAGGCCATGTGCGGCGGGCAGGTGACCGGTTTGCGAAAAGCTCTGCCAGTCCTGCGGAATGTCGGCCGCCCAGTCGCCCGGAGAACCCAGCACCAGGCCGGTTTCTTCCCAGAGCTCCCGGATGGCGGCAACGGCCAGCGCATGATGCAGCTCTTCAGGGGCCTGTTCGGTCAGTCGCTGGCGGCAGAGATCGGGCAGCTGGGTGCCAAGCGGCACGCTGGCGTCTTCGGCATCAACCGCACCGCCGGGGAACACGAACTTGTTGGGCATGAAGGCGGCCTTGGCGCCGCGCTGCCCCATCAGGACGGCGGGGTCGGACATCCGGTCACGCAGGACGATGACGGTGGCGGCGTTACGGATTGCGGTCTTGTCTATGGTCATCTGCCTCTACCTGTTATTGGGGGTCGTCGGTGGCGTCGCCAAAGCCGTGCATGCGGCGGGCCCATTGAAACCCGATCACCATCCCTTTCAGTCGCGGCAGAAGGTATAGGGACAGGGCGGTACAGCCAACCGCAAAGATGGTGAAAAGCGTCCAGGGGCCCGGACGCCACATGACGAACACGATGTGCAGCAGCGGCGCCATCAGGTGTCCAACCAGCAGGATTGTCAGATAGGCCGGGGCGTCATCGGCGCGGCTGTGCGACAGATCCTGATCGCAGACCGAACAGCGGTCATTCACCTTCAGAAAGGAATGCAGCAGAGCACCTTTGCCACAGTTGGGGCATCGACGCCGGAAGCCCTTCATCAAGGCCGGGCCAAGGGGCCGTTCCCGCATTTCGTCCGCTGTCATTGTCATTGCCTGTGAATCGGTCATTCCAAAGCCTTGCTCTACCGGAACATATTTGATCGGCTGGGCGGGCACGGAAAGGGCGCAGTCCGTTCTGCGGCAGCATGACGCTACGTCGGGATATTTTTTCCCGACAGGGCGACGGAAACACCGGGCCCGCGCGTTTGACTTGCATGGTTGACGGCAACGGGCCGTTGTTCAGCAAGGAAAAACACCATGAAAACTGCAGGATTTATCGCGATTGTCTTGGCCACTGCGGGTCTCGTAGCGGCGGGTGCAGCGCAGGCGCAGCCGGGTGGACCGGGCAAGTTCGGGCCGAAGCTGTCCTTTGAGGAGTTGGATACCGACGGCAACGGAGAACTGAGCAAGGCGGAACTGATGGCGCAGCGCGAGGCGCATTTCAAGAAGGCCGACACCAATGGCGATGGCGCGCTGTCGCTGGAAGAGGCCAAGGCCCAAGGCAGCAAGATGGGCGCAGAACGTGCAGCTAAGATGTTCGAACGTATGGACGAAAACGCCGACCAGAAGATAAGCTTGGATGAACTGCCCAAGCCCCGCAAGGCTGGCAAGATGTTCAACCGGATGGACAGCGATGGCAACGGTTCCATTTCGGCCGAAGAATTCGCCGACGCCAAAGCGCATATGAAGCGCCATGGCGGCAAGCACGGCATGAAATCCTGGCGCGGCAAGGGCTGTCAGGACGAAGGCTGAGGCCGGTCTGACGGTACATTGACACACAGGCCGGACCCTCTCAGGTGGGTCCGGTGACCAGAATGGAACCCGCAGGCCCCTATGAGCCATTCACAGACAGCCCCTACGGATGACGCGCTGTTGGTCCTGTTCGCCAATGGCGACCCCTTGGCCGCCCGGGAACTGACCCGGCGTCTGGCGCCGCGTGCGCTGGGCGTGGCGACCCGTGTGCTTGGGGATCGGGCCGAGGCCGAAGACATCACGCAGGAAGTGATGATGCGCCTATGGCGCGCGGCACCGGAGTGGCAACAGGGGCAGGCCAAGGTTTCCACCTGGCTGTACCGCGTGGTGATGAACCTGTGCATTGACCGGAAACGGCGTCTGAAGCATGGGTCCGTGGGGATCGAGGACGTGCCGGAACCGGTTGACCCGGCGCTCAGTGCAGCAGAGAAATTGCAGGAGCACAGCCGCTGGGATGCGTTGCAGGCCGCGTTGATGACCCTGTCGGACAGACAGAGACAGGCCGTTGTTTTGCGCCATATCGAAGAGCTGTCCAATCCTGATATCGCGCGGATCATGGACATCAGTGTCGAAGCCGTCGAAAGCCTGACGGCAAGAGGAAAGCGAGCATTGGCCAAGGCATTGGCCGGCCAGCGAGAGGAGTTGGGGTATGGCTGACAAAGATACGGATTTCACCGAACTGGACGCCTTGCTCGATCTTGCGAGGCAAAAGGAACCGGACCTGCCTGCGGGGCTGGAACAGAGTATTCTGGCCGATGCCGCTGCGGTCCAGGCGGAGCTGCAACAGCACAGCCGGGCGGACGCCCGAAGCGTATCGCGCCCCTGGTGGGCGCAGGTCCTGTCGCTCTTTGGCGGGGCGCCTGCGCTGGGCGGCCTGGGGGTTGCCTGCGCCGCCGGGGTCTGGGTCGGGCTGGCGCCGCCGGCCTTTCTGCCGGATCCGTTGCAGATGTTCGAACAGGTTCAGTCCAGCTCGGATGTCGATCTCTTCGATACCCACGACGTTGTCGCCTTTCTGGTGGAGGAATAACGCATGTCCCAACAGAGTTCATTCAAGATGCGGCCGTGGGTTCGCGTGTTGCTGATCGCGTCGGTCACGCTGAACCTGATCATCGTCGGCATGGCGGTGGGCGCGGCCTGGCGCTTTGGGGGCAAGGAATGGGACCGGCCACCCAAATCCGTTGGCACGCTGATGTTCCGCGAACTCTCGCGCGAGGATCGTCGACACCTGCGGGACCGGGCCGAGCGCGAACACGGTGATTTCCGCGCTCGCCGCTACGAGGACGCCCACGCGGTGGCGGACGCGCTGCGCCAGGTGCCTTTTGATCCGGAACGGCTGCGCGGTCTGCTCGAGGCCCAGTCCCAACGGCGTGAGACCTTTCAGCAGGATGTGCAGCGGCTGTGGATTGCCCGTGTGACCGAAATGTCGGATGGGCAGCGCGCAGACTATGCCGAACGCCTGGAGGAGGGGCTGATGCGCCGCAAGGATCACCATCACGGTGACCGCCGCCACGACTGACGTTAGGATACAGAGGGCTCAGGCGGCGGTCGGGGCCAGCATCACGCGATCCCGGCCTTGCTGCTTGGCCTTGTAAAGCGCTTCGTCGGCCATACGGATCAGCGTGCTTGCCGATGGCATCTGCGCGGTTTGCCCCGCTGTGGGCAGCGGGCCGGTTACCAACCCGATGCTGATGGTGACACGTACCGGCGTAGGAACACCCGCAATCCGCATGGGCGCGCGGTTCAGCGACCGGCGCAGCCGATCCGCCCGGCAGGCCCCCTGGTCCGGTGAGACATCGCGCAGCAGGATCAGGAACTCTTCCCCGCCGATGCGCGCGGCGATCTCTTCCGCTGTCAGATCGCTGGCCAGGCGTTTCGCGGTTTCGATCAGGACCGCGTCGCCCACCGGATGTCCGAAGCGATCATTTATGCGTTTGAAATGATCCAGATCCGCCAGCAACAGCGCAAAGGATCGTCCATTGGTCGCAGCATCGTGGATGGTTTTCTGCAAATGCGGCAGCAGGAAACGGCGGTTGTAAAGCCCGGTCATCGGGTCTTTGTTGGCCGCTTGCAGGTCCCCATGGACGCGCTCTAGGATCTTGTTGATCCGCTGCTTCCGGCACTGCTGGTTGCGCAGGCGGAGCGCCAGCTCTTCAGCAGAGAACCCATGCAGCAACGCATCCTGTGCCCCGCGATCCCAGGCTTCGGCCGCAAGCGACAGGCACTGGTCGGTGGGAATTGCGATCAGCGTTGCATGGCGGGTTGCGCGGCGGCTGCGCAGGTCGGCCAGCAGGCTCAGGTCCTCATCCCGGTCAGAACTTGAAATCGGTACAACGACCACGTCCGGGGCAGGGTGGGACATCAGTTTCTGCGCCGCCTCAAGGCCAAAGGCGCGGACCTGACCGGGGAACAGCGGGGCAAGCTGGGCTCGCCATCGCCTGGCCCGTTCGGCACAGCGCGACAGCACGGCAATCCGATTGGGAGAGGGCGCCGGGGTGAACCCGTTCTGACCTTCGCAGAAGCCCGGATAGGGCTGTCCTTCCGGCGCATGGGGTGTCAGCACCGCCGTGACCTCGCGCTGTCGGATCAGGCTTCGGATGCGGGCCTGCAGGGCGATATCATTCAACGGGTGGCTGAGGACGTCATCGATCCCGGCGCGCAGCGCGGTCAGCCGGGCCGAGCGGTCGTTCTGCGGCGTCAGGGCAAGGATCGGCAGCCCCGACAGATTCGGATTGGCCTCTAAGGCAATGCGCAGGTCCATCGCGGTGCCGTCCGCCAGGGACAGCGCGGTGATCACCAGGTCCGGGCGGGTGCGCTGAGCCTGATCCAGCGCATCGCGGATTGTCTCCGCCTGGATGACCTTGTAATGTGCGGCGCTCAACAGGACCCGAAGCATGATCCGGTTGACCGATGTGCCATCTGCAATCAGAATTGTACCCGGCAAGACCCCGTACCCCCGCACTTGCAAAACTGTTGCACAACAGTTTTTATCCGCAGTGGTTAACAAACCCTTTCCCGCCCCGAACAAAGTGAGGTGACATGGCCCTGTCTCAAGACGCTGCCGAAACGGTTGCGCTGCAAGCGCTGAGCTGGCTGGCCGCCAATGATGAGCTGTTGCCGGTGTTTCTGGGCGCCAGCGGTGCCAGCCTTGGCGACCTGCGGGACCGCGCCGCCGATCCGGCCTTTCTGGGGGCGGTTCTGGATTTTCTGATGATGGATGACGCCTGGGTCATCGCATTCTGCGACGTGCAAGGCGTCGCCTATGATACGCCCATGCAGGCCCGGATGTCGCTGCCGGGCGGTCAACAGGTTCACTGGACCTGATAGAAGCGACATCAAGCACCACCAAAGTTTTCCCGAAGGACGACCCGATGCCCGTAGATGCCCTGCTGTTTGACAAGGACGGCACCCTGTTTGATTTCGCCGCGACCTGGAACGGCTGGACCGGCGGTATGATCCGCCACCTCAGCAACGGCGACGAAGCGCGGGTGCAGGCGCTGGCCGACCGCCTGAGCTATGATCTGGAGGCGGGGGAGATCCGCCCGGACAGCATCGTGATCGCGGCCTCGAACGAAGTGATTGCCGCCGCCATTGCCGAAGTGGTCCCGGATTGGTCGCATGGCGACATCGAGCGCCACCTTGCCGAAAGCGCCGCCGTTGCGCCGCTGGTGCCCGCGGCTGACCTGAAGCAGATGATTGCCTCGCTGACGGATCGGGGTGTCGTGCTGGGGGTGATGACCAATGACGCCGAGCTGTCCGCCCGCGCGCATCTGGAGTCCGCAGGCGTTCTGGACGGGTTCGCCTTTGTTGCCGGGTTCGACAGCGGCTATGGCGCAAAGCCTGACCCGGATCCGCTGCTGGCGTTCTGCAATGCAGTTGGGGTGGAGCCGTCCCGCGCCGCGATGGTGGGCGACAGCGAGCATGACCTGGTTGCAGGCCGCGCCGCAGGAATGCGCACGCTGGGTGTTCTGACCGGCATGGCCCGCGCCGAGGAACTGCAGCCGCTGGCCGACGCCGTGCTGCCCAATGTCGGGCACATTCCGGCCTGGCTCGCAAGCTGAACGGACGGGGCCTTTTCCCCAACAGACCACCGCCAGCCGTATTCCGGGACCTTCGTTTGACAGACGGCTGGCGGATTGCTTTTCAATTCAGGTGTTGATGGAAATTTCCATCCATTTCCGATTATTCGCGGAAACCCTTTCCCCTTGGTGAGACAATCTCGATATTGCAACTATGGGGTGTATTTCGGTGTGTTGAGAAAACGCGGCGCCGAAGCCTTGCTCTCGCTTGTCCTGCCGGGCTTCAGTCCGAAACTTCTGCACCCGCCACGATTGCCCGCTCAAATGACTGGTTGGCAAAGCGATGCGTGACGGGCCTTTTGCCTCCGGCATCCAGAACAGCCCGAGCGCGCTTGCCCCCTTTTGCAGATGTAGGTTTTCCCGTCATGCGTTCTGCCTTGAGCGCGTCGCGCGCGCTTTATTCAGGCGCCGAGCGCCGCTGCCTTGGCGGTTCCTGCTACAGGCGGAGATCAAAAAACGACAAAACTTGTCGCAAAGTTTTGCGCGCAGCCATCGATCTTGCGGCCTCCTTTAGGTGAACCAGCTCAGAGGAATGACAGATGGCGGATCAGACAGGGCGCAGACGGAGAGGCGGCGGACGGGCAGGGGCAGCAGCCCGGCGCGGGGGCGAAGTGATCGACCAGATGCCCTGGTCCATCCCGGTCAACGCGGACCGTCCCACCGAACCGCTTTCACCCGAAGGGGTTGAGGCGATCCACGAAGGGGCCATGCGGATCCTTGAAGAGATCGGCGTTGTCTTCCTGAACCCCGAGGCCCTGGCGATCTTCAAGGAAGCGGGCTGCAAGGTGGATGGGGACCTGGTCCGCATGGACCGCGACTTCGTGATGGAGATGGTTGCGAAGGCCCCGTCGGATTTCACCATCACCCCGCGCAACCCGGATCGCGCGATCCCTCTGGGTGGCAACCACCTGCTGTTCGGCAACGTCTCCTCACCTCCGAACTACTGGGACATGGAGATCGGCAAGAAGGTGCCCGGCAACCGGGAGATGTGTCAGAACCTGTTGAAGCTGACGCAATATTTCAACTGCATCCACT
The DNA here is from genome assembly GCA_022763485.1 of Paracoccaceae bacterium. GTDB lineage: Bacteria > Pseudomonadota > Alphaproteobacteria > Rhodobacterales > Rhodobacteraceae > Aliisedimentitalea. The sequence continues at coordinate 1,326 of JALEGX010000072.1, read as the reverse complement.
TTGCCGGCGGCTATCCGGTGGAACCGGTGGACATCCACGCCTCTGTCCGTCACCTGGACGTGCTCTATGACAAGCTGACCCTGACCGACAAGGCCATGCACGCCTATTCGCTGGGCAAGGAGCGGGTCGAGGACGTAATGGAAATGGTGCGCATCGCGGGCGGGCTGAGCGATGAGGAGTTCGAGTCCAAGCCGCATATGTACACCAACATCAACTCCACCTCGCCGCTGAAACACGACTACCCGATGATCGACGGCTGTCTGCGTCTGGCGCGGCGAGGGCAGGCCATTGTCGTGTCGCCCTTCACCCTGGCCGGGGCTATGGCGCCGGTCACGATGGCGGGGGCGGTGGCGCAATCGATCGCCGAGAGCCTTTGCGCGATTGCACTCTTCCAATATGTCCGCCCGGGCACGCCGTGCGTGATCGGCACCTTCACGTCGAATGTGGATATGAAGACCGGCGCACCGGCGTTTGGCACCCCGGAATACATGCGCTCGACCCAGATGACCGGCCAGATGGCGCGCTTCTATGGCCTGCCCATGCGCTCGTCCGGGGTGTGCGCTGCGAATGTGCCGGATGGCCAATCCATGTGGGAAACCTCGAATTCGCTCTGGGCGGCGGTCCAGTCGGGCACCAACATGGTGTATCACGCCGCGGGCTGGTTGGAGGGCGGGCTGATCGCCAGCCCCGAGAAGTTCATTATGGATTGTGAGGTCCTGCAGCAGATCCAGCGCTATATGCAGCCCGAGATCTGGGCCACCGGTGAGGAGGAGATCGCGCTGGAGGCCATCCGCGAGGTCGACAATGAGGGGCATTTCTTCGGCATTCAGCACACCCAGGACCGCTATACCACTGCCTTCTATCAGCCGTTCCTGAGCGACTGGAAGAACTACGAAGGCTGGGAGGCTGCGGGCGGCATCTGGACCGCGCAGCGTGCCCATCAGATGTTCAAGGACATCATCGGCAATTTCGAGGCCCCGCCGATGGAGGATGCCATCCGCGAGGAACTGGCCGATTTCGTTGCCCGCCGCAAATCCGAAGGCGGCGCGCCGACGGACTTCTGAGGCGCGCAATCCCCCCTGTTTCCTGTCGCCCCCGGGCCGAATTATGGCACCGGGGGATTAGGTAATTTTCTGCCATAGATTGCACTTATAACCTGATGCGACCGCGCAGCGCTTGTGCCGCATCGGCGCTGTGATATTCCTTTTCCCATATGAGTCGCGCTTTAGCGACAAGACCAGATTTCAGGAGAGCATTATGCCCGCACCATCCGTTCTTTCCCTCGCCAACCTCAACGGCCGCAATGGCTTTCGGCTGGTGGGTATT
>JALEGX010000071.1 GCA_022763485.1 Paracoccaceae bacterium | reverse complement strand
GTGCATTTGTTGAGCTGGAGCCGGGCGTCGAAGGTCTGGTTCACGTGTCCGAGATGTCCTGGACCAAGAAAAACGTCCACCCCGGCAAGATCGTTTCGACCAGCCAGGAAGTCGACGTCATGGTTCTGGAAATCGACGGCGCCAAGCGTCGCGTGTCTCTGGGCCTCAAGCAGACCATGCGCAACCCGTGGGAAGTCTTTGCCGAGACTCACCCGGAAGGCACTCAGGTCGAAGGCGAAGTCAAGAACATCACCGAATTCGGTCTGTTCATCGGCCTGGACGGCGACATCGACGGCATGGTTCACCTGTCCGACCTGTCGTGGGACGAGCGCGGCGAAGACGCGATCCAGAACTACCGCAAAGGCGACATGGTTTCGGCCGTTGTTTCCGAGGTTGACGTCGACAAAGAGCGTATCTCGCTGTCGATCAAAGCCCTGGGTGGTGACAAGTTCGCAGAAGCGGTTGGCGGCGTGAAGCGCGGCTCGATCGTGACCGTGAACGTGACCGCGATCGAAGACGGTGGCATCGAAGTCGAATACGAAGGCATGAAATCCTTCATCCGTCGTTCTGACCTGTCGCGTGACCGCGCCGAACAGCGTCCTGAGCGTTTCTCGGTTGGCGACAAGGTCGACGTTCGCGTCACCAACGTCGACTCCAAGACCCGCCGCCTGGGCCTGTCGATCAAGGCACGCGAAATCGCCGAAGAAAAAGAAGCCGTCGAACAGTATGGCTCCTCGGACTCCGGTGCATCGCTGGGCGATATCCTGGGCGCAGCGCTGAAATCCGGCGACTGATCCCTGAACGGATTTTGACGACGAAGCAGCCCCGCACATGCGGGGCTGTTTTGCGTTTCGGGGCCGAATCATGAAAGCGGTCCGGGGGCGGCGGCTTCCATAAGCATCGGATATCCGGGACTTTTGTTGCCTGATGTTTGTGAAATGCCTTGAAATATGCGCTTTTTTCCGCTGCCACGCACACTCAGCCGGTTTCGGGGCGCGGCTTTTGTTCCTATAGTTCCTTCAATACCGGCAACAAAGAGTGCCACACAGCGGGGAGGGAACTGGGCCTATGATTCGGTCGGAATTGATTCAGAAGATTGCAGACGAGAACCCACACTTGTACCAGCGCGACGTCGAGCGCATCGTGAACACGGTGTTCGACGAAGTGACCGACGCCATGGCGCGCGGGGACCGGGTCGAGCTGCGTGGCTTCGGCGCTTTTTCGGTCAAGAAGCGGGACGCGCGCATTGGTCGCAATCCCCGCACCGGAGAAACGGTCCATGTAGAGGAAAAGCACGTGCCGTTCTTCAAGACCGGCAAGCTGCTTCGGGACCGTCTCAACGGGAAGTAGGAAATAGATGCGTTACATTCGCTATGCCTTTCTGGGCGCGCTCGGGATCGTGCTGATCTCGGTGTCTCTGGCCAATCGGGCCGTTGTTGATCTGAAACTGATGCCGGATGCAGTGGCCGAATTGTTCGGCTTGAACTTCGGCATCTCGCTGCCTCTGTTCGTGGTCGTGCTGGGTGGCATTGCCGCCGGTTTGGTGATCGGCTTCTTCTGGGAATGGCTGCGTGAGCACAAGCATCGCCGCGAAGCGGGCAATCAGGCGCGCGAAGTGCGCAAGCTGAACCGCGAAGTCTCCAAGCTGAAGAAGCAGAAGAACGAAGGCAAGGACGAGGTTCTGGCCCTGCTGGAAGACGCGTCCTGAGATCGGACTCATGACATCTGACATTCGTGTGAAAATCTGCGGGCTCAGTCGCCCGCAGGATGTTGAGGCCGTCGCCCGTGCGGGTGCGGCCTACGCCGGTTTCGTCTTCTTTCCCAAGTCCCCGCGCAATGTCTCGGCCGAGCAGGCCGCGGGCTTGGCGGGGGCGGTGCCCGTTGGGATCTGCAAGGTCGGCTTGGTGGTGAATGCCAGCGATGCCGAACTGGATGCCATTCTGGACGCCGTGCCTTTGGACATGTTGCAGCTGCACGGCAAGGAAAGCCCCGAGCGGGTGTCCGAGGTCAAGGCGCGCTATGGTCTGCCGGTGATGAAGGCGATCGGCATTGCCGATGCCGAGGACCTGCCGCAGATCGATGCCTATTCCGCCGTGGCGGATCAGCTGCTGATCGACGCCAAGCCGCCCAAGACCGCCGATCTGCCGGGGGGAAACGGGCTGTCCTTCGACTGGACGCTTCTGGCCGGTCGCAAGTACTGGCAACGCCCCTGGATGCTGGCCGGCGGCCTGAGCCCCGAAAACGTGGCGACGGCGATCCGCATGACCGGGGCCCGTCAGGTCGATGTCTCCTCGGGCGTTGAAGGCGCACCGGGCCTGAAGGACGCCGACAAAATCACCAGCTTTGTGGAGGCCGCCCAAGGGTAGCCATCCGCGTTCCGCCGGGCAGATGACGCGGCGCGCGCATTATTGGGGGAGCGAAGCCTTTACCCCGCGCGCGGCGCGCTATACTCAGAGGCGGTGCCGCCAAGAAGGGAAGAACCATGGCCAATGATCTTTTCAACAGCTTCATGAACGGGCCGGACGAGAATGGCCGTTTCGGGATTTTCGGCGGGCGTTTCGTCTCTGAAACCCTGATGCCGCTGATCCTCAGCCTGGAAGAAGAATACGACAAGGCCAAGGATGATCCGACGTTCTGGGCAGAGATGGATGATCTCTGGAAGCACTATGTCGGCCGCCCCAGCCCGCTGTATTATGCCGAGCGCCTGACCGAGCATCTGGGCGGTGCCAAGATCTACATGAAGCGCGACGAGCTGAACCACACCGGCGCGCATAAGGTGAACAACGTACTGGGCCAGATCATTCTGGCGCGGCGCATGGGCAAGACCCGGATCATCGCGGAAACCGGCGCCGGTCAGCACGGTGTGGCCACCGCGACCGTCTGTGCCAAATTTGGTTTGAAATGTGTGGTTTACATGGGTGCCCATGACGTGCAGCGTCAGGCCCCCAACGTGTTCCGCATGCGTCTGCTGGGCGCCGAGGTGATCCCGGTCACCTCTGGCCGTGGCACGCTGAAGGACGCGATGAACGACGCGCTGCGCGACTGGGTGACCAATGTGCGCGACACCTTCTACTGCATCGGCACCGTGGCTGGCCCGCACCCCTATCCGGCGATGGTGCGTGACTTCCAGTCGATCATCGGCAAGGAAGTGCGCTGGCAGCTGGCCGAGCAGGAAGGCGAAGGCCGTCTGCCCGATACCGTGATTGCGGCCATCGGCGGTGGCTCCAACGCCATGGGCCTGTTCTACCCGTTCCTGGACGATGAGTCGGTGCGCATCATCGGCGTCGAAGCAGGCGGCAAGGGCGTGGACGAAAAGATGCAGCATTGCGCGTCGCTGACTGGTGGACGTCCCGGCGTTCTGCACGGCAACCGCACCTATCTGCTGCAGGATGACGACGGTCAGATCCTGGAAGGATTCTCGATCTCGGCCGGTCTGGACTACCCGGGCATTGGTCCCGAGCATGCCTGGCTGAATGACATCGGCCGTGCACAATATGTCTCGATCACCGACAAGGAAGCGCTGGAAGCCTTCCAGCTGAGCTGTGCCTTGGAAGGCATCATTCCGGCGCTGGAGCCAAGCCATGCGCTGGCCCATGTGATGAAGATCGCGCCGGATCTGCCCAAGGACCACATCATCGTCATGAACATGTGTGGCCGGGGCGACAAGGATATCTTTACCGTCGCGCGGCACCTGGGCTTTGACATGTCCGACACCGAAGGTCGTGACATGGACTGAGGCCTCCAAAGGGCAAAAAGTTTGGCGGCGTCGTGCAGATCAGCACGGCGCCGTTTTTTTCATTCAGGCGGATGCAACTTTGGCTTTCAGGGTATTCGCGATCAGCTGAGGAATGCCTGGCAAGTGCCCGATAACGGGCAGAATTTCCATCTCTGACTGGGCCTCTTCCAACGCTTCCGGAATGTCGCCTTTCACGTGGTCGCCCGCCTGGGCAAAGAACGGCAGGCACAGCGTTTGGTCCGGCAGGTCCCGGGCGGCGGTGTCGATCCTGGGATCCTGTTCGACAAAGCCACAGTCGATCCGGTGCAAGGCGATGTGCTGCGCCAGCGCGTCCCGAAACCCATAGGCGGCCTTGGCCGCGCGATCCCCGCGGGCGGATCCATGCGCGGCCAGCAAGACCGAGCTGTCTGAGACCTGCCAGCCCCGCGCCGCACATTCCGATTTCAGCTGCTCTGCAACCAGATGGGGCAGGTCGGGCAGCATACCCAGCGGTGTTGCCAGCTCATAGGTGATACCCGCCAACCGCTTGGGCAGGACGCGGGACACGAAAAACCCGTCCGCCATGAACAAGGGGAAGATGAGGGGATTGTCGGGACCTTCGGCACAAAGTGCTTCCAATCTGTCTGGGGTCGACAGGGTGGCAGAACCAATGTCCCAGTCGGGCAGGGCGTCTGCGACGCTCTGGGCCAGCCTGCTCAGCGCAATCTCCTGCGGTTCAGGGTCCGAGGGCTGGCCGTGGGAGACAAGTATTGCAAAATTGCGGCGTGACTGGGGCATTTTGAAGGCTCGGCCTGCGTTTGTTTCAGTTTGCTCTGGGGCGACCTAGTGGTTTTGCCGTCCAGGTCCACCCAATTTTGCAAAACCTACTGCATTAGCGTTTGAACAACAGGCTTTGCGCATCCTTGTTGTCCTGGATGTTGCCGCGCAGCTCGGCCGCCAGGGCGCGGCCTGCCTGCACACCCGGACGGGCCGAGACGGTTTCCAGCCAGCGCGCCAAGTTCGGTTTGTCATCCAACGTCTGCTGCTGCCCTTTCCAGAGCGAGGCCCAGGGCCAGATCGCCATGTCTGCAATGGTGAAATCTGCACCGGTGACAAAGGTATTGCCCTGCAATTGCCGGTCCAGCACGCCGTAGAGGCGGGCCACCTCGGAGCGGTAGCGGTCCTTGGCATAGGGCAGGTCCTGCGGCGGATCCATGGCGGGGGCGTATTTCAGGAAGTGATGGCATTGGCCGGCCATCGGCCCGACGCCGCCCATCTGCCACATCAGCCATTGATCGGTGATCAGCCGCGCGCGTTCATCCTTGCCATAGAACTGCCCGGTCTTGCGGGCCAGATATTGCAGGATCGCGCCGCTTTCAAACAGCGACACCGGTTCGCCACCGGGCCCGTTCGGGTCCATGATCGCGGGCATGCGGTTGTTCGGGGCGATCTTCAGGAAGTCGGGCGCGAACTGGTCGCCCTTGGTGATGTCGATCAGGTTGGTTTCATAGGGCAGCCCCATTTCTTCCAACGCGACGGAGATCTTCCACCCGTTCGGCGTGGGCCAGAAATACAGCTGGATCGGTTCTTGCATCATGAGCGCTCCCCTTGTTTCGGAGAGAGATCATCAAGCTTTCTGCGCAAACGGCAAGGGGGGCGTCACCGTTGGCAAAGCAAAAAGCCGTGACCAGCGCGGCGCAGTCTCGGATGGCAGGCCCTGACGCAGCCTGTCCAGGCTCCAGTTTTGGTCATCGCGCAGCAGGTTGGAGTAGAACCGCAGCACCCCCGGTCGCATGTAAGAGGACCAGTGACAGACGCGGAACTGCGGGTCGGCTATGACCGACCCGATGCGGGCGATATGGGCCAGCGTATCTTCGCAATCCAGCTGGATCGTCACGGCGTTGGGCGCGCTGACACCGTGACCAAGAGCGCGGTCGCCGGGCACGGGCGGGCGGATCAGCTGTTCGAACATGAAATCGAAGGGATCGTTTTCCCGGCTGCTCATGTTGATGAACTCAACCGCGCTTCCAGCCTCCGTGCGCAGGGCTTTTTCGCAGCGGGACTGATAGCAGGCCCCTGTCAGCGAAATGATCCGCTGGACGCTGCCCACGGGCAGATGATGCAGCGCCTCCAGCGCCAGTTCGGTTCCCATGGAATGGGCCAGCACATGCACCGGTCGCCCGGGGTTCTGCTCTTTCAGGAACCGGATGACATCAGCCAGGGCGCGCCCGGCCTGCACCGCGCGTTTCTGGGCCTGCCAAAGCGCCCCGCGCGCCTCCCAGCCGAAGGCGATGGCCAGCCCTTCGCCGCTGTTCCCGACGCCGAAGCCAAGCTGACGGGGCCAACTGGGCGAGCGCCAGGGCCGCTCCTCGGGTGACAGGGACAGGATGTGCCGGTGCGGGCAATGCAGCGCATGTCCCGGCAGGTATTTGAACCCGTGTATCATCACGATGACGGGGCCGTTGGTTGCGCCTGCGCGTTGCAGTGTCGGCCACAGGGGGCGCGGGCTTGAATGAAGCTCGGGCAGTTTGCCCTTGGCGTTGATCCGGATCATGGGCATTTTCTCTGTCCCCACACAGAAAACTCTGTCTTCCCTATGTCCCAAAGCTATGAAGCCGTTGTGAAGCGCGGGTAACAGGACCGTGACGCTGCATCGGAGGGCGCGCAACGCAAACGGGCTTGACCTGTGGCCTGTTCAGGCGTAGGACGCGGTTAGAAAGACCGTGGCGATTTGTTACCGGATTGCGGGCCACGTTAAACAACACCGCTAAAGAGGTCAGGATGAGAAGGACCCCCTTTCGCTTGGCCGAACGGGGGTTTTTTGTTTGCGCGAAAGGCGCAAGGAGGACGAAGAAATGAGCGAGACCTGGAATAGCCGGACCAAGCTGGTACATGGCGGCACGCGCCGCAGTCAGTACAACGAAGTCAGCGAAGCGATTTTCCTGACACAGGGTTTTGTTTACGAAAACGCCGAACAGGCCGAAGCGCGGTTCATCGAAACCGGCCCGGACGAGTTCATCTATGCCCGCTATGGCAACCCGACCGTTGCGATGTTCGAAGAGCGTATCGCGATGCTGGAAGGGGCCGAAGACGCTTTTGCCACTGCATCGGGCATGGCCGCGGTCAATGGCGCTTTGACCTCTATGCTGAAAGCCGGGGATCATGTGGTGTCCGCCAAGGCGCTGTTCGGATCCTGCCTCTACATCCTTGAAAACATCCTGACCCGTTATGGGGTTGAAGTGACCTTTGTCGACGGCACCGATCTAGAGGCCTGGAAGGCCGCCGTGCGTCCCGACACCAAGGCGGTGTTCTTCGAATCCATGTCCAACCCGACGCTTGAAGTGATCGACATTGCCGGCGTGGCCCAGATCGCCCATGCCGTTGGCGCCGTGGTGATCGTGGACAACGTCTTCTCGACCCCGGTCTTTTCCAAGGCGATCGAGCAGGGTGCGGATGTGGTTGTCTACTCCGCGACCAAACACATTGATGGGCAAGGACGTGCTCTGGGCGGCGTCATCCTGGGCACCAAGGACTTCATCCGGGGCACCGTCGAACCTTATCTTAAGCACACCGGCGGGGCGCTCAGCCCGTTCAACGCCTGGGTCATGCTGAAGGGGCTGGAGACCATCGCGCTGCGGGTCAATGCACAGGCTGAAACCGCACAGACCCTGGCGGAAGCGCTGGAAGGACATCCGGCGCTGGAGCGGACGCTGTATCCGGGTCTGGCCACGCATGCGCAGAACGCCTTGGTTCAGAGCCAGCTGGGCGGCAAGGGCGGAACCGTGCTGTCGCTGGACATCAAGGGCGGCAAAGAGGCGGCCTTCCGCTTCCTCAATGCGCTGACGATCCCGGTGATCTCCAACAACCTCGGGGATGCGAAATCGATCGCAACCCACCCGGCAACCACCACCCACCAGCGCCTCAGCGATGAGCAGAAGGTGGATCTGGGGATTTCTCCGGGGCTGGTGCGCTTCTCTGTCGGGTTGGAGGATCCGCAAGATCTGTTGGCCGATCTGACTGCCGCGCTGGAGGCCTCTCAGGCCTGAGCCTGCGCTTAGCCGCTGCCGATATCTGCACGCGCGACCGAAACCGTTTTGATCACGGCGTAGGCGCGCTTTGCAGGTTTCAGATCCAGCGCATCGGCGGACCGGCGGGTGATGCGCGACAGGATCATGTCCGATCCGCATTTCAGCTGTACTATCACACCCGGGCCCTGTCCCGGGTGAATCGCCTCTACCGTGCCTTCCAGAATGTTGAGCGCGGACAGTCCTTCGGGCCGGTCCAGCGACAAAATCACATCACGGGCCAGGATGCGCACACGGGTGGGTGCACCGACCTTGGTGTCCAAACGGGGCAGGAACAGCCGCCCACTGGAAACCGCCAGTTCACTCAGCCCGTCAGCGTGATGGGCGGCGACCTCTGCGGGTAGCACCGCTCCGGCCTCGCGCAGGCCGACCTGTCGCACGATAGAGGGATCGGACAGCACCTCTTCGGTTGGTCCGCTCCGGACGATCTTGCCGGCATCCAACACGACAACGGTATTGGCCAGCCGGGCGACCTCGGCCACCGAATGCGAAATATAGAGGATCGGCAACCCGGCCTGATCGCGCAGCCGCTCCAGGTAGGGCAGGATTTCTTCCTTGCGGGCGGCATCCAGCGCGGCCAGCGGCTCATCCATCAGCAAGGTGCGGGGACGCGACAGCAAAGCCCGCCCGATGGCAACGCGCTGGCGTTCGCCCCCTGACAGCCCGCCGGGTCGGCGGTCCAGCAGGTGCTCCAGACCCAAAAGGCGGCTGACGTCTTCAAGCGAGGGACCAGGTTCACCGGGCGGTGCAAACCGTTGGCCAAAGGTCATATTCCGGCGCACGGTCATATGGGGGAACAACCGGGCATCCTGAAAGACATAGCCGATCCGGCGCTTGTGCACCGGCAGGTCGATGTCTGTGGCGCTGTCGAACAGGGTCTGGTCGTTGCTGGCGATATGCCCGCCCTGCGGCCGCATCAGCCCGGCCACGGCGTTTGCGATGGTGGATTTGCCGCTGCCGGATCGGCCGAAGAGGGCCGTCACCCCCTGCGGCGCGTCAAATTCCAGATCCAGATCCAGCTGGCCGATGCGATGGTGCAGTCTGACAGAAAGGGTCATGCGTCCCCCGCAGCTCGGGGGCACAGGCGGGCAAGGCGTCCGCCCGCGATCATGGAGCGATCAGATTGACGCCGGGCATCTGCTGAATGACGTAGGTGTCTTCCTCGTAGCGCTCGGTCATTTCGTCCACCAGCTCCTCGGTCCAGCCTTCAAGATCCAGCTCGTCCTCGACCATGTCATCGATGGCGAATTTGTCCAGAAAGGCGCCCATGACCCGGCGTTTCTGCACCACCGGCATTTACGGCTTTTCGTGCAGATAGGTGCGGAACCGCTTCATGCCTTCCTTGGTCATGATCTCTGACAGCAGGGCAAAGCCGCCCTTGATCTTCTCGCCGGGGTTCAGCCCGGCCATTTCGCGAATGATCTCGGCCCAGATCAGCGGAGCGTCCTCGTAACACCAGACGGTCACCGGCACGTCCGGAGCGTGATGCCGGATCTGGGTGATCGTGTCGGACCATTTCAGCTCGGTCAGATCGGTTTCGGCCAGGGCCTGGGCTTTCAGCTCGGGCGGCACCTTGGCCATCACCTCCGGCAGGAAGGTCGCCGGGTTGCGGATCGCCATGAACACTTCCAGCTGGTCATATTTGAACAGCTGCTGCAGCTGCGAAATGCGCAGCCCCGCATTGGGATACAGCTGGCCTTCGCTGAGCGTGTAGTTGCGGCTGGCCAGGATCGGCGCGCTGGACAGCAGCACCCGGTCGGCCACTTCCTCATCCAGAATGGCGTCCAGCAGCACGTCGCGCGCATCGTCCGAGGGCTTGTTGTAGTCCAGCGCCCGGCAGGTCTGTTTCAGAAGCTCCCGATACCGGCCCGGCCCCGGCAGGGCGATCCCCAGCTTGGCAAAGGCATCCTTGTTCTGCAGCAGGGACTTCATCAGCAGGTCTTCGCTGGTGCAATGGGAACCGGTGTGAAAAACGACCTGCATAGCGGGGGTGAAAGATCCTGTCTGTTCGGGGCGCTCCAGAGGTATCCCGTCCCAAGGCAGGGGTCAAATGCCTTTCTTGGGGCGGCGCTACGGGAACAGAGGCCTGTTGGCCGTCAGTGCAGCTGATGCCGGATCGGCGTGCGGTGGTCCGACCGGGAGGCCTTTTCACGGTAGGCTTCCAGATTGGGGCAGCGCTCATGCTTGAAGCCCGGGGTGTCGCGGTCCTTGCCATCGCGCGTCTTGAAGCAGATGCGGGCAACCGGACAGCTGTTGCAGCGTTTCACGATCAGCGCGGCGTCCTTGTTGGGGTGGGCGATCTGCTGGCGGCTGAGGCCGAAGAGCCCGGCCATCTTCAACATGCGCGCGGGGACGTCGGGACTGGTGGCAAAGCGTTCAAAAATCTGATCCAGGTCGAAATCATCGCGCTCCAGACGCTCCCAACTGGGTTCAGGTCGCCCGTCCCGGTTCCAGGGGTGGGTCGGTTTGCTGAATTTCCCGATGGCCCATTTGATGCTCAACATGGTTCTTCTCCTCAATGATCGCTGTTTTCGGTTGCTCCGATTGGTTTTTCTGTGAGCCAGAAGAGCATGGAATTGAGGCAATTTTGTGGATCCGTTACAGGCGGAAGGGGTGTCGGGGGATTTGTGTTGCATATTGAGCAACCCGGCAAGGGCGGTCTCCCGCGCTTTTCTCCGCATCAGAGATGCTGTCGAAAACCTTGGGCCCGGGGGGGGGGGGGGCGGCCCCGGGCGGGCG
>JALEGX010000070.1 GCA_022763485.1 Paracoccaceae bacterium | reverse complement strand
TTCGCCAGCTCCCCCCAGGATCATGCCTTGTCTTTGTGATGACTGGATCAGGTCGTTTCCGGCGCCAGCAACGAAGCTACTGGTGAAGGCGTTGCCAATCAGCGTATCGTTTCCGTCTCCTCCATTGAGAACGGTGGTACGGCCAACGGCTTCGATTAATTGTCCCATATTCTAATTCCCGAAAAAAACGCGTTTGGACAAATCAGACTTACGACACAGAAACCTCGAAAAATCAGATCTATCTCAGCTCAGTCTGCCCCAGAACATCGTAAAAATGAAGGGTGTCTTCGCGTGTCGTGACATAAGGTCAATCCCCGCTCGTGGGCACGAACAGGGCGGTTTCAGTTCAACCCACCGCAGACGCACCGCCCGGTATGAAGAGGCGGCGCGCGTTTTGTGCAGAGGGCTCAGAGCAGCAGATCGCCATCGGCGAAGCGCAGGATGTCGATGTTCAGCAGGTGGTCGGTGCCGTCGGTTCCACCCGCTGCCGTATGGCGCACGACAAATTCGTATGCGGCGTTGCTCGACTGTTCGATCGAGTAGTCGTCCCGCGTGCCGCTGTAGACGGCAATGTCATCGCGATAGGCACTGCCGATGAGGGTGTCATCGCCGCCCATCCCGGTCAGGACGTTGCTGCCGGCATAGCCGTCCAGCAGGTTGTCGTCGTCATCGCCGACAAGCGTGTCATCCCCGAAACTGCCATACAGGTTTTCGATATTGCGGATGACATCGCCCTCGGCGTGCCCGGCATAGCCGCGCTCATCCATCAAAGAGACATGCAAGTCGCCGGCGTTGGCGGCGAATGTGTAATAGAGGGTATCAACTCCAATGCCGCCGTCCACCGTGTCGGTGCCACCGTAGCGTAGGAGGAAGGTATCATTTCCGTCTTGTCCATCCAGCAGGTTGTCAAAGCGGCTGTCTGTCAGGTGGTCGTTGCCTGTGTGCCCCTCGACCGCTTCGATCGAATAGAGTCTGGCATTGTAGTAATCCTGCCAAGACCTCACTATTCCGGTTTCGAGATTGACAACCACGCCGATGCCAGCCGATGAGACGGCGCGGATGGTGTCAAAGCCAGTCCAGCCACCAATCGTATCAGGTCCCCTTGAGAGCTGGATGATATCGTCGCCTTCCCAGGCAAAGATCACATCGCCCGCCAATTCCGACCCCAGAAGCACGTCATCACCGTTCGTTCCGATATAATTGCTTTTCAGTTGCTTGACAGCTGCGAAGCTCAGCCGAGCATCCGTGAACTGGTAGTATTCAACGTCCCTAAAAAGCTCCTCACCGTCCGGCGTACTCAAGCGAATTTTGCTCGGTCGAAAGTCGGATCTGTGGCTTTCGGAAAAAAGGCGCGCAATGCTGACGTCGGTTGATGCGAAATCCAAGATTACCGTGTCAATTCCGTCGCCGCCATCAACATAGTCGATCCCCTCTCCCGGGGTGAGATAGTCCCGTGAGCCGCCGCCATAGAGGCTGTCTTGGCCGTCCCCGCCAGAAACGTGGTCACTGCCGAATTCACCATAAAGGAGGTCATTTCCCGCACCGCCGTAGAGCGTGTCATTCTGGTTGCCACCATGAAGTGTGTCCGGCCCGCCCAGGCCAGAGATTTGGTCAAAGCCATCTAGTCCCAAGAGCAGGTTGCCATTGTCATCGCCGGACAGCGTGTCATTCATACCGCCGCCCTGCGCGTTGCCCAGGGTCAACACGTCTGCTGCTGTGACGTTGGTGTCCGTGAAACGAAAGAACTCGAACGCAAAGACACGGACGCTGCCTTCGGCTGTCGAAATCGTCAGGTCATAGGGAACGGACAACCGGAAACGGGCAACCGTGATGTCAGTGATTTCGGTTGACGCAAAATCGAACACTACAGTGTCTGTATCCCTGCCACCGTCGACGAAAGAGTCGCCAATTTCAGCATAGACAAGATCGTCGCCATCCCGGGCCTGCACCACATCGTTGCCAGCGCCGGGGTTGATGGTATCGTCGCCAGCCCAGCCCACGATTGTGTCATCCCCATCCAGACCGAAAATCAATTCGTTTCGGCTGGTGCCGATCAAATTATCGTTGCCATTGGTCCCGGAAATCTGGGTCATCTAATTTTCCTTTTCCAAATCCATACCGAATGCCGGTTCTGGTTGTGTCAGAAGCACTTCGAAATAATGTGACAGTCCTGCACAAATGAACCCTTAAATGAAAGGCGTAGTCGGAAGTTGGAGCCGTCGCAATATTCGGCTGGGCCTCTGATCGGGAAATAGAGCAGGGCTGCAAAAAATCGGCAAAAACTTGCTTATTCCAAGCCCTGCTTTATGGGGTGGGCCGCTCCAGTTCGATTGTCTGCCGCAGCCGTCCGCTTTCGCGGTCCAGGATCAGGATCTGATCGCCGCTGACCACTGCGATCCAGGTGGCGCCAATGGTGACCGCTTCGGGCGTGGTACTGTCGGGCAGGTTGATCTCAGCGGGCAGGGGAATGTCGTCTGCGTTCAGACGGGTGACAAGCAGCCCGATCACGACTAGAAGCCCACCAATCATCACCACGGTCAGCGTGGTCACCAACAGTCGCAGAAACCTCAGCTGCGGTGGTTCAGGAAGCTCGGGCGTGGAAGGATCGGACATGGCTACCCGTCAGATTGAATTCGTGATCGCGGAAAACCCGCCTGCGCGCCTTGATAAGGCGGTTTCGCGCGATGTGCCAGAGGCTGCAGCGCTGTCACGCACCCGACTGGCGCGGCTGATTGCCGAAGGGGCGATGCAGGTCGACGGGACGGTGATCACCGACCCCAAGGCCAAAGTGGCCGAAGGGGCAGTTATTTCAATCCACGTGGAAGAGGCCGAAGACAGCCATATCGGCCCCGAGGATATCCCGCTGACCATCGTGTTCGAAGACAGTGACCTGATCGTCGTGAACAAACCTGCGGGCATGGTCGTGCATCCTGCGCCCGGTTCGCCCTCGGGCACGCTGGTCAATGCGTTGCTGCACCACTGCGGCGATGACCTGTCGGGGGTGGGCGGGGTGAAACGGCCCGGGATTGTGCATCGGATCGACAAGGAAACCAGCGGGCTGTTGGTGGTTGCCAAATCGGATGCCGCGCATCAGGGGCTGGCCGCCCAGTTCGAGGCGCATACGGTTGAACGCTACTATCGCGCGGTCTGTTACGGGGTTCCCGATGCCAATGATCCGCGTCTGCGCGGGATCAAGGGCACCAGCTTCGAGCCGGGCAACATCCTGAAGATCACCACGCAGCTGGCTCGACACAAGACGGATCGCCAGCGACAGGCGGTGCTGTTCCACGGTGGCCGTCATGCGGTGACACGGGTGCGGATTGTTGACCCCTTTGGTTCGCCCGCGGTGGCGGCACTGGTGGAATGCTGGCTGGAAACCGGGCGCACCCATCAGATCCGGGTGCATATGGCCCATGCCGGGCACGGGCTGATCGGGGATCCGGTCTATGGCGGCAAGCGCAAGCTGGCAGCCAAAGCCCTGCCGGAAGCGGCACAGGAGGCCGTCCGCAATTTCCCGCGTCAGGCCCTGCATGCCGCGGTTCTGGGGTTCGAACACCCGGTCACCGGTGAATCCCTGCGGTTTGAAGCACCCTTGCCGGAAGACATGCAGAGCCTGCTGGATGCGCTTGCGGCGCCGGCAACCTGAACGCGCAAGAAACCGCACATTTCTGTGAAATTCGGTTTCATACGCTTTCACTCGGGATTTATTTCGGAGAAAATCACAGGACCACTTGAAACGGTGTTAGCGCTTACCCATATGACGCTATGTTAAGTCCTTATACATTGGGGAGGGACACTCCGAATGGCCAACTACGCAAATCTTCCAGCACCTTCTCCCGAAGGCGGTCTGAACCGGTATCTGCAGGAAATCCGCAAGTTTCCTCTGCTGGAACCGGAAGAGGAATACATGCTGGCCAAGCGCTGGGTCGAAGAGCAGGATACGCAATCGGCACACAAGATGGTGACATCGCACCTGCGCCTTGCGGCAAAGATTGCCATGGGCTACCGCGGCTACGGCCTGCCGCAGGCCGAAGTGATTTCCGAGGCCAACGTGGGCCTGATGCAGGCGGTCAAACGGTTCGACCCGGAAAAGGGCTTCCGTCTGGCGACCTATGCCATGTGGTGGATCCGCGCCTCGATCCAGGAATACATCCTGCGGTCCTGGTCGCTGGTGAAGCTGGGCACGACCTCGGCGCAGAAGAAACTGTTCTTCAACCTGCGCAAGGCAAAAGCCCGCATTGGCGCCCTGGAAGAAGGCGACCTGCGCCCCGAGAACGTCAAGCAGATCGCCAATGATCTGGGCGTGACCGAGGATGAGGTGATCAGCATGAACCGCCGCATGTCCGGTGGCGATGCGTCGCTGAATGCCACGGTCGGCTCCGAAGGCGAAGGCACCATGCAGTGGCAGGATTGGCTGGAAGACGAAGATGCCGATCAGGCGGGTGATTACGAGGCGCGTGATGAGCTGGAGTCACGTCGTGAGCTGCTGGCCGAAGCGCTGGATGTGCTGAATGATCGGGAAAAGGATATCCTGACCCAGCGCCGTCTGGCCGACAGCCCGATGACGCTGGAAGACCTGAGCGGTCAATACGGCGTCAGCCGTGAACGTATTCGCCAGATCGAGGTCCGCGCTTTTGAGAAACTGCAAAAGAAGATGCGGGAACTGGCGATGGCCAAAGGCATGATCTCGGCCAACTGATCGGGGATCAGAGACAGATGAACACAGCCCTGCGGGTCCAGACGGATCCGCAGGGCTTTTTCGTTCAGGTCAGCAGCAGGGACAGAACCGCCAGCAGCGCGGGCAGGGCCTGCACATAGAGGATGCGCTTTGATGCGGTTGCTGCGCCATAGAGTCCGGCAACCAGCACGCATCCGCAGAAGAAGAGGCCCACATTCACCGCCCAGGCCGCATCGCCGATCAGCAGCGACCAGAGCAGCCCGGCGGCCAGAAACGCGTTATAGAGCCCCTGATTGGCGGCCATCACCTTGGTCGGCGCAAAGAGCGATTTCGGAAAGATGGTAAAGACCTTGGGACCACGGGTTTCCCAGGCAAACATTTCGAACCACGCGATATAGAGGTGCAGCAGCGCGATCAGCGCCACAAGGATCATCGAGAGAAGGGACATCGGTCTTTTCCTGTTCAGTTTAGTCGTGCGTGCAGGACGCGGATCATGTTTTCACCCATCACCTTGCGGATCTGCGTGTCCGTCAGCCCGATCTCCAACAGCGCATGGGTCAACGCGGCCAGTTCGGAGGTGTCGAAGGCCGTTGTGACCGAACCATCGAAATCCGACCCCAGCGAGACGTGGTCTTCACCGACAACGTCAATCGCGGCCTTGATGGTCTTTGCAATGCCAGCGGGGCTGTCGTCACAGGTCACATCCGCCCAATAGCCGATGCCGATCACCCCGCCAGTGGCGGCGATCTCCTGCATCAGGGCATCGGGATAGTTGCGCTTGACCGGGCAGTGTGAATGGATGCCGGTGTGGCTGACAACGACGGGAATGTCGGTCAGGGCCAGCACGTCGCGCGCCACTTGAACGCTGGAGTGGGCGATGTCCAGGATCAGTCCACGCTCCGCAACAGCCATCACAACCTCACGGCCAAACGGGGTCAGACCGTGGTCTTCGGTCCCGTGTAGTGAGCCGCCCAATTCGTTGTCAAAGAAATGCTGCAGCGCGATCAGGCGATAGCCCGCATCCTGCAAGCCCTGCAGGTTTTCGATCTTGCCCTCCAGCGGGTGTGCGCCTTCGATGCCCAGAATGCCGCCCACAATGCTCTGTCCCGCGGCCTTGTCGGCCAAGACCGCTTCCAGATCGGCTTTGCTGCGGATGATCCGCAGCTGTCCCTGCGAGCGTTCTTCGAAAGTGTGCAGCTTTTCGGCCTGGAACAAGGCGCGCTGGTAGAGCGAGCCCCAAGTGCGCACTGGCCAGAGCTGGCCCACCGCAAGCAGGGTGATATTGTCCATCGCGTCGGTTTCATTGTGGTCATAGTTCTGTCCGGCCGGCGATTTCGTCACGGCGGTGAAGACCTGCAAGGCCACATTGCCCTCGATCAGGCGTGGCACGTCGACATGGCCGCGATTGCCGCGCTGGGACAGGTCCCGGTTCCACAACAGGGGATCGGCATGCCAATCACCGATCAGCAGGTCCTGATGCAATGCCTTCGCCGCGGCGCTGACGGGGTAGGGGTCATGCGGCGTCACCACGTTGCGGCTGCTTTCCACGTAGCCCGGCGCAAGGGTGAAGAACAACCCGGCCACAAAGATCAGCAGGGCCAGTATCCGCCCCAGCCATTTTCCGAAAACCCGCATGAAAAATCCCCCAAGGTAAATGCTGGTCACAGGCTATGGCAGCCCGGCGCTGGCGCAAAGCATGACGTGACACCCCTTTGCAGGGCCGCTGCTCTGTGGCACTCTCCCTGGCCTGACTTGAACGCTTGCGGAGGGGACCATGGCAGGAGGCTGGGCACAGGACGGTGCGGTGAACGAACAGATCGAAGCCTCGGTCAATGATGAGCTGGCGCGGATGAAGGCCCAGAACCGCCAGAAGGTCGGCGAAAGCCTGACCCATTGCGCCGAATGCGAAGAACCCATTCCGGAGAAGCGCAGACAGGCGATCCCCGGCGTGAAGCTGTGCATTGAATGCCAGCAGGAGCGCGACAGTGCCTTTCAGTCCCGCGGCGGGATCAACCGACGGGGATCGAAGGACAGCCAACTGAAGTGAGCGCGCTGCGGGGCCACGCAAGATGGCCCCGGCCGTGTTTTCGGGGGAGTGCTTGGGTCAGACGCCCAGCCGTTTGCGCGCCTTGCGCACCTTGCCCTTGATCTTGTTGCCGGACTTCACGCGCTCTGCAAACTCTGTCTTGGGTTTGTACCAATCCTTGGTCTTGAGGTCCTGTTTCCACAGAACGCCCTTGCTGTCAGTGACATGTAGCCAGCACCGTTTGACAGGCTTCTTGCTGCTTGCGGAGTACCAGGTCGCCTCATAGCAAAGCTGTCCGCCATTGGTGGCATACCATTTTCCGATGGCGACGGAGTCTTTCCAGATGCCCTGGAACTCAGCACCTTTGCCCCAATAGGACGCGCCTTCGCTCCAGATCCAGGTCTTGCCGGAATAAAGCGCGGTAACCTGTTGACCGCTCAGCTTGTTTTTCTTGTCCGGTTCGGCAATGGCAGCCGTGGTCAGGGCGCCAAGTGTCACAGTCAGCGCAAGCGCAGCGCCTGCGAGGGTTTTGAAAAGCTTCATCTCTGTTTCCTTAATAAAATGCAGGATCAGCAGAGCAGAATGCGGTTCAAAAATCGAGTGAAAACTGTTGGCCCTCCAGCTGGAAGATACCAATTTCGATGCAGGAGGGGCTACGCAACCACTGACAGCCGGGGCGCGGGCTCTGCAAATTGTGATTTTGGCGCGCCGCAGGAAAACCGGGCCGCCAGGCTGAGACCCGCACGGATGACATTTGGCTCCAAGACACCGGCACACAAGGCCTCCACCGCGTCACGCGCGGGGGCCGTCGCGTCCCGGCGCATGTGATGCAGCATCGTCATCAACGCGGCTTCGTCATCGGTGACGACGGATTTATACTCGATCCGCAGCGGATCCAGATATGAAACACCATCGGTCCGGGTTTTCGAAAGCGCCTCGATCAGCTTCATCACGGCAAAGGCCACGGGCAACCCAATCCGCTCGCCCCAGCGTTCAACGGCGATGATATAGGCCGAGTTCCACGCCTTGGTGTTGTAGGTTTCGTATCCCGAAAGGAAGTGGCGCGACAGGACCAGAAGCCCACGCTCAAACTCATCCAGCCCCAATGCCGAAAGCTCGGAAATGTCCGCTGTCGACAGCGCTGTGACCTTTTGTTTCATGCTTCGGTCCTTTGTTGGGTTGGTGCAAGAGCGCGCAAGGGTTCGATATTCTCGGCAAAAGTGGACGGATCAACCGGATGTCTGGGCTGCGGGGACGCGGCCTTGACCGGAAACCGCAGGTCGGCTTCCAGCGCCTGTTTCAAACGCGGGTTCAGCGCACAGCCGAAATGGCGGGCGGCGTCACTTGCCACCAGAAGATTGACCAGTGTCTGTTTCATGAGTGGAGCCTCTGATCCTGGGCGGCAGAGGTTGGGCTCTCAACACACGGCAGGGCGCGCGCCAGCTGAGCCATCCGGCTGAGCGCGACGCCGGTCGGGTTCCCTTCGCACAGCAGCATCAGCTGCATCTGTGCATATTGTTTCTGATCCCGCCGCAGGGCGGAGAGGGCAGAGATCAGGCGGAACTCATGCTCGGTCACGATACGCTGGCATCCGGGGCAATCCGGGTTCGAATACATGAACACCGAACGTCGGCTGCTGCGGATTGCCTTTAGCACGTCCAGCACCTGAAACCCGATGCCACGCCCATCAAGGCCGGGGAGCGCCTGTTCGGCCTCTTGAAATGCTCGCATCCAGCTTTGACTTGCCGGGGTTGCGAAGGTCACGAAAAACAGCCGCGCAAGGGTCAGGCAAACGGTTTCGACCTGATCAAAACCCGCCTCGTCCAACAGGGTGTCTTTGGGTTTCTGCGGTCGGCCGCATTGGGGCCTGTCCTGTTGCGATCCCGGCAGGCGCGGCCAGCGCCGGTTTTGCCTTGGGTTTTCGCTATCCTGCTTACGGGTCATCTCGTCCGCCTCTGGCTGGCACCCTTGGGGTGGGTGCATTGGGGTGCTGCCGGGCGAATCGAAACGGATGTGAGCTGGGCGATTTCTCTTTATCTGACTTAAATAGTCGGAAATATCAAGGGCCGCAAAATGACTGGATCACCAATCCCTGTTTAGTCAGTAGGCGACGCGAAATAGGTTTTGAGAAATTCAGGCCAGAGCGGCCTTCATGATGTGCTGCGGACCGGCCTGTCCGTGTGGCCAGACCTCACCCGTGTCGACAAACCCCGCCTGGCGATAGACATGAACGGCGACCCGATTGCGGAAGTTGACGGTCAGAACAACATTTGTCGCGTCTGGATACCGGGTGGGAAGGTAGGTCTTCAGCGCGGCCATGGCAGCTGTGCCATAGCCCTGACCCTGCACCCGGTGGTCCATGATCACCGCGCGCAGGCCAAGATCAGACGCCGCGGCGAAGGGATAGTCCAGCGCGTATTGCCGATCGATTTTGAAGATGCCGATCGGGTCGGCATCCTTCAGGATCATATGCAGGTCGAAGCGCTCAGCCGGTTCGGACAGCGCTTCGGCCACGGTGCCCGCGAATTGTTCCTGATCAGGACGCACGCGCAGGTCGGCGACCTGATCAGCATCATTTCTGTCCAGCGGGCGGAGGGTGATCACGCTTCCATCGCTTCCAATTCGTCGATGAAGCCAGAGATCATGCTCAGCCCCTTGTCCCAGAACTTGGGATCAGAGGCGTCCAGCCCGAAGGGTTCCAGCAGCTCTTTGTGGTGTTTGGAGCCACCGGCGCGCAGCATGTCGAAGTATTTGTCTTCGAAGCCTTCGCCGCCCTCGGCGTAGACCGAATAGAGCGCGTTCACCAGGCCATCCCCAAAGGCATAGGCGTAGACGTAGAAGGGCGAGTGCACGAAATGCGGGATATAGGCCCAGAAGGTTTCATACCCCTCCATGAATTCGAATGCGGGGCCAAGGCTTTCGGCCTGAACGCTCATCCAGATCGCATTGATGTCATCCGGGGTCAGTTCACCTTCGCGGCGGGCGGCGTGCAGCTTGCATTCGAAGTCGTAGAAGGCAATCTGGCGCACCACGGTGTTGATCATGTCCTCGACCTTGCCCGCCAGCAGCACCTTGCGCTGCTCCTGGGTTTCGGCCGCGTCCAGCATCTTGCGGAAGGTCAGCATCTCGCCAAACACCGATGCGGTTTCCGCCAGTGTCAGCGGGGTTGAGGACAGCATCTCACCCTGTTCTGCGGCCAGAACCTGATGCACGCCATGGCCCAGCTCATGCGCCAGGGTCATCACGTCGCGGGGTTTGCCCAGGTAGTTCAGCATCACATAGGGGTGCACGTCGGTCACAGTGGGGTGGGCAAAGGCACCCGGTGCCTTGCCGGGCTTCACCGCGGCATCGATCCAGCCCTTCGAGAAGAAGGGCGCCGCGATTTCCCCCATGCGAGGGTCAAAGGCATTGTAGGCGTCCATGACGGTCTTTTCCGCCGCGTCCCAGGCCACGGTGCGGGTGTCTTCCATCGGCAAGGGGGCATTGCGGTCCCAGACCTGCATCACGTCCAGACCCAGCCACTTGCGCTTCAGCTCATAATAGCGATGCGACAGTTTGGGGTAGGCGGCAACAACGGCTTCGCGCAGCGCCTCAACCACTTCGGGTTCCACGTCATTCGACAGGTGGCGTCCGGTCTGGGCCGAGGGCATACCGCGCCAGCGGTCGACGATCTCTTTCTCCTTGGCCTGTGTGTTGTGAACCCGTGCAAAGGTCTTGATGTTGTCGGCAAAGACCCGCGCCAGTTCGCGCGACGCGGCTTCGCGGGTGGCGCGATCCTGTTCAGTCAGCAGGTTCAGCGTACCTTCGATGTTCAGCTCTTCGTCGTCCACGGTGAAGGACAGCCCAGCGATGGTTTCGTCGAACAGACGTTCCCACGCGTCGCCCACCACGCCCAGATCATGCAGGAACTTCTCCAGCTCATCGCTCAGCTGGTAGGGCTTCATGGCGCGGATCCGGCGGAACACCGGCTCATAACGCGCCAGATCGGCATTCGCGGCGAAGTGGTTTGCCAGAACTTCGTCGTCCAACCGGTTGATTTCCAAGGTGAAGAACACCAGCGGAGTGGTGAAGATCGTAATCTTCTCCTGACAGTCGGCCATGAATTTTGCGCGTTCGGCATCCACCGTCAGCTGGTAGTAGCGCAGCCCGGCATAGGACATGATCCGCCCGGCGATGCCGTTGATCTTTTCGTTGCGCAGCACGCAGGCCAGCAGGCCTTCGGCGTCCAGATCGGCCAGCTTGCCTTCATAGTCTGCGGCGAAAGCGGCGCATTCCTGTTCCAGCCAGTCCAGGTCACGGACCAGTTCCGGCGCGTCATCAGCGCTGTAGAGATCGGTCAGATCCCATTCGGGGAGATTGCCCAGGCCATCGGAACCGGATGCGGCATTGGCATCACGAACGGGAAACGGAAGCTGGAACATGGAGTACCTCTTTTAGTGCGTTGCCTCACATCTAAGTCGGGGCTGCACAGGGTACAAGCCATGTCCGCAGCACGTCCGTCCTCAGGCGGTCTGGGATTGAAACAGCTCGGCCATCTGGTCAAAGACCCGATTGCGGATTTCGGGGGGTTCCATCAGCACCTCATGCTCGCCGCCCTCGACCATCTCCAGCCGTCCCTTGGGCCAGATGCCCATGCGGCGATGGATGGCAGGGGTGTCGACAATCCGTTCGTTGGTCCCCAGGAAGGTCAGGCAAGGCAGGTCGGGAGAGGGCTTGCGCGCCAGCGCCCGGCATTCCTTGACCCCTTCGCTCAGCCAGTTGACCGTCGGGCCTCCCAGGACAAGGTCGGGATGGGCTTTCAGCTGGTCCTGCATCATGCGGAACATGTCCGGATCGGTGGTCAGCTGGTTGTCCTCGAACGGGTTGGACAGCACATAGCCTTCTATCGCCGTGGTCGGCACGATCCGGTTGCGCAGGCCCAGCCAGGGACCGACATAGGTCATGAATTCGCCAAACGGGCGCATGGCGGGGGCCATCGCGATGCCCCACATGGGGCCGGTGAAACAGCTGGAGGCGACCGGCAGCCCTTCAAACAGGGCGCGCAGGCCAATGGCCCCGCCCATGGAATGTCCGATCAGATGCCAGGGACGCGGCAGGTCCAGCGCCAGTGCCATTTCAACGACGGCGGCCACATCTTTTTGAAAATCCCTGAATTTTTCGACATGTCCCAACCGGCGGTCGGGCAACATGCGATCGGCCAGCCCCTGTCCGCGCCAGTCGACGGCTACGGCGGTGTACCCGCGTTCGGCAAGGGATTTGGCGCTGTCGCCGTATTTTTCGATATATTCGGTTCTGCCGGGGAACAGCAGAACGGTGCCGCGGTCGGCACCTTCGGGCGACCAGACCGCCGCCCGGATGCGCATCTTGTCAGAAGTGGTCAGCCAGTAGGCACGACCGCCTTCGGGGCCACCGGCCACGTCGGCTAGAAACGGGGCCGGTGTCAGCGACATCAGGCCAGGACCGACGCAAGCTTCATGGCGATGCCCATGTCCCCGTCCACCGACAGCTTGCCGGTCATGAAGGCGCTGGTCGGGTTCAGTTCGCCGGAAATGATCGACTGGAAGGTTTCGGCATCGGCGGACAGGGTGACATCGGCGTCGTCATCGCTGATCCGTGCACCATCGGCGTCCAGCACGATCGCGCCCAGGTCACTGATTGCAAATTTGGCGGAGGCGTCAAAACCGCCACCCAGCTTTTCGTTCAGGGCGGCTGCGGCCTGTTCCAGAATCTCGCTCATATCGGGTGTCCTCTTGATTTGGGTTCGCTTGGTGATGGCACAAAGCCGTGACTGGATTTTGACACCAT